>DATBZY010000038.1:0-5004 GCA_036512915.1 Pseudolabrys sp. | reverse complement strand
TTTGGCGATGGTGGCCAACAGGTGGACGGCGAGTATGAGCAGGTACTTCATGGATACGGACGGTAGCACCTGTCGGTATCTCACAAGACTGCCCGGGCCGATCCGTTTGTGCGAGGATTTGCGAATTCGCCATGGACAGGTTTCGATCGGCAAATCGCCGTTTATTTCGGCGAATAGTTCGAAGCTCTTCTCAGCTTGGTGGGCCGTTTGTTTCTCCCATGCTCGTGTTTGGACCTGTCGGGCAAGAAAAGGTTTCGAGAATTCTGAAAATAGTGGGCCTGCGGGCTTTGGTGCGGGCGTCTTAGTGATCGGCCCCTCTTGTATTGGGGCAAAATTTGCGAATTGCGCTTTGAGAAGTTGGTCTCGTGGTTGGTGATTAAAATCGCCTTCGTACCGCGCCTTCATGTGGTCGGCGAGGTCAATGCCGGCACGCAGGATGGCCTGGCGAACCTGGTTGATCTCGTTGCGCTTTAGAGTTCCCGCAAGTTTGTGCTTACGAAGCATTGCCTCGGAAACGAAGGCTGCGTCAGCAAACTGGTTGCCCCCGAGTGATTGTTTGGTGCGTTCTGACACTTCTTTGTAGTGAGCGATGCGGGCTTGGCGCGCTTCCTCGCTCAACGGTTGCCCATTAAGCCGTAGTGAATTTTCCTGACGAATGACCGTTTCGTAGAAGTCGCCAACGATGAGCGTGAGCTGTTCGTCTGAAAGCATGGGGGTTTCGCGCAAGCGTTTAAAGAAATGTTCAGAGGCTATGTATAGCGCCCTGGATTTTAGTTTTGCAGTGCTCGTGTCGGATGTTTTCAGACTGCAGGTGAGCTCCGTTCGGCGAAGCTTGTGACGGATGGAAAAGGGTACTGCGCGGCGAAAGTGAAAAGTGAATCCGCGACGCAGGACATTTGGAATCGACCGCACGCGTCCTTTCCGCCATCGGTCTGTAGCAACGGAATGTAGCAAACGCCGATTCCGCCGGACGACGAAGCGAAAAGCTAACGCGCTCAGAAGGTTAGGGGGCGCTGGCTGGGGGACTAGGATTCGAACCTAGATAGCCAGAGTCAGAGTCTGGAGTCCTACCGTTGGACGATCCCCCAGCAGGGCGGGGCTCGATTGCGGTCGAAACGCCGCTGTCGGATAACCCGGAGGCCCCTGACATGGGGCAATTCGGTTGATTTGACAAGTCCATAACCCGCGCATGATCCCGAAAGGCTTGTCCTCGGCTTGATCGGGGATGGGAACCGGTTTTCGGACAAGATCTGGCGCAATCAAAACGTCGGGGGGCTCGCAGGCTCAGGCCGCCCGGCGGGGCCGTGTCACAACCGTGACGATGGCAATCAGGCTGAAGGCGGCCACCAGCAGGAACACCAGGCGCGGGCTGCCGTGGTCCATGATCGCGCCGAAAATCAGCGGCGAAACGATGCCGCCGATATTGAAGCCGGTGGTGACGAAGCCGAACACTTTGCCGAACGAGCCGGGCGGCGTGATAGCGCGCACGATCATGTCGCGCGAGGGCATGATCACGCCAGAGAAAAAGCCGGCCACCGACATCGCCACGATCAGCAGCAGCGCGCCGAGATCGATATTGGCGATCAGCGCCATGATCAGCCCCAGCGCCGCCAGCCCCAGGGTCGCGACCACGGCATGACGCGTGGTGCGCGCGACCAGCAGCCCGCCGATCAGCACGCCGATCGCTGTCAGCAGCAGATTGCCGGACAGGGCGATATTCGCCGTGGCCACCGGTGTTCCATACATGACGCCGAGCGCGACCACGGAATAGTTGTAGATGCCGCCGCTGATGATCGCGAGCAGCATGAAGAAAACCAGATTGAGCAGGATCGGCGCCGACAGCAGTAGCCGCCACCCGACCGCGCCGGTATCCGAGTCGGCGCGCGGCGGCGCCGCGGGTGCCGGCGCTGCGGTGTTATCGTGAACCGCCAGCAGGATCGCCGCCACCGCAAAGCCGAGAATGCCCGCGCCGATGAATGCGCCGCGCCAGCCCCACAGGCTTTGCATCATCAGCAGGCTTGCGGGCGCCACCGCCGAGCCGAGCATGCCGGCGAAGGTGTGCACCGAAAATGCCGGGCCGATGCGGTCCGGCGGAACATGCTGCGACAGCAACGCGTAGTTGGCCGGGTGATAGACCGTATTGCCGACGCCGGCGAGCGCGAACATCGCCACCATGACCCAGAAGGAATCGACTAAGCCTGCGATCACAAACGCGCTCGCGCCGACCGCCAAGCCGACGATCAGCAAAACGCGCGCGCCGAGCCAATCAACCAGAAAGCCGGCGGGAGTTTGCAACGCGGCGGATACGATGTTGAAGGCGGCGAGCGCCAGCCCGATCTCGGTATAGCTCACGCCATATTCCGCACGCACGAACGGCAGCAGCGGCGCCAGCAGCAGGATGTAATAATGCGAGACGAAATGCGCCGCGCTGATCACGCCGACGACGCGCAAGGGAGGCGCGCGGCTCGCGCCCAGGAGTTCGGTCGCCTGACTCATCGTGCGAATGTTCCCGGCAGCATTTATGCGGGCTGCTTGCGCTTGGCGTCTTCGATTGCCTGCCAGATCCGCGACGGCGTCATCGGCATTTCCAGATGGCGGATGCCGTAATCCGACAGCGCGTCGATCACCGCATTGGCGACGGCGGGCAGTCCGCCGGAAGTGCCGGCCTCGCCGCAGCCCTTGGCGCCGAGCGGATTGGACTTGGTCGGCACCGGGCGGCTCGCCACCTCGATCATCGGCGCGTCGTGCGCGCGCGGCATGGCGTAGTCCATGAACGAGCCGGTGACCAATTGGCCGTCGGTATCGTAGACCGCCTGTTCCAACAGCACTTGGCCGAGGCCCTGCACCACGCCGCCGTGAATCTGGCCCTCGACCAGCAGCGGATTGACTACGGTGCCGAAATCGTTGACCGCGTTGTATTTCACCACCTGGGTCGCGCCGGTGTCCGGATCGATCTCCACCTCGGCGATGTGGCAGCCATTGGGGAAGGTGCCCGGGATCGGCTTGGTCACGTGCGTGACGTCGAGCGACTGCGGAACGCCATTCGGAAACTTCACGCCGGAGCGCAGCCGCTCGGCCAATTCCATGATGTCGATCGCGCGGTCGGTGCCGGCGATGATGAAACGTCCTGACTTGAATTCGATGTCGCTCACCGAGGCTTCCAGCACATGCGAGGCGATCTGTTTGCCTTGCTCGATCACTTTCACCGCGGCCTCGCTCACCGCCGCGCCACTGAGCATGGTCGAGCGCGAGCCGCCGGTGCCGCCGCCGGTGACCAGCTGATCGCTGTCGCCCTGCAGCAGACGAATGCGATCGAATGGCACACCGAGTTTTTCGTTGAGCACCTGCGCGAAGGCGGTGGCGTGGCCCTGGCCGTAGTCGAGTGTGCCGGTGACGATGGTCACCGTGCCGTCGGCGTTGAAGTGGATGCCGCCCATTTCCATGGTTTGCGCGGCGGTCATTTCCAGATAACAACCGATGCCGAAGCCGCGCAGGAACCCGCGCTTCTTGCTCTCGCGCTTGCGGCGGTTGAAGCCTTTATAGTCGGCCATCTCCAGCGCCTGCTTGAACAGGCCAGGAAAATCGCCGCAGTCATAGGTCATGTCGGACGCGGCCTTGAACGGCAGGTCGCGCGGACGGATCATGTTGCGCTTGCGCAGTTCAATGCGGCCGATGCCGAGCTCGGTCGCGGCATAATCGAGCGCCCGTTCCATATAGTAGTTGCCCTCGGGGCGTCCGGCGCCGCGATAGGCCGACACCAGCGTGGTGTTGGTGAACACGCATTTGGTCGCGACTTCGAGCAGCGGGGTGCGGTAGACGCTGGCGACGTTCTTGACCACGTTGCCGGTCGGCAGCAGCGGACCAAATTGGGCGAGATAGCCGCCCATGTCGCCATAGCCGGTGAGGCGGACCGCCAGGATGTGCGCATTCTCGTCGAACGCGACCTCAACCGTCATGTCCTGGGCGCGGCCGTGATGGTCGGACATGAAGCTGCCGGAGCGCTCGTCGGTCCATTTCACCGGCCGGCCCAGCGCACGGGCGCCATGCAGGATGCAGACATATTCGGGATAGGCTGAGGCCTTCATGCCGAACGAGCCGCCGACCTGACCCGTGAGCACGCGCACCTTGTCGGCGGGCGCGCCGAGGATGTCCATCAGCGACGTCTTCAGGCCGAAGACGCCCTGGCTGCATGAATGCAGCGTCCACTTGACGGTCGCGGAATCGTATTCGCCGATCGCCGCGCGCGGCTCCATGGCGTTCACCACCATGCGCTGATTGGATGTCTCTAGGCGCGTGACATGCTTGGCCTTGGCGAAGGCGGCTGCGACCTTCGCGGCGTCGCCGAAGTGATAATCGAGCGCGATATTGTTTGGGACTTCATCGAACACCAGCGGCGCGTCCGCCTTGACGGCTTGCGCCGGACCCAGCACCGGGGTGAGCGGCTCGATGTCGAGGGCCACCGCCTCGGCGGCGTCCTTGGCCTGGGCGACCGTTTCGGCAATCACGCAGGCGACCGGATCGCCGACGAAACGCACCTTGTCGCCCGCTAGCGCCGGCCGCGGGGTGTAGTGAATCGGCGAGCCGTCGCGGTTCTTGAGCGGCAGGTTGCATTTGAGCCCGCCATAGCCGGCCAGATCGGCTGCGGTATAGACGGCGAGCACCCCCGGCATCGACTTGGCGGCGGCGGTTTCGATGCCGCGGATGACGCCATGTGCAATGCTGCTACGCACCATCACCGCGTAAGCCTGGCCGGTTAGGCTGATGTCGCCGGTGTAGCGGCCTTCGCCGCGCACCAGTTTGGGGTCTTCGCTGCGCCGGACCGGCTGACCGACGCCGAATTTGGTCAGCGAAAGCGCGGCTTCGGTGGTTCTGTCATCCATGCCGGGGCTTACGGGGTTCGTTTTCGTCGAATGCTCCAGATAAAGCAGGCAGCCCGCTCCCACAAGAATAGCTTTCGGGGGACGAGGGTTGCGTGCCGCCCGCGCGCTGTTACACTTTTCGTGA
>DATBZY010000037.1:0-4967 GCA_036512915.1 Pseudolabrys sp. | reverse complement strand
GATCCGCCGCTACGGCCCGAGCGTCACATCCCAAACTCAATCGCAACCATGCGTCGACGGCTGATCGGCGCGCTCGTCAGAAGCCTGCCGCGATGTCCATGCTGCAATGCTCCAATCGCAGCACCGTCGCGGCGCAGCAATATGTGACACAGTAAGAGTAGGGGTCGATGTTTTTTCACATTCAGGCAGGGGCGCAGCCGTGCAGGCGAGCGGTATAGTTGCATGAAGAAAGTTTATCCCGATGCACGCGCGGCGCTGGCCGGCCTGCTCAAAGACGGCATGTTGATCATGGCCGGCGGGTTCGGCCTCTGTGGCATCCCTGAAACGCTGATCCTCGCCATCCGCGACTCCGGCGTCAAAAACCTCACGGTCGTATCGAACAATGCGGGCGTGGACGGCGCCGGTCTCGGCCTGCTGCTGGAGACCCGCCAGGTCAAGAAGATGATCTCGTCTTACGTGGGCGAGAACAAATTGTTCGCCCAGCAATATCTCGCCGGCAAGCTGGAGATCGAATTCAATCCGCAGGGCACGCTGGCCGAGCGCATCCGCGCCGGCGGCGCCGGCATCCCCGCCTTCTTCACCCGCACCGGCGCCGGCACCGACATTGCCACGGGCAAGGAAGAGCGCCAGTTCGACGGCGACCGCTACATCATGGAGCGCGGGCTGGTCGCCGATCTGTCGATCGTGCACGCCTGGATGGGCGATACCGAAGGCAATCTCGTCTACCGGAAAACCGCGCGCAATTTCAATCCGATGATGGCGAGCGCCGGCAAAATGACCGTCGCCGAAGTCGAGCACCTGGTGCAGCCGGGCGACCTCAATCCCGATCACATCATTACGCCGGGGGTGTACGTCAAACGTATCGTCCACGTGCCGAATGCGACTAAGCACATCGAGCAGCGCACCGTGCGCAAGCGCGAGGCCGCGGCGGCAGGAACCGGGGAGGAAGTGTAATGGCCTGGACCCGCGACCAGATGGCCGAACGCGCAGCCAAGGAATTGCGCGACGGTTTCTACGTCAATCTCGGCATCGGCATCCCGACGCTGGTGTCGAACTACATCCCGGACGGCATGACCGTGCAGCTGCAGAGCGAGAACGGCATGCTCGGCTTCGGACCGTTCCCCTATGAGGGCGAAGAAGATCCCGACCTAATCAATGCCGGCAAGCAGACGGTCACTGAACTTCCGACCACGAGCTTTTTCTCCTCCGCCGATTCATTCGCCATGATCCGCGGCGGTCACATCGACATCGCGCTGCTGGGCGCCATGCAGGTGGCGGAGAACGGCGACCTCGCCAACTGGATGATCCCCGGCAAGATGGTGAAGGGCATGGGCGGCGCCATGGATCTGGTCGCCGGCGTCAAGAAGGTGGTCGTGATCATGGAGCACACCGCCAAGGACGCGCCGAAGCTGCTGCACAAGTGCAACTTGCCGCTCACCGGCGCCGGCGTGGTCGACATGGTGATCACCGATCTCGGCGTCTTCAACATCGACCGCAAGGGTGGCGGCATGGCGCTGATCGAGCTCGCGCCCGGCGTGACGGTGGACGAGATCACGAAGAAGACCGAGGCCAGCTTCACGGTCGATTCGAAGCTGAAGCACTAGTGCGTTACGCAGCCCCGTTTGGCATCGCCAGCGGCGATTTGGCGCGCGGCATTAGACGAGCGTGCGTAATTCATTCCGCAGAGCGCACGAAAGCCCAAGGAATCCAGCCATGTTATCCGATGCCGACCGCAAGCAGGCCGCCGACATTCTGATGGCCGCGCAAAAAGAGCGCAAACAGGCGGTTCAGCTGTCCGTGACCTTTCCCGGCATCACCATTGAGGATTCCTATGCAATTTCCACGGAAGTCGCCAACCGTAAGATCGCTGCCGGCGCCAAGCTGATCGGCCACAAGGTGGGCTTGACCTCGAAGGCGATGCAGCGGTCCTCGATGATCGACGAGCCGGATTTCGGCTTTATCCTTGATGACCAGATGATCGCCGACGGCGCCAAGGTGAAGCACGCCGATTACTGCAAGCCGCGGGTCGAGGTCGAGCTGGCCTTCGTGATGGGCAAGCGGCTGCTCGGGCCCGGCGTGGGACTGACCGATGTGCTGCGCGCTACCGAATATGTCGTGCCGGCGATCGAGATCGTCGACGCCCGGCTGCAGGATCAGCGCAAGATCTTCGACACCGTGGCCGACAACGGCGCCGCCGCCGGCATTGCCATTGGCGGACGCCCCGTGGGTCCGATGGATGTCGACCTGCGCTGGGTTGGCGGCATCATGTACCGCAACTCCGAGATCGAGGAGACGGGCTTGGCCTGCGGCGTGCTCGGCCATCCGGCGCTCGGCGTCGCCTGGCTCGCCAACAAGCTCGGCCAGCACGGCACCACGCTCGAGCCCGGACACCTCGTGCTCGCCGGTTCGTTCACCCGCGTGGTGTTCGCGCAAAAGGGCGACACGCTGCACGCCGATTTCGGCCTACTCGGCGGCATCGCCATCCAATTCATTTAGCGCATGATCCCGAAAAGTGGGTACCGGTTTTCGGAAAAGATCATGCGCAAATTCTAAGAGCGAGTGAAACCATGGAACTGCAACGCAACGCCTTCAAGCACGCGCTCGCCAAAGGCCAACTGCAGATCGGCCTGTGGTCGAGCCTGTGCAGCAACATCGCGGCCGAGATCATTTCCGACAGCGGCTTCGACTGGATCCTGCTCGACACCGAGCATTCGCCGAACGAAATCCCCGATCTGGTGTCGCAGCTGCAGGCTATCCAGCGCGGCACCGCGACGCCGATCATCCGGCCGGCCTGGAACGACGCGGTGCTGGCCAAACGCGCGCTCGACATCGGCGCGCAGTCGCTGCTGTTCCCCTATGTGCAGAATGCCGAGGAAGCCAAGCGCGCGGTCGCCTCGACCCGCTATCCGCCGCAGGGCATTCGTGGCGTGTCGGTGGCCGCCCGCGCCAGCCGCTACGGACGCACGCCGGGTTACCTGACCAAAGCCAATGACGAGATCTGCGTGCTGGTGCAGGTCGAGACCGGTCCAGCGCTCGCCCAAATCGAAGCCATCGCCAAGGTGGAAGGCGTCGACGGTGTCTTCATCGGCCCGTCGGATCTGGCCGCCTCCCTCGGCCATCTCGGCAATCCCCAGCATGCGGACGTGCAAAAGGCGATCGAAGACGCCGGCAAGCGGCTCAAGGCAATCGGCAAGCCGGCCGGCATCCTCACCGGCAACGAGGAGGAAGCGCGCCGCTATATCGGCTGGGGTTATCTGTTCGTGGCAGTCGGCGCCGATGTCGGCCTGCTGGCCCGCAATGCCGACGCGCTCGCCAAGAAGTTCAAATCAAGCTGATCGGTCAGCGTCCGCGATAGGTCGTGGTGCTCCAGGGCGTTGCCGAGCCGTTGCTCGAACTGTCGGAGGATCGAATCCGGCGTGCGCGCGTTCTGCGTCGACCTGCCGCAGGGTCTCGACCATGGCCTGATGTACGGCGGCAACGGTTGCGAACGGCCGGCGGCATAAGGCCGCCTCCGCCACCTGCTCGAATACCTCGCCCAGTGCCGCTGGGAAGCTGTCGCGGCAGCCCGCTTTGAGGGTGGCGAGCGTGCGGGGCTTGGGGGTGGGCCTATGTTCAACCGGCAATTTATATGGAACACCAAACCTTTAGTAGCCCTTGCCGCCCTGCGAAAAGATGCCGAGAATACGAAGCGAGGGGACAGTTGCGTGATGGCTGAAGAGATGATCCTCGAGACCGAGGATCTCACCAAGGAATTTGCCGGTTTTACCGCCGTCAACGGCGTCAGCCTGCATGTCAGGCGTGGGACCATCCATGCCTTGATCGGGCCGAATGGCGCCGGCAAGACCACCTGTTTTAATTTGCTCACGAAATTCCTCAGCCCCACCCGCGGACGCATTCTGTTCAAGGGCCACGATATCTCCGCGATGCAGCCGGCCGACGTCGCCCGGCTCGGGCTGGCGCGCTCATTCCAGATCTCCGCGGTCTTTCCGCACATGAGCGTGTTGGAAAACGTGCGCATCGCCCTGCAGCGCAGCCGCGGCGGCTCGTTCGATTTCTGGCGCTCGGCCTCGGCTCTCAACAGCTTCAACGAGCGGGCGATGGAGCTGATCGCCGATGTCGGTCTGTCCTCTTTCGCCGACTGGGTTGCGGTCGAACTGCCCTATGGCCGCAAGCGCGCGCTCGAGATCGCCACCACGCTGGCGCTCGATCCGGAAATGCTGCTGCTCGACGAACCGACGGCGGGCATGGGGCACGAGGACATCGATCGCATCGCGCAATTGATCAAGCGCGTATCCGCCGACCGCACCGTGCTGATGGTCGAACACAATCTCTCGGTGGTGGCCGATCTCTCCGATTTCATCACGGTGCTCACGCGCGGGCGCGTGCTGGCGGAGGGCGACTACGAGACGGTGTCGAGCAACGCGGAAGTGCGCGAAGCCTATCTGGGAGTGGGGCATGCTTGACGCCCGCACGCCATTGCTCGCGATCAAGGACCTGCAGGCCTGGTACGGCGAGTCGCATATCTTGCACGGCGTGAATTTCGACGTGCACGAAGGCGAGGTGGTCACGCTGCTCGGCCGCAACGGCGCCGGCAAGACCACGACGCTGAAATCGATCATGGGAATTGTCGGCCACCGCACCGGCTCGGTGCGCTTCGAGGGCCAGGAACTGATCAATCGCGCCTCCGAGCAGATCGCGCGCGCCGGCGTTGCGTTCTGTCCCGAGGAGCGCGGCGTGTTCGCCAGCCTCAACGTCGAGGAGAACTTGCTGCTGCCGCCCGTGGTGAAGCCGGGTGGACTTTCGCTCGATCAAATCTTCGCGCTGTTTCCCAATTTGAAGGAGCGGCTTGGCTCAAGCCAAGGCACCAAGCTCTCCGGCGGCGAGCAGCAGATGTTGGCGATCGGCCGCATCCTACGCACCGGCGCGCGGCTCTTGCTGCTCGACGAGCCGACCGAGGGGCTCGCCCC
>DATBZY010000036.1:0-2536 GCA_036512915.1 Pseudolabrys sp. | reverse complement strand
TGTAGGTGAGCAGCGTGCCGCCGTCTTTTTCCGCGAGGGCGACCGTCGCGCCGCCCTTGGCGAAGCCGGCGACGCCGCCGTCGCCCTCGCCCGAAATCCGGTAGCCGTTGGGCGGGTCGAGATCGGTGAGATGCACCTTGCCTTTAAAGCGCGCCTTCACCGGCCCGATCTTGGTAACGGCGACCGCCTGGAATTCGGTGTCGGAGGTTTTGTTGAGCTCCTCGCAGCCGGGCATGCAGGCCCTGAGTACCTCGGCATCGTTGAGCTTTGCCCACACCACCTCGCGGCTGGCCGGGAGCTGAACCTCTCCCGTCATTGTCATCGCCATCGGCGTCGTCTCCTTCTCATTCACCGGCCAACCTTAAGCCTTAGGCCACGGCTTAAGCCCTCGCAGCGTCGCTGAAAAGAGCTTTGCAGCGGGCGCGGACCGCTTTAAGGGTGTCGCTTAACGCCACGCCCAAACAACCAAAATCCAAGCTTAGGGGAGGAATTCATGCCGATGATCAATGCCGACGACGGCTGTCCGATCAATGTCGAGGTCGCAGGCCGCGACGGCGCGCCCGTGCTGATGCTGTCGAATTCGCTCGGCACCACCCTGCATATGTGGGACGACCAGGCGCCGGAGTTTTCCAAGCACTTCCGCCTCGTACGCTACGACCGCCGCGGTCACGGCAAATCGGGCGTGCCGAAGGGCCCCTATTCCATGGAGCGGTTCGGGCGCGACGTGCTGGCCGTCCTCGATGCACTCAAGATCAAGAAGATCAATTGGTGCGGCCTGTCGATGGGCGGCATGGTCGGGCAATGGCTTGGCGCTAACGCGCCCGACCGCATCGAGAAGCTCATTCTCTCGAACACGAACTACCATTACGCCGACAAGGGCCCGTGGAACGACCGCATCAAATTCGTGCGCGAGAAGGGCCTCGCCGCGCTGGTCGATGCCAACATGGAGCGCTGGTTCACCGCAGGCTTCCGCGCGCGCGCGCCGCAGGCGATCGCCCGCATGAAGGAGATGTTCCTCGCCACCGATCTGGCGGGCTATATTGCCAGCAGCGAGGCGGTCCGCGACATGGATTTCACCGCCTCGAACCCGCGCATCACCGCGCCCACGCTGGTGATCGTCGGCAAGCAGGATCCGGCAACGCCGCCCGCCGCCGGCGAAGCGATCGTTAAGCAGATCAAGGGCGCCAAGCTCGTAGCGCTCGACGCCGCGCATATCTCGAACATCGAGCAGCCGCAGCTCTATACCGAGACCGTGGTCAACTTCCTGCGCGGATAGCGCATGATCCCGAAAAAGCCTGCCCCGGAGTTGATCCGGGGTGGGAACCTGGTTTCGGAAGCGAACATGCGCATGTAAGAGGTCATCGCGATGGACGAGAAAGAACGCCACGAGCGCGGCATGGCCAGGCGCCGCAAGGTGCTGGGCAATGCCTGGGTCGATCGCGCCAATGCGAAGAAGACGCCGTTCAACGCCGAATTCCAGGATTTCATCACCCGCGCCGCCTGGGGCGCGATCTGGACGCGCCCGCATTACGACGAGCGCACGCGCCGCATCCTGGTGATCGGCACCATGCTCGCCCTCGACAAGTGGGAGGAGTTCCGCATGCACGTGCGCGCGGCGCTCACCGAGGGCGGCTTTTCCGAAGACGATATCAAGGAAATCATCATGCAGCAGGCGATCTACTGCGGCGTGCGGCGGCCAACCACGCCTTCAAGGAAGCGGCCGAGGTGATCGCCGAGGTCGCAAAGGCAAAGTGACCTGTCCTTACGGACAAGCTACGGGATTACTCAAAATCAGATGCATTTGAAGCCCGCGCGCCTTAGCGCCAGGGCGAGAACCAGGTCGCGCCTTGCGGCGCCGTGGCCGTGGCCGTCGCAACAACCGGTTCGTCGGCCGTGGCCGGGCGACCGTAGCTGCGCTCGACGATGCAGAGCGCGGAGGCAAGGCCGGCGAGCAGAAGCTGGAGGGTCTGCTCGCGCACCAGGTCGGTATTGTGCGCCCACACCGCCGGGCCGACCGACGCGATGGTGACCAGCACCACCAAGATCAGGCCGCCTTCTAAAATTTCCGAACCCGCCTTGCCGCCGGCGAGGCAGCGGAAGCGGTCGACGATGTGCACGGCGCAGATGCCGGCGACGGCGAGCTTGAGGGTGCCGAAGAAGGCGGCGAGCTGGATCAGCCCCATGGGTCCGAGGCCGAACACACGGCCGATACCGAACACAAATTGCGAACGCCACACGTCCTCGAGGCCGTAGGTCGGCGAGGTTAACATGCGCAGCGCGTCGAAGCCCCAGAACAGCGTGAAGTAGAGGGCGATCGCCAGGATCATGGCCACGGTAGCGCTGGAAACTTTCCGCATGCGTTCCTCCTCGAACAGGAACTCACGGGTAATCGCTTTAAATGGGTATCCCCTTCACTCACGTAGCCTCAAGGGCTGGGGCTGGATCGTTGGCGGCAATGATCTGATGGTACGGTGCCGGCCCGCTGGCGACGGCCTGCTGGACGAGGCGATGGAAGAGCAGTCCGCGGGCCTGGGAG
>DATBZY010000035.1:0-2633 GCA_036512915.1 Pseudolabrys sp. | reverse complement strand
CTTCCGCACCACCGACGTGACTGGTGTGGTGCATCTGCCGGCGGGCACCGAGATGGTGATGCCGGGCGACAACGTGGCGATGGAAGTGCACCTGATCGTGCCGATCGCCATGGAGGAGAAACTTCGCTTCGCCATTCGCGAGGGTGGCCGAACCGTCGGTGCCGGCGTGGTGGCGAGCATCATCGAGTAACTTCTTCTTCACCTCTCCCCGCTTGCGGGGAGAGGTCGACCACGAAGTGGTCGGGTGAGGGACGCTTTCTTAAGCCGAGAGTTGCCCCTCACCCCGACCCTCTCCCCGCATAAGCGGCGAGAGGGGGAAGAAACAGAGAGAAATGAATATGAACGGCCAGAATATTCGGATCCGGCTCAAGGCGTTCGATCACCGCATCCTCGATGCGTCGACGCGCGAGATCGTGAACACGGCCAAGCGCACCGGCGCTCAGGTGCGTGGACCGATCCCGCTGCCGACCAAGATCGAGAAGTTCACGGTGAACCGTTCGCCGCACGTCGATAAGAAGAGCCGCGAACAGTTCGAGATGCGCACCCATAAGCGCCTCTTGGACATCGTCGATCCGACTCCGCAGACCGTGGACGCGCTGATGAAGCTCGACCTCGCTGCCGGCGTCGACGTCGAGATCAAGCTTTAAAGCCGGATGAGGACTTAAGATGCGTTCGGGAGTGATAGCGCAAAAGCTCGGAATGACCCGGGTGTTCACCGAGGCCGGTGAACACGTGCCGGTGACGGTGCTGCAGCTATTGCAGTGCCAGGTGGTTGCCCATCGCAGCAAGGACAAAAACGGCTATATCGCGCTCCAGCTCGGTGCCGGCCCGCGCCGTACCAACAATATGAACAAGGCGGACCGCGGCTATTTCGCCAAGGCCAAGGTCGAGCCGCGGCGCAAGCTCGCCGAATTCCGCGTCAGCGAGGATGCCTTGATCCCGGTCGGCGCCGAGATCACGGCCGACCACTTCGTGGCCGGTCAGTTCGTCGATGTCTGCGGCATCTCGATCGGCAAGGGCTTTGCCGGCGGCATGAAGCGCTGGAACTTCGGCGGCCTGCGTGCCTCGCACGGCGTGTCGGTCTCGCACCGCTCGATCGGTTCGACCGGCGGCCGTCAGGACCCCGGCAAGACCTTCAAGAACAAGAAGATGCCCGGTCACATGGGCGTCGATCGCGTCACCACGCTCAATCTTAAAATTGTGCGGACCGACGTCGAGCGCGGGCTCCTGCTGATCGAAGGCGCGGTGCCGGGAGCCAAGGGCGGCTGGATCACGGTGCGCGACGCCGTGAAGAAGAAGCCGCATAAGGATGTGCCGAAGCCCGGCAAGTTCCGCGTCAGCGAGACCGCCGACGCAAAGTCCGATGCCAAGCCCGCGCAAGTGCCTGAGGCCGCCGCAGCCCCCGCCGCGAAGGAGGGCGCGTAACATGGACATTAAAATCACCACCCTTGAAGGCAAGGAAGCCGGCTCGGTCAGTTTGTCGGATGCGATCTTCGGCCTCGCGCCGCGCAAAGACATCGTGCAGCGCTGCGTCAATTGGCAGCTCGCCAAGCGCCAGCGCGGCACCCACAAGACCAAGCAGCGCGGAGAGATCGCCCGCACCGGCAAGAAGATGTACGCGCAGAAGGGTACCGGCCAGGCCCGTCACGGTCCCGCCAGCGTGTCGCAGTTTCGCGGCGGCGGCCGGGTGTTCGGCCCGGTGGTGCGCAGCCATGCCATCAACCTGCCGAAAAAGGTGCGCGCGCTCGCGCTCAAGCACGCGCTGTCGGCGAAAGCCCAGGACGGCGGCATTATCGTCATCGACAAGGCGACGCTGAAGGACGCCAAGACCAAGGCGCTCGCCAAGCAGTTCGGCAAGCTCGGCCTCAGCAACGCGCTGATCATCGACGGCGCGGAGATCGAGGCGAACTTCCGCAGTGCCGCGCGCAACATTCCGAATATCGACGTGCTGCCGATTCAGGGCATCAACGTTTACGACATCATGCGGCGCAAGACCCTGGTGCTCACCAAGGCCGCGCTCGATGCGCTGGAGGCGCGTTTCAAATGAGCACCAGCGATCCGCGCCATTACGACGTCATCCTGTCTCCGGTGATCACCGAGAAGGCGACGATGGCATCCGAGCACAACAAGGTTGTGTTCAAGGTGGCGCGCAATGCCACCAAGCCGCAGATCAAGGAAGCGGTGGAGAAGCTGTTCGACGTCAAGGTGAAGAACGTCAACACGCTCATCCGTCGCGGCAAGGTCAAGGTGTTCAAGAACAAGGTCGGTCAGCAGTCCGACGTGAAGCGCGCGATCGTGACCCTGGAAGAGGGTCACAAGATCGACGTGACCACGGGATTGTAAGGGAGCGATTCGATGGCGTTGAAAACCTACAATCCGACCACCCCGAGCCAGCGCCAGCTGGTCAACATCGACCGCTCGTCGCTGTATAAGGGCGCGCCGCTGAAGGCGCTGACCGAAGGTCAGCACTCGTCCGGCGGCCGCAACAACAATGGCCGCATCACCGTCCGCTTCCGCGGCGGCGGGCACAAGCAGGCCTATCGCCGAATCGATTTCCGCCGCACCAAGTTCGACGTGCCGGCGACCGTCGAGCGGCTCGAATACGATCCGAACCGCACCGCCTTCATCGCGCT
>DATBZY010000034.1:0-22595 GCA_036512915.1 Pseudolabrys sp. | reverse complement strand
AGCAACCGCGGCCGACGTCGCGGCCGAGCTCAAGCGCATCGGCCACACGCTTTCACCGCTTGAAGTCGTGGTGGTGAACACCAGCGCCGGTACCGCCTATGGACGCCCCGATTATGTCGCCAAAGGCTGCGGCATGGGCCGCAAGGCGACCCTCTATCTGCTCGAGCGCGGCGTGCGCGTCACCGGCACCGATGGATGGAGCTGGGACGAACCGTTCGTCTACACCAAACAAAAATACGCCGAGACCCACGACGCCAAGCTGATCTGGGAGGGTCATCGGGCCGGGCGCGAGATCGGCTATTGCCATATCGAGAAATTGCACAATCTGGAGGCTTTGCCGGCCACGGGCTTCACAGTGAGCTGCTTTCCGGTGAAGGTCCGCGGCGGGTCCGCCGGCTGGACGCGGGCGGTGGCGATCATTGATGCTTGATTGCCCACCGTGCCGGGCGATAGCATCGCGGCCACAACAACAAAGCCGGCAACCCGCCGGCAAAACTCGCTTTGCCAAGGGAGGATTCACGTGGACAGACGCCGTTTTGTCGCCGGTAGCGCCGCCGCAGCCGCAGCCCTAACCATCCGGCCCGCCTTCGCCGAGGACACCTATCCGTCCCACGCCATCACCGTCATCAATCCGTTTCCGCCCGGCGGCGCGTCCGACGTTGTGACGCGCCCGCTTGCCGCCGTGCTCGAGCCGATCGTCAAGCAGCCGGTGGTGATCGAAACCAAGGCCGGCGCCGCCGGTGCGGTTGGCGCGCAGGTTGCCGCCAACGCCAAGCCCGACGGCTACACCTTGCTGTCGCACATCACATCGATCTCCGGCTTCGCCGAAGTCGACAAGCTGTTCGGCCGGCCGGTGAAATTCACCCGCGCCGATTTCATTCCGCTGGCGCGCTTCGTCGCCGATCCGTGCGTGCTCATCGTCAACGACCAGCAGCCCTACAAGACGCTCAAGGATTTGACCGAGGACGCCAAGAAGCGGCCGGATGAGATCATCTTTTCGTCCTCGGGCCTGTACGGCGCGTTGCATATCCCGATGGCGCTGTACATGAAGGCGGCCGGCGGCCTTAAGTTTCGCCACTTGCCGACCAATGGCGGTGGACCGGCGCTCACGTCCTTCCTCGGCAACAATGCGCAGGTGCTGGTGTCGTCGGTGTCGGCCTGCCTGGCGCAGATCAACGCCGGCAAGGCCAAGCCGCTCGCTTTGTTCGGCGCCAAGCGTTCGAAGGCGCTGCCCGATGTGCCGACCATGAAGGAGCTCGGCTATAACGTTGAATATTATCTCTGGGTCGGCATGTTCGCGCCGAAAGGCACGCCGCAGCCGGTCATCACCTATCTGCGCACCGTGCTCAAGCAGGCGGCGGCCACGGACATCTTCAAGACTTCAATGGCCAATCTCGGCCAGGACGTCGAATACCTCGACGCGCCGGAGTTCGCGAAATTCTGGGATGCCGACGCCGCGCGCATCGAAGATGCGGTCAAGGACATCGGCCGCGTGCAGGGCTAACGGGGCGAACGCTCCACACATTGCGAATGCCGCGCGCCTCACCATCCGGTGATCGCGCGGTTTTCGTCTTTAACAAAAAGGCCAGGACCAAATAGGCCCTAGGGGAGAAACACATGGATCGGCGCAGTTTTGTCATCGGCACCGCCGCGTCTGCCACCGCGCTCGCGGCCGGACCCGCATTGGCGCAAGAGGCTTTTCCCGCGCACGCGATCACGATCTTCAACGCGTTTCCGCCCGGCGGCGTCAACGACCTCGTCACACGGCCTTCCGCTGCGGCGCTCGA
This sequence comes from Pseudolabrys sp., assembly GCA_036512915.1. Lineage (GTDB taxonomy): Bacteria > Pseudomonadota > Alphaproteobacteria > Rhizobiales > Xanthobacteraceae > Pseudolabrys. The sequence continues at coordinate 20,808 of DATBZY010000034.1, read as the reverse complement.
GCCGATCCTGAAGCAGCCGGTGGTGGTCGAGACCAAGGCGGGCGCAGGAGGCCAGGTTGGCGCACAGGTCGGCGCCAGCGCCAAACCGGACGGCTACACGCTGCTGTCGCACAACAACGGGATTTCCGGCTACGAAGAAGTCGACAAGTTGTTCGGGCGACAACCCAAGACCACTCGCGCCGATTTCATTCCGCTGGCCAGACTGGTTGCCGACCCTGTCCTGGTTCTTGTTAACGACCAGCATCCCTACAAGACACTCAAGGAGTTCCTCGACGACGCCAAAAAGCGTCCGGAGGCGATCATCTACAGTTCGGGCGGCCTCTATGGTGCAACCCATCTGCCGGTGGTGCTGCTCGAAAAGGCTACCGGTATCCCGAAGCTCCGGCATTTGCCGACCAATGGCGGCGGGCCGGCCATCACCGCCCTGCTCGGCAACAACGCACAAGCGAGCACGCAGACCGTCTCAGCCTCGCTCCAACATATTAAAGCCGGCAAGCTGCGCGCCCTCGCGTCGTTCGGCGGCAAACGTTCGAAAGCGTTGCCCGATGTGCCGACCCTGAAGGAACTCGGCTACGACGTCGAATACTATCTGTGGGTCGGAATCTTCGCGCCGAAAGGTACGCCCGCCAATATCGTGTCCACTCTAAACGGCGCGATCGAGAAAGCCGCGAATTCGGATCAATTTACAACCGCCATGACCAATGCCGGTCTGGAGCCCGCTCATCTCAACGCGGCCAACTTCGCCAAGTTCTGGGCGGAGGATGCTAAACGCTCCGATGAGGCGGTGAAATTGATCGGCCGCCAGGGATGAAATTCATGAACCTCCGTGCGGATCACGTGGCGGGCGCTGCGTTTGTCCTATTCGGCGCGGTGATCATCACGCTCAGCGGCGATCTGCCGGTCGGACAACTATCCATGCCCGGCTCCGGCTTTCTGCCGATGATCGTCGCCACGCTGACCATCATTTTCGGCCTGATACTGATCGTGCGCGCCAAAGAAAGCGGTCCGTTCTCCGAACTCGGCTGGGGGGATGGCAAACATGCCGCCATGGTGACGGTCATCACCGCGGCCGCGATCGCGCTCTATGAGCACCTCGGCTTCACGATCACCATGCTGCTGATGATGGTCGCGCTGCTGATCGTGATCGAGCGGCGCAATCCGCTGCGGGCCGGCATTTATTGCATCGCCATCGTCTTGTTCACTTACGTTTCATTCGTGTACGGGCTCAAGACGCCCCTTCCTGAATATAGCTTCTAGGACTCCATTCGTGGAAAACACTCTGATCAGCCTGGCGCATGGATTTGGCATTGCCTTCCAGCTCGACAATCTCTGGTACGCATTTCTCGGCTGCCTCGTGGGCACGCTGGTCGGCGTGCTGCCGGGCATCGGGCCCCTGTCGGGTATCTCGATCCTGCTGCCGGTAACCTTCGGGCTCAATGCGACGCAGGCCGTGATCATGCTGGCCGGCATCTATTACGGCTCGCAATATGGTGGCTCCACTACCTCGATCCTGATGCGGATTCCCGGCGAGGCCTCGTCGGTGATGACCTGTATCGACGGCAACGCCATGGCTAAGAAGGGCCGCGCCGGCGCCGCGCTTTGCATCGCCGCCGTGGGTTCCTGGGTCGCCGGTACTTTCGGCGTGATCATGCTCACGTTAGTAGCGCCGCCGCTCGCGACCATCGCCTTGAAGTTCGGCCCGCCGGAATACACCGCGATGCTGGTGCTCGGCCTGATCTTCCTCGCTTATATGTCATCGTCGTCGCTGGTGCGCACGCTGCTGATGGCCTGCATCGGGCTGTTGCTCGGCATGGTCGGCATCGACAACATGACCGGCCATTTCCGCTACAGCTTCGACCTCGCCGAGCTCGGCGACGGCATCGGCATCGTGCCGGTAGCGGTCGGCCTGTTCGGCCTCGGCGAAATCCTCTCGACCCCGAGCCACACCGTGGTCGGTGAAGTGATCACGCCGAAATTCCGCGAACTGTTGCCGAACCGGCTGGAATGGGCCCAATCGATCATGCCGATCGCGCGCGGCAGCGTGCTCGGCTTCATCATCGGCATCATCCCCGGCTCCGCGCACATCATTTCCAGCTTCCTGTCCTATGCGCTGGAACGCCGCGTCTCCAAGCATCCGGAGGAATTCGGCCATGGCGCGGTCGCCGGCGTGGCAGGTCCTGAATCGGCGAACAATTCGGCCTCCACCGGCGCTTTCGTGCCGATGCTGGCGCTCGGCATTCCGACCGGGCCGATCACCGCGGTATTGATGGGCGCGCTGATGGTGCACGGCGTCAACCCCGGGCCGCAGCTCGTCACCGAGCATCCGGACGTGTTCTGGGGCTTCGTCGCCTCGATGTATGTCGGCAATCTGATGCTGTTGGCTCTTAACTTGCCGCTGGTCGGCCTGTTCGTGACCGTGCTGCGCATCCCCTATGCCTATCTCTATCCGCTCATCATCATGTTCTGCATCGTCGGCGTCTACGAAGTGAGCCACTCAATCGTCGATGTCTACATCATGCTGATCATGGGCGTGCTTGGCTACGCCTTGCGGAAATTCGCCTTCGACCCGGCGCCGCTGGTGCTGGGCCTGGTAATCGCGCCGCTGTTCGAACAGAGCCTACGCCAATCGCTGATCATGTCGAACGGCAATTATCTAATCTTCTTCAGCCGGCCGATCTCGCTCGGGCTGCTGATCGTGTGCGGCATGCTGCTCGGGCTCTCGGCGCTCACCTTCGTGCTCAAGCGCAAGGACTGGCGCGAAAAGTTGGCCGAGGTTGAAGCCGGGGAAACGCAGCCGTAGGAACTTACGGCGCTTTTATTTTCCTGCGCATAATCTTTTCCGACCTCACTTCGCCCGCCGAAGCGGGCTTCGCACTCGGGTCCGGCCTTTGGCCGGCCCGAGCACAGGCTCCGGCGGGAAACCGGTTTTCATCCCGGATCAAGTCCGGGACAGGCTTTTTCGGCATCATGCGCTGTCGCGCGCGTGCAGCGCCATACCGATCAGCGCGGTTCCGCCGAAAACCATATTGATGCCGACCAGGAGCCCGATCGCCCAGGCCGCGGTGCTCGGCAGCCCGGCCAAGATCATCGCGCCCAGAACCAGATCGACGATGCCGCTCACCAGCATCCAGCCCCAACGGCCGGACAGCTCACGCTTGTGATCGAGCGCGAACATGATCGAGGCGACGCCCTCGATGATAAAGAAGGCGACCAGCACGATTGTGAGCGAGAACGCGCCGCTCACTGGCAACACAAGGAGCATCGCGCCGACCGCGATCCCGAGCACGGCCGAAACCAGCGCCCACCAGAAGCCCGGCGCTTGGCGCATCCAGAAAGTCGTGATCAGGCCCATCACACCGCTGACCAGGAACAGCCAGCCGAACAGAATCGTCACCGTCAGGGTGGCGAGCGGCGGGATGACGACGGCGGTTAAGCCGAGAACGAGCAGGACGACGCCCTCGACCAGATACAGCACCCAATGCTGGTGCAGCGCGTTCGCGACCGCGCGTTGCAAGCCCTTGATGTCAGGTTGATCGGTGAACATGACCATCTCCGTCCGCTTGCCCCCAAACCATCATAGCCGCTTTTGAATGCGCCGTCGCCGCCGCATCCGCCGCGGCCTATTTCTCCACCCAATCGGCGCATTTCTGCACGGTTGTTTCGCCGCCCCAGGGCATCACCGGCACCGTCGAGGTGGAATTTTTCGGCGAGCCCTCGATCAGGCGGTCACTGTAGACCATATAGACCAGCACGTTTCGCTTGGCGTCGCAGCCGCGCACGATCTGCATCTTCTTGAAGAACAGCGAGCGGCGTTTTCGGAACACGTCCTCGCCTTGCGAGAATTTTTCCTTGAACCGGATCGGACCGATCTGCCGGCAGGCGAGCGAAATATCGGACACTTCCTCCGCAACGCCGATCCAGCCTTTCAAGCCGCCGCGTTCCGGCACGGTAAAATGGCAAGCCACGCCCTCGACCTCGGGATCGTCGAGGCCGTAGGTGGCGAGCTTGTCGTTCGGCGTCAGCCATTTGAACACCGTCGGCGTCTGAAAATGAGATCCGGCTCCTCGGCCGCGCGGGACGGGACCGCGCTCAGAACGACGAGGACCGCGACGATGCATGCGATGAATGGGCGCAAGAAAGCCTCCATGGCGTTTCCTGCGAGATAGGTGCGGCAGGCGCCGGGCGGAAGACCCGCTCACACCCACAGCCGCTCGCCGTCCATGCCCTTATAAATGTCGGCGACGTAGTCGCCGTAGCCGTTGAACAGCAGCGTCGGCCGCCGCTCGCCGGTGCCGATCACTTCCTCGCTCGCCTGGCTCCAGCGCGGATGCGCCACCGCCGGATTGACGTTGGCCCAGAAGCCGTATTCGGACGACTGCAGCGCCTCCCAATAGCCCTTCGGCCGCTGGTCGGTGAAGGTGAAGCGCACGATCGACTTGATCGACTTGAAGCCATATTTCCACGGCACCGCCAGCCGCAGCGGTGCGCCGTGCTGCTTGGCCATTGGATGGCCGTAAGCGCCGGTGGCGAGGAAGGCGAGATCGTTGGTCGCTTCCGCCATGGTGAGGCCTTCGATATAGGGCCACGGAAACCAGGTCTGCCGCTGGCCGGGCGCGGTCTTGGCATCCATGAAGGTTTCCATCCGCACATATTTGGCGGAGCCGAGCGGGCGCGCGAAATTGACCAGCTTGGCGAGCGGAAACCCGGTCCAGGCGATCGCCATGCTCCAGGCTTCCACGCAGCGGTGACGGTAGGTGCGCTCCTCCAGCGTCATCGTGCGGATGAGATCGTCGATGCCGATCTCCTGCGGCTTCTCCACCATGCCGTCGATCTTCACCATCCACGGCCGGATTTGCAGCTTTTGCGCCTGCTCGACGACATCCTTCGACGAATTGAATTCGTAAAAATTGTTGTAGTGGGCGTTGATCTTTTCGTCGGTGATCGGCCGGTCGAGCGTGAACTTCTCGTTGCGCTTGGCCGGATACAGATCGGCGCTCGGGTGCGGCAGATAGGCGAGATCGGTGACGCGCTGCGCGCTAGCGCTGCGCGGCATCAAAGCGATCGCACTCGCACCGCCAACTAAAAACGTGCGGCGATTGAACACCAGATGCTCGGGCGTGGCGAGGCGCTCGGGGATTTCCCAGCCGCGGCGGGGCGCACCGTGTTCACAGGCAAGTCACGGGTACGGGAAGAACCGCCGTCGTCAGAACCTACTCCGCCGCCCGTCGCGCCGCGACGATCTGATCGGCGGTGCGGCCGGTGAGTTCGGCCATGTGGTCGAACTTGAAAACGAAGCTGCCGACGCCAGCGGTGGCCGAGCGCACCTCGATGATGAGGTCGCCGATCTCGGCTTCCGCCATCTGCGCGCGCACCAGGTCCCAGCCCGCCCAGCCCTCGCGGGTGTCGAAGCCGAGGATCTGCCCGCGCCGGCCGGACAGGATGGCGTTCATCTTGGCGGTGGCGTCGCTCGGGCAGACGATCTCGACCAGATGGATCGGCTCCAGCAGCACCGGCTGGCATTGCGGCAAACCTTCGACGATGGCGATGCGGCCGGCGGTGCGGAACGCCATGTCGGAGGAGTCCACCGTGTGGAAGGAGCCGTCGATCAGCGCCACCGCCACATCGACAACGGGGAAGCCGAGCGGCCCGTGCTTGAGCGCATCGATGACGCCCACCTCCACCGCCGGGATGTAATTGCGCGGCACCACGCCACCGGTGATCTTGTCCTCGAATTTGAAGCCGGAGCCGCGCGGCAGCGGCTTGATCTCCACCACCACATCGCCGAACTGGCCGTGGCCGCCGGACTGCTTCTTGTGCCGGCCGCGGATGGTGATCGGCTTGCGGATGGTCTCGCGATAGCCGACGGTCGGCGGCCGCGTTGCGACCGGAACCGCGTAACGCTCGCCCAGCCGCTCGGTCGCCACGCGCAGATGCATCTCGCCCTGGCCCCAGATCACCACCTCGTGGCTCTCGGCATTGTGCACGACGCTGAGCGAGGGGTCCTCCTCGGTGAGCTTGGCGAAGGCGACGCCGAGCTTGACGTCGTCCTTGCGCTCCTTGGCCTGCACCGCGATGGCAAGCACCGGCGGATAGGGCTTCACCTCGGCCACCGCCGCATGCGCCTGCTTGCCCGACGACAGCGTGTCGCCGGTCTTGGCTTGATCGAGCTTGCCGAACGCAACGGTCTCGCCGGCGGTGGCCTGCGCGCGCTTGTCGAAGTGCTGGCCCATCAGCTTGAACACGCCGGAGACGCGGCCCACTTCGACCGCGGGCGTGTTGAAGGTGGTGCCGTCGCCGGCTTGTCCCGCCAGCAGGCGGGCGACCGACATCTTGCCGCCGTGGGTGGTGTGGAAGGTCTTGAGCACCAGCGCCACCGCATCGTTGCCGGCCTTGACGCCGAGGCGCTGGGCGGTTTCCGCGGCGGTCGGCGCCTCATGCCGCAGCGCTTTGAGTAAGCGCAACACGCCGTTGCTGCGGCTGGCGGCGCCGAGCAGTACCGGGCAGACGATGCGATCGCGCAGTTCGTTGGCGAGGTCGTCGAACACCTTGTCGCGCGGCGGCTGAATGTCCTCGAGCAACTGCTCCATCAGTTCGTCGTCGTAATCGGCCAGCGTCTCCAGCATGCTGAAGCGCGCTTCCTTCTCGCGGTCGAGATCCTCGCCCTTGAGCTCCATGATCTCCGACGGCGCGTGCTCCTTGTAGACATAGGCGCGCTCGAGCGCGAGATCGACGAAGCCGGCGATGATGTCGCCGTTCCAGATCGGGATTTGCCGCAGCAGCAGCGGCACGCGCGAGGCCGGCTGCAACAGCTTGAGCGTCTCGCGCACGCGCTTGTCGGCCTTGTCGATCTTGTTGAGGAACAGGAAGTGCGGAATGTTCTGGTCTTCCAGCTCGCTCAGGATCAGCTGCAGCTGCGGCACCTTCTTTTCGTCGGCCTCGCAGACCACGACCGCCGCGTCGATCGCGGGCAGCACGCTGCGCATCTCGTGAATGAATTCGATCGAGCCGGGGCAATCAATAAAAGTGTAGCTGTCGTCCATGAAATTGGCGGTGGCGAAGGTCGCCTCGACGCTCATCTTGTGTTGGCGGGCTTCTTTGCTGGCGTCGCCGACCGTGGTGCCCGTATCAACCGTGCCCGCGCGCTGGACCGCGCCGGTGCGCACGAGGATCGCCTCAAGCAGCGTTGTCTTGCCGCTTTGGAATGGGCCCACCAGTGCAATGCACCGGGGACCCTTGGGACCCGTGCCGTTCTGTCCCATAGCAACCTCCCTTAGCGGCCGGGAGTTGGACCTTTGCCCGGCCCGTTAGCGATATCGTTTCAGGTGAGGGCGGGGCTGGCAAGGGCGAATTCCCGTTCGGACGCGGCCAAAACGCACATGTCCCGCGCCAAAAAAAAGCGTTGTAGATCAAAGTTGACGAACATCTCGCGCGCCGGAAACGGCCTACTTCAAATTCCCGCAAAAGCGCTGGATACGCCGGCAGGCTTCTTCCAGGTCCTCAGTCTTGGTCGCATAGGAAATCCGGAACGCCGGCCCGAGCCCGAATGCCGTGCCTTGCACCACCGCCACGCCTTCGGCTTCCAGCAACTCGGTGACGAAGTCCTCGTCGCTCGCAAGCTTCTTCCCGGTCGATGCGGTCTTGCCGATGGTGCCGGCGCAGGACGGATAGACATAGAACGCGCCCTCCGGCGTCGGGCACTTGATGCCATTGGCCTGGTTGAGCATCGACACGCAGAGGTCGCGCCGCTCCTTGAAGATCTTGTTGTGCTTGGCGATGAAGTCCTGCGGGCCGTTGAGCGCTTCCACCGCCGCCCATTGCGACACCGCCGCCGGGTTGGAGGTCGACTGCGACTGGATCATCGCCATCGCCTTGATCAACGGCTCCGGCCCGCCGGCATAGCCGATGCGCCAGCCGGTCATGCAGTAGGCCTTCGAGCAGCCGTTGATGGTGAGCGTGCGCGGATACAGCGACGGCTCCACCTGCGCCGGCGTGGTGAACACGAAGTCGTCGTAGACCAGGTGCTCATACATATCGTCGGTCATCACATAGACATGCGGGTGCTTGAGCAGCACGTCGGTCAGCGCCTTCAGCTCGGCGCGCGTATAGGCGGCGCCCGAGGGGTTCGACGGCGAGTTGAGCAGGAACCATTTGGTCTTCGGCGTGATCGCGCGCTCGAGCTGCTGCGCCGTCATCTTGAATCCGGTCGCCATGCTGGTCTCGACCGCCGCCGGCGCGCCGCCGGCGAGCAGCACCATGTCGGGATAGCTCACCCAGTACGGCGCCGGGATGATCACCTCGTCGCCGGGGTTCAGCGTCGCCACGAACGCGTTGTACAGCACCTGCTTGCCGCCGGTGCCGACGCTGATCTGCGACGGCTTGTAGTCGAGGCCGTTCTCCCGCTTGAACTTCTTGGCGATGGCGTCCTTCAGCTCGGCGATGCCGTCGACGTTGGTGTACTTCGAGGCTTTGCCGCTTTCGATCGCCCGGATCGCCGCCTGCTTGATGTTGTCGGGCGTGTCGAAATCCGGCTCGCCGGCGCCGAGCCCGATGACGTTGCGGCCAGCCGCTTTGAGCGCGCGCGCCTTGTCGGTGACGGCGATGGTCGCCGACGGTTTGACGCGCTTGAGGTGGTCCGCGAGGAAGGCCATCGAAAGTCTCCGAATCTCAGGATCTGCCGGCAACGGATTTAATGTCGTAATGGGCCAAAAGCGCGGCAGCAAGACGCAAAGAATGATGCATTCATCAAGCCTGTTGATGGAAGCTTTGCTGGAGCATGATCTTTTCCGAAAATCGGGCCCCACTTTTCGGGATCATGCTCTAACCCTCCTTTAATCCAGCGCTGCTAGACCCCTCCATCATGGGCGGAATTATTGAGGTTTTTCGCTCCGGCGCCTGGCTGACCCGCGAGCGGATGCGGATGGTGGCATTCGCCCTGCTCGCCGCCTCGCTGATCGGTGCCGGCTACCTGATCGCCACCTCGGACGGCCGCAACGACCGGCTCGGCCGCCCGCTTGGCACCGATTTCTCCAACGTCTATGCGGCGGGGACCTATGTGCTCGACGGCCAGCCGACGGCGCCGTTCGATCCCGCGCAACAGTTCGCCCGCGAGCAGGCGATCTTCGGGACGGCGACGCAATTTTATGGCTGGCATTACCCGCCGTTCTTCCTCGGCCTGGCGGGACTGCTGGCGCTGATGCCCTACGCGCTTGCCCTGGCGCTGTGGCAAGGCGTGACGCTGGGGCTTTATCTCCTTTCCATTCGCGCGATCCTTTCGGATCACCTCTCCCTGAAAGAGGGGGTTACAAGCGACCCTCTCTGGCTGCTGCTCGCGCTTGCCTTCCCGGCGGTGTTCGTCAATCTCGGCCAGGCCCACAATGGCTTCCTCACCGCCGCCCTCATCGGCGCCGCGCTATGCCAACTCGACCGCCGGCCGTGCCTGGCCGGCGTGCTGCTCGGCTGCCTCGCCTACAAGCCGCAATTCGGCCTGCTGATTCCGCTGGTGCTGATGGTGAGCGGACGCTGGCGCGTGTTCGCCGCCGCCGCCGTGACGGTGGCGTTGCTGGCGCTCGCGGTCACGCTCGCCTTCGGCGCCGAGGTGTGGACCGCGTTTCTCGGCTCCACCAAGTTCACCCGCACCGTCGTGCTCGAGCAGGGCGGCACCGGCTGGTTCAAGATCCAGAGCGTGTTTTCCTGGGTGCGCATGTGGGGCGGCGGCATCGCGCTCGCTTATACGATGCAAGGCGCGGTGACGATTCTCGTCGCCGCCGCGCTTGGCTGGCTGTGGCGCAGCGCCGCCGCCTACCCGCTCAAGGCCGCAGCGTTGGTGATCGGCTGCGTGCTCGCGACTCCCTATAGCCTCGACTACGACCTGATGCTGCTGGCGCCGGCGATCGCGTATCTTGCCGTCGACGGCTTCGCCCGCGGTTTCGGCGCTTTCGAAAAAACCGCGCTGGCCGCGCTGTGGATCGTGCCGCTGATCGCCCGCTCGGTTGCCGGAAGCCACGCTGATTCCGTTAGCAGTTCCAACCATGCTGCTGGCGTTCGGATTATTGCTGCGCCGCGCCATGAATGAAACCGGATGCTGCCCAAGCCTGTGGCGTTTTGCGGCACGCCCCTAATTTTGCTTTGCGCATTATCTATTCCGACCTCACTTCGCCCGCCGAAGCGGGCTTCGCACTCGGGTCCGGCCTTTGGCCGGCCCGAGCACAGGCTCCGGCGGGAAACCGGTTCCAATCGATGACGACGCGTGAGTGGAATATGCCCGCGCGCACCGGATGGCGGCGGAATAAATTTCCGTTTTCGGCGTTCCGGCAGACGGTTCGTGCCCATACTGGCCATGCAATTGCCTGACTTTGGCGGCCTATTCGCCGCGGCGGCAGATGCTTCGAGGGGGAGCGCATGATCCCGAAAAGTGGCGACCGGTTTTCGGAAATGATCACGCGCAAACGGATTAGACTTTAAATGTACACGCTTTATTCGATGCAGCGGTCCGGCAACAGCTACAAGGTCCGCCTTGCGCTGGCCCGCCTCGGCATTCCGTACAAGCTGGTCGAGGTCGACGTCCTCAAAGGCGAAAGCCGCACGCCCGAATTCCTCAGCAAAAATCCCAGCGGGCAGGTGCCGCTGCTGGAAGTCGCGCCCAATCGCTATCTCGCCGAATCGAACGCCATCCTCTGGTATGTCGCCGGCGGCTCGACGCTGGCGCCGGAAGACCGCATCGAGCGGGCGGAAGCGCTGCAATGGATGTTCTTCGAGCAGCACAGCCTGGAGCCGAATATCGGCGCCGCCTATTTCTGGCTGGTCTTGATCAAGGGCGGGCGCGACCTGCAGCAGCATGCGCTCGAGGACTGGCTGGAAAACGGCGACCGCGCGCTCGGCGTGATGGAAATGCATCTCGCCAGCCACCGTTATTTCGCCGCCGACCGCTTCACCATCGCCGACATCGCGCTTTACGGCTTCACCAACTTGGCGAACCAGTGCGACTTCGACCTGGCGCGATTCCCGGCCATTCGCGGCTGGCTCGACCGCATTGCAGCGGAACCCGGCTACGTGGCGATGGACTGGCAGCCGGAGCCGGTGGTGGCGGCGCAATAGGCAGCGTTTGCCGCCATATTTCGCGATCCGCCGCTCTGCCGTTAACGTTTCGTTAACCATACCGTCACGAAAACGCCCCGGTTCATGACCGGCTGCGCCGTAATCGGGTCGAACCAATGCCCGTTTCACGCGTTAGTGCGGCACATCGGATAATAGATTTCCAGCTCGCTTTGCGGGGTTCGTCATGAGCAAGCAGATTGAAGGTAGCGGCTTTATAGCCCCGACCGACCGCGCGCTCGGCAATGAGCGCCGCACCGTCGTGCTCGCCCAGTTGGTTGCCATCACGGCGCTCGTCTTCTCCACCATCGTGGCCGCGACCGTGGTGTCGGTCGGGCTCGCGCGCGCCAATGTCGTCGGCAACGTCATCGACAACGAAGGCGGCCTGTTCGCCGTCGCGCTGGGGCTCGGCCTGCTCTTTATCGGCATGGGTTGCCTGACGATCCTGACGCTGCCCGGCCACAACTCGAAAACGCCAGAACACCTAGCCTAGGAACTATCGGAACCCTCCGCGACGTCGCACAGTTGAGGCGGTGCCGATGGAGAGGTGCATGCGATTTGTCCTTGCGCTGACGGTATTGCTGGCGGCCTTCGCCGGCACTGCCCAGGCCGCCGATCCAACCTTCCAAAGCACGGCCGGTGACGTCACCGTTGAAACCCTGGCGAGCGGGCTGGTGCATCCCTGGTCGCTCGCCTTTCTCCCCGACGGGCGCATGCTGGTCACCGAACGGCCCGGCCGCATGCGCATCGTCACCCGCGACGGCAAGCTGTCGCCGCCGCTTGCCGGCGTGCCGCGCGTGTTCGCCTCCGGCCAGGGCGGCCTGCTCGACCTGGCGCTTGATCGCAACTTCGCACATAACCGGACGATATATTTTTCGTACGCCGAGCCGTTCGACGGCGGCGGGCGCACCGCGCTGGCGCGCGCCATGCTCGATGCCGGCGAGGTGCCGCGCCTTTCCGACGTCACGGTGATTTATCGCCAGCACGGTCCGGCTTCGAGCGGCAATCATTTCGGCGGACGCATCGTGCAGGCGGACGATGGCAATCTGTTCCTCACCAATGGCGAGCACTTCACCGACCGCGACATGGCGCAAACGCTCGACAACGATCTCGGCAAGATCGTGCGCATCGCACCCGACGGCTCGGCGCCAAACGACAACCCTTTCGTCGGCAAATCCGGCGCGCGGCCGGAAATCTGGTCCTACGGCCACCGCAATCCGCAGGGCCTCGCGATCAATCCGGCGGACGGAAAGCTGTGGGAGCAGGAGCACGGCCCCATGGGCGGCGATGAAATCAACATCATCGCGCCGGAACACAATTACGGCTGGCCGCGCATCAGCTACGGCGTCAATTACGACGGCACGCCGGTCGGCACCGGCAAGTCGCAGATGGCCGGCATGGACGATCCGCTCTGGCACTGGACGCCGTCGATCGCGCCATCAGGCATGACGTTCTATAGCGGCGACCTGTTCAAAGGCTGGAAAGGCAGCCTGATCAACGGCGCGTTGAAATTCCAGATGATCGTGCGGCTCGAACTCAAGGACGGCAAGGTGGTGAAGGAGGAGCGCCTGCTGCAAGGGCTGCACGAGCGCATCCGCGACGTGCGCCAGGGTCCGGACGGCGCGCTCTATCTGCTCACCGACAACAATGCCGGCCGCGTTCTGCGGGTGGCGCCGGCCAAATAATCATCAATACAAGTGATGCTCACCACTTGTGGAACACGAAGAAGGCGCCGGCCGCGATCAACGCGAAGCCTAAACCCTGATTCCAAGTGATCGGCTCCTTGAGATAGACAATCGAAAAGCCGGCGAACACCACAAACGTGATCACCTCCTGCATGGTCTTCAATTGCGCCACGTTATAGACCGCGCTGCCGTAGCGATTGGCCGGCACCGCCAGACAATATTCGATGAACGCGAGCGCCCAGCTGATGAGGATGACGCTGAACAGCGGCACCTCCTTATAGCGCAGGTGCCAATACCAGGCAGCGGTCATGAACACGTTGGAACCGACCAGCAACGCGATCGGCAGCAGATAGGGCGAGATCAAGGGCATGGGATTCTCTCAAGGAAAATTCGCGTCACGCGATGCGGACGGAGAGATTTAGCGGCTCCGCCGCGGCGAAGTCCACAGGCGGCGGCCTTGTCACCGGAGCGTCACAGCGTTGCGCTATCGAGAAACTGCGTCAGTCACGCGTTGAGTCCTGCGTAGCCCCACTTGCGGTCCCGTGCGGCTGACCCTACTCTCCGGGACCGCAATTTTTTGCGCGGCGCATTCCCCCGCCTATTCCTGGAATAAATTCCATAGCGACAGCGGCGCCGCCCACCGGCGATGCCGGCCCGCATCTGTGATAAGCTTGCGGGCGCCGCCCGGCGCTGCGCGCTGACCGCCGCCGGACCTTGCATCGACTGCAGGAGATATCCGATGCGCCATGGCCATTCCGCGTTTGTTGTCGCCGCCGTGCTGGTCGCCGGGCTGTTGCCGGCCGCCGCGCAAAACCAGCCGAAAGGCCAGCAGCCACCGGCCGCGCCGGCGCGGCCGTACAAGCCGGTCGCGATCACGCCGCCGAAGCCGATGACAGACGCGAGTTTCGAGAGCCTGCGCCAGCAGCTCGGCGAAGCGGCCAAGCACAAGGATCGCGGCGCTTTAACGAAGCTTGTAGTTGCGCAAGGCTTGTTCTGGCAGCGCGGCAGCGGCGACGCCGCCGACAAGCGCAAATCCGGCATCGACAACCTGTCGGCGGCGCTCGGCTTGAACAACAAGGCCGGCGCCGGCTGGGACATCCTCACCGGCTATGCCGAAGATCCGACCGCGTCTCCTTCACCCGAGCATAAGGGCGCGATCTGCGCGCCGGCCGATCCCGACTTCAACGGCAAGGACTTCGAGGAGCTGCTCAAGACGACACAGACCGACGCGAGCGAGTGGGGCTATCCGGTGTCGGCCGGGATCGAGGTGCACGCCGCGCCGCAGGCGAGCGCGCCGGTGCTCGACAAGCTCGGCCTCGCCTTCGTGCGGGTGATGCCCGAACCGACACCGGTTTCCGCGGCTTACGTGCGCATCGTCACGCCGGACGGCAAGGCTGGCTATGTATCGGTGGATACCATCGCGCCGATCGGCAACGATCAGCTCTGCTACGTCAAGGGCGGCGGCGCCTGGAAGATCGGCGGCTATATCGGTGGTGGCGAGCCGCAGTAACGCGCGACGTCGATGAGCGGCGGGACCGGCATAGCATTGCGTTACGACTGATTCGATTCTGTAATGTGACAGCCGCGACATCGTCCGGCGACGGAGACCGTGCCATGCAGCCGCCGACCGCAAGCCCTCCGCGAACACTCGCCTGCGCGCGCTGCGGCACCGCATTCGAATGCAGGCTCGGCGGCGGCTGCTGGTGCGCGACCGAGCCCTACCGGCTGCCGATGACCAACGCCGCGATCGAGGATTGCCTGTGCCCGGCCTGCCTACGCCAGGCGGCGCTTTCCACAATCCCCCCGCAAAGCCTATAGAGAGCCGCCGCAGTCCGCAGGCCCTTCACACGAGACCCCCCGATGATCGACCTCTACGCGCTGACCAGCCCGAACGTGCAGAAGATTTTCATCATGCTCGAGGAATGCCAGCTGCCCTACAATACCAAGATCGTGGACGTGTGGAAAGGCGACCAGTTCAGCCCGGAATTCAGCAAGATCAATCCGCTGCACAAAGTGCCGGCGATCGTGGATTCGGACGGTCCCGCGGCTAAGCCCTACACCGTCATCGAATCCGGCGCGATCCTTCTTTATCTCGCCGAGAAGACCAGGAAATTCCTGCCCGCCGATCCGGTCAAGCGTTTCGACACTTTGCAATGGCTGATCGTGCAAGTGGCTAATCTCGGACCGATGTCCGGCCAGCTCGTGCACTTCAGCAAATACGCGCCGAGCGGGCAGGACTACGGCGCTAGCCGCTACAGCACGCAGGTCAACAAGCTGTACGATCTTTATGAACAGCGGCTGGCCACGCAGGCCTATGTCGGCTGCGACGAATACACGATCGCCGACATCGCCGCGTTCCCCTGGCTGCGCAATATCGAGCTGCTTGCGATTGATTTGTCGAAGCGTCCGCACGTCAAGGCCTGGGTCGACAAGATTGCCGCCCGCGACGGCGTCAAGCGCGCCATGGCCAAGGTCGCCACCATCAAATCGGCGCGCGACAGCGCCACCGACGACGCCAAGGACAAGTTCTTCGGCCGCGGCCAATACGCCCTCGCATAAAAGGACAAGTCATGATCATCGAAATCGCACAGATCGACGTGAAGCCCGGCATGGAAAACGACTTCGAGGCCGGCGTGAAGAACGCCGTGCCGCTGTTCAAGCGCGCCAAGGGCTGCAAGGGCGTGGCGCTGCAGCGCTCGCACGAGAAGCCGGCGCGCTACCGGCTGTTCGTGCAATTGGAGACGCTAGATAACCACACCGTCGATTTCCGCGGCTCGCCGGATTTCCAGGAATGGCGCAAGCTGGTCGGCCACTGCTTCGCCGCACCGCCCGAGGTCGAGCATGTGCGCGAGGTGCTGCACGGGTTTTAAGGCGGCGGCTTCCAGCCGCGCACGCCTGACGCTCACGCTCCGAACAAACGCGCCGGCGTCTCGACCAGAATGCGCTTGCGCGTTGCTTGGTCCGACGTCCAGTCGAACAACAAATCCAGTAAATGCCCGTCGTCCGGCATTACCTCGGCGGCAATCGAAGGATGCGGCCAGTCGGTGCCCCACAGCAGCCGTTCCGGATTGGCGCGCAGCAGCGCGTCGTGGAACGGCCGCGCGTCGGCATAGTCGGGATATTGCGCGGAGAGCCGGTAGGCCGCCGACAGCTTGACATGGACATGCCCCTCCCCGACCAGCTTCAGCAGCGCCTGAAAATTCGGATCGCCGACGCCGCGCGTCGCCGGGATGTTCAGCATGTGGTCGACGATCACCGGCATCTCGCGTGCGATGTCCCGCAGCACCGTCGCCACGTCCTGCAGCAGCCGCCAATCGCAAAACACCTGCATGACCCAGCCGAGATCGCGCATCGTTTGGCGAAACACCGCGAACACGTCGAGCCCGACGCCGCGCACATAGCCGGGCTTGCCCGCATCCGAAAACAGATGGAAGCGTAAGCCCCGCATGCCGAGTCTGTGCCAGTCGCGCAGCGTCGCCGGCTTGATGCGCGTATCGGTGATGGCAACGCCGCGCAGCCGCTGCGGAAAGCGCGCCAGCGCATCGAGCAGCACGCGGTTGTCGAAGCCGTGTGCATTGCCCTGCACCACCACGCCGCGCGCCAAGCCGAGATGATCGAGCAGCCCGATATAACGCTCGACCGGCGCGTCCGGCGGCGTATAGCCGCGTCCCGGCGTGTAAGGGAATCGATCGGCGGGTCCGAAGATGTGGGCATGCGCGTCCCACGCGCCCGGCGGCGGCATGACGCGCGGCTGTTTCGGATACGCCAGCGGGCCGGCGATGCGCGGTGGGTCGGCGGCGGAAAGACTCATCCGAGCTTGATGTTGGCTTCCTTCACCACCTTGCTCCAGCGCTCCATCTGCTCGCCCACGAAGGCGCGGAATTCTTCCGGCGTGTTCGCGCGGGAGTCGATGTTGAGCTGCTTGAAGCGTTCGCTGACCTGCGGCGAGCGCAGAGCTTCATTGAGACCGGCGTTGAGCTTTTGCACGATTGCCGCTGGCGTGCCGTGCGGGACGAAGACGCCGTTCCATTCATAGGCTTCGAACCCCGGCAAGCTGTCGGACACCGGCGGGATGTCCGGCAGACTGTCGAGACGTCCTTTACCGGTATGCGCGATGGCCTTCACCTGGCCGCCCTTGATCAGGCCGACCACCGACGAGCCGTTGGCGAAGAAGAATTTCACCTGGCCCGATAGGACATCGTTGAGCGCCAGGCTGCCGCCGCGATACGGCACATGGCTGATCTTGATGCCGGTCGTGTGCCGGAACATTTCGAGCGAAAGATGTTGCAGCGTGCCGTTGCCGGACGAGGCCATGTCGATCCCGTCAGGAGCGGCTTTGGCGAAAGCGATGACGTCGGCGACCGTCTTAACCGGCAGCGATGGGGTAACCACCAGAATGTTCGGCACGAGCGAGGCCAGAAAAACCGGGTCGAAATCCTTGCGGTAGTCGAACGACAGGTTGGGATAGAGCGCGCCGTTCACCGAGAAGCCGGTGGCGTCGTGCAGGATGGTGTAGCCGTCCGGATCGGCCTTGGCGACGACGGCTTCGCCGATGGTGCCGCCGGCGCCGCCGCGGTTCTCGATGACGAAATTCTGGCCGAGGATTTCGTTGAGCTTACCGGACAGGATGCGCGCCGTGGTGTCGGCGCCGCCCGCGGGCGGATAAGGCACCATGACCTGCACCGGCCGGTTTGGCCAGACGGCTTGCGCGCCGGCCGGACGCGCGAGCGGCGCGAGCGCCATACCAGCCAATAGCATGCGTCTTGTGAGATTGGTCCCGGACATCGCTCCCCCCATGGCTTTTGACATAATCTAGCACCGGACTGAGCGGGGGAAAGACCGATCCCAAGGCCGCGCGCCCGAACGAACAGGCGCCGCCTGAGCCCGCGCGCAACGTCAATCTGCTGTGATCAATGGGCTAAAGTTTGCGGCCGAGAATGACGCCGGCCACCAGCGCCAGCGACAGCGACAGCGCCGCCAGCATCGATTCCCGCGAGCCCTGCTGCACGGCAGCGACTGCTTCGTCGATCGCGCGCTCGCCGCTTGCGAGCGTGCCGCCCGAAGCATCGGCATCGCGGCGCGCAGCTCGCGCCCGCGCCGCGGGCCGCAGGAATGCGATCAAGAACAAGATCAGGCCGAGCACAGCGCAGCCGCCGGCGATGATCCCCAGCGCCGGCATCGTTCCGTAAATCTGCTGCAGCCAGACATACAGCAGCGACAATCCGAAGCCGATCGCGACCAGGATGACCGCGACCGCAGCCAGCGTCAGCGCGGCGGTAACCGTCAGCGCCCGGATGCGCTGTTTGAAGTGGCCCTTGCACAGGCTCACGCAGGCGGCGAACATCAATGCCTCCGCAGCAGCAGTCCTAGCACGATGCCAAGACCGAGCGCACCGCCGAGGACATAACGCGGATTCTGCCGGGCGAATGTCTCCAGGTCGGCGATCACCGACTGGGTATCGGTTTTGGCATTGGCCGCGAATTCGCTGGCCGCCTCCGAGGCCGCGGCGCCGATGCGCGACGCCGATGCGCTCGCCTCCGCGCCCGACGCTCGGCCGAAGTCGGCAAGAGTCTCCTTGACGGCACTGAGGTCTTTCTGCAAGCGACGAAGCTCCGCCGCCAGATCCTCGCCGGCGTCCGCCGCCGAGCCGGCGATTTTGTCCTTGGCGCGCACAAGCTCTTCGCCGATGCGCTCCGCCGCGGCAGCCATGCCTTCCACGGTCCGATGCTGTGCTGCTGTCATTGCCGGATCTCCTTTAAAAAAATATTCTGGCACAGCGGCCGGATGCTGGATTTGCGCTGTATCAATAGCGGAACTCTGCGGAATCCGCCAAAACCGACCGCCCTTTCCTCGCCGGCTAACTCGCCCCATATTCGCAGGCGATGGCGAAAACCCCCGACAAGTCCCCTGAGCTGCCGAAAAAGCCGGAAGATCCTGCGCGCCCGACGCGGGCCAAGGCGGCGCGCCCGGACCAGCCGGCGACGCCGGACGCGCTCGCCGACCTGCTCAACCCGGCGATCAATAAGGGCACCGCCGGTCTGGGCTCGGGTACCGGGTTACAGCCGCCGCCGGATAATTCGTTCGACCGCCGCGCCGATTTTTCCGCTGCCCACAAGGCGCGCAAATCGGCGGCCAAAGGTTTCGGCGAAGCGCCGCAGCACGACTACACCGCTTCGCCGGTGACCGGGCTCGATCCGAAACTGGCGGAGGAACTCGGGCTCACCGACGACGCGGCGCCCGCCTCGCCCTCGTCAGCGAGCGCCGGCGGGATCAGAGCCAATACCGGCGGCGATCCGAAATACCGGCTGCCGCGCGCCGATCTGCCGCAGCCGGGCAGCGGACTGAGTTCAATGGGCGTCGCCGCCACCGCCGAGTCGCTGGAGCGCTTGCTGCGCGAAGGCCGGCCGGAATTCGCCGCGCAACCGTGGACGCCGCATCGCCCACCGCGGCCGGACAAGTCCGAAGGCGGCAAGCCTTTCGTGATCCAATCGAATTTCGAGCCGAAGGGCGACCAGCCGCAGGCGATCGCCGAACTGGTGGAAGGCATCCAGCGCCACGATCGCACGCAGGTGCTGCTCGGCGTCACCGGCTCCGGCAAAACATTTACGATGGCGAAGGTGATCGAGGCGACGCAGCGCCCGGCCATCATCCTGGCGCCCAACAAGACGCTGGCGGCGCAGCTCTACGGCGAGTTCAAGTCGTTCTTCCCCAACAACGCGGTGGAATATTTCGTCTCCTATTACGACTACTACCAGCCGGAGGCCTACGTCCCGCGCACCGACACCTATATCGAGAAGGAATCCTCGATCAACGAGCAGATCGACCGCATGCGCCATTCGGCCACGCGTTCGCTGCTGGAGCGCGACGACGTCATCATCGTCGCCTCGGTGTCGTGCATCTACGGCATCGGCTCGGTGGAAACCTATTCAGCGATGACCTTCACGCTGCAGCAGGGCGGCACGATCGGCCAGCGCCAGTTGCTCGCCGATCTGGTGGCGCTGCAATACAAGCGCTCGGGCGGCGATTTCTTCCGCGGCTCGTTCCGTGTGCGCGGCGACGTCATCGAGATTTTTCCGGCGCATTACGAGGACCGCGCCTGGCGGGTGTCGCTGTTCGGCGACGAGATCGAGTCGATCCACGAATTCGATCCGCTTACCGGCCAGAAGACCGACGAGCTCGAGTTCGTCAAGGTCTATGCCAACTCGCACTACGTCACGCCGCGGCCGACGCTGATCCAGGCCATCCACGGCATCAAACATGAATTGCGGCAACGGCTCGACCAGCTGCACGCCGCCGGCCGCCTGCTGGAAGCGCAGCGGCTCGAGCAGCGCACCAATTTCGACCTGGAAATGATGGACGCCACCGGCAGCTGCGCCGGCATCGAGAACTATTCGCGCTATCTCACCGGCCGCAAGCCGGGCGAGCCGCCGCCGACGCTGTTCGAATATGTGCCCGACAACGCGCTGGTGTTCGCAGATGAGAGCCACGTCACCATCCCGCAGCTCGGCGGCATGTTCCGCGGTGACTTCCGCCGCAAGGCGACGCTGGCGGAATACGGTTTCCGGCTGCCGTCCTGCATGGACAACCGGCCGCTGCGCTTCGAGGAATGGGACGCCATGCGGCCGCAGACCGTCGCGGTGTCGGCGACGCCCAGCCACTGGGAAATGAACGAGGCGCGCGGCGTGTTCGTCGAGCAGGTGATACGCCCGACCGGGCTGATCGACCCGCCGGTGGAGGTGCGGCCGGCGCGCACCCAGGTCGACGACCTGGTCGGCGAAATTCGCCAGGTGGCGCTGGCCGGCTACCGCGCGCTGGTCACCGTGCTGACCAAGCGCATGGCCGAGGACCTCACCGAATATCTGCACGAGCAGGGCATTCGCGTGCGCTACATGCACAGCGACATCGACACGCTGGAGCGCATCGAGATCATCCGTGACTTAAGGCTGGGCGCGTTCGACGCGCTGATCGGCATCAATTTGCTGCGCGAGGGCCTCGACATTCCGGAATGCGCGCTGGTCGCCATTCTCGACGC
>DATBZY010000033.1:0-2539 GCA_036512915.1 Pseudolabrys sp. | reverse complement strand
CCACCACACGGCGAGCCGCAAGAAAGTCGCCGACGTGGTGCTCTCGCAGCGCGCGGCAATGATCATGTTCGGCCTCTATGTGGTGATCTCGCTCGCCGGCGGTCTCACCTTCAACACCATCTCGATCGCGCTGCCGAAGATTGTCGACGAGCGCCTCGGCGAAGGTGTGCCTCTGCTCGCGGTCGGCTCGCTCGCTACCGCCGTGTTCATGTGCGGCGCGGTGGCGCAGATCGTGGTCGGACGCCTGGTCGAACGGATCGCGCCCTATCAGCTGTTCGCCTTCATCGTGGCGCTGCAATTCCTCGGCATCCTGTGGGCGGCCAATTCCAGCGGCATGACGCTGATCCTGGCGCTCGCCCTCACCATGGCCGCGATCTACGGGCAGGTGACGGTCGGCGACCTGGTGATCGCGCGCTACACCGCCGATGCCTGGCGCGGCCGCGTCTACGCGGTGCGCTATTTCCTCACTTTCGTATCGGCTGGCGCGGCGGTGTCGATCATCGCCTTCCTCTACAGCCGCGGTGGCTTCGACCTGCTGCTGATGGTCGTCACCGGCATCGCCGCAGTTTTCCTGATCGGCGTGCTCGGCATCGTGTTCCTGGTCGCGGGCGTCGAGCGCGCGCGCAGCGGTGCAGCGCAGCCGGCTGAATAAAATGTTTCTTGGTCGCAGGATCTTTTCCGAAAACCGGTTCCCACTTTTCGGGACCATGCGCACTAAAAAAGCGGCGGGATCAGGTCCTCGACCTTCACGCGGGTGCGCTTTTTGACGTTCGCCACGATGCGGTCGCGATGGCACGCCTTCGGATCGCGGCAGTAGCAGAGCAGGCACACGCGCTTGCCCGACTTGATCAGCGCGATCAGCTCGTCGAGCGCGGCTTGCGCGTCCGGGGTTTTGATGTGCTTGTCGTAAATGCGCCAGAGCGTGTCGATGGCGCCCGAACGCGCGGCCTGCCGGCCTTCCGCAGGCGTCCGGAGCTTCTGCAAATGCACGTAAGCGATGCCGGCCTCATCGAGCGAGGCCGCCAGCTGGCGCTTGGAAAAGCCCGGGCGGCGCGACGCCGCGACCGCGCGGGTATCGACCAGCAGCTCGATCTTGGCGCGCTTGAGTTCGCCCAAGACTGCCTCGGGCTTGGCCTGCTGGTAGCCGATCGTGAATAAAGGATGCATCTTGCCGTCACAGGGCTGACACAAGCACGCGGTATATAGGCGTCAAGTTGGCGATTGGAAATTGTCGAGTACCGATCGCCGTGACGGCCACGATGAGAATCAGGCGACGCCGGATGTAAGCGCGCCTCTCATTTGTGGTCGTTTTCGTTTCAGTGCTGCTTATCAAGCAAAAGGCCCGGGATTGCTCCCGGGCCTTGGTGTTTCGTGTCGATGGGATGAAGGACTTTAGAAGTCCATCCCGCCCATGCCGCCGCCGCCCATTCCGCCGCCGCCAGGCATACCGCCGCCCTGGCCCTTCTTCTGCGGAACCTCGGCGACCATCGCCTCGGTGGTGATCAGCAGGCCGGCAACCGATGCCGCGCCCTGGATCGCCGAACGCACGACCTTGGTCGGGTCGATCACGCCCTTGCTGACGAGATTGCCGTACTCGCCGGCCTGCGCGTCGAAGCCCCAGTTGTACTGATCCTTCTCGAGGATCTTGCCGACGATGACCGAGCCGTCTTCACCGGCATTGGTCGCGATCTGGCGTGCCGGTGCCTGGATCGCCTTACGGACGATGTCGACGCCGTGCTTCTGGTCTTCGTTGGCAGTGCGCACCCTCTTCAGGGCGTCGGTGGCACGCAGCAGAGCGACACCGCCGCCCGGCAGGATGCCTTCCTCGACCGCGGCGCGGGTCGCATGCATCGCGTCGTCGACGCGATCCTTGCGCTCCTTCACCTCGATCTCGGTGGCGCCGCCGACGCGGATCACCGCAACGCCGCCGGCGAGCTTCGCCAGCCGCTCCTGCAGCTTCTCCTTGTCGTAGTCCGAGGTGGTTTCCTCGATCTGCGCCTTGATCTGCGCCACGCGCGACTCGATGTCGGCTTTCTTGCCGGCGCCGTTGATGATCGTGGTGTTTTCCTTGTCGATCATCACCTTCTTGGTGCGGCCGAGCATGTTGATGGTGACGTTCTCGAGCTTGATGCCGAGATCTTCCGAGATCGCCTGGCCGCCGGTCAGGACCGCGATGTCCTGCAGCATGGCCTTGCGGCGATCGCCGAAGCCCGGAGCTTTCACCGCCGCGACCTTGAGGCCGCCGCGCAGCTTGTTGACGACGAGAGTGGCGAGCGCTTCGCCTTCCACGTCCTCAGCCAAGATCAGCAGCGGCTTGCCGGTCTGCACCACTGCTTCGAGCAGCGGCAGCAGTTCCTGCAGGCCGGACAGTTTCTTTTCGTAGATCAGGATGTAGGGGTCTTCCATCTCAACGCGCATCTTGTCGGCGTTCGTGATGAAGTAGGGCGAGATGTAGCCGCGATCGAACTGCATGCCCTCGACCACGTCGAGTTCGGTCTCAAGCGACTTGGCTTCTTCGACCGTGATCACGCCCTCGTTG
>DATBZY010000032.1:0-8439 GCA_036512915.1 Pseudolabrys sp. | reverse complement strand
GGCATCGGCCCGGTCGCTGGATCTGGAGCGTCTGAGCCGCTTCGGCGGATAGAGCAAACTGCCGCGGCCGACACACCTCCGCACGCTTAGGATAACGTGGCTCTCTTGTCTGTCAATTAGCCGCTAGCCTAAAAGTTCATTTGGCTGCAATCTGTTATAGAGAAAAAACTTCCGGAGTATGGCCGGTACCGGGCGGCAGCAACGACAAGCGCGACAAACGCGCGAAATGGCGAGGGAGGTGACGCCGTGGAGCAAGCCGCCGCCGGTCCGACGGATACCTTTCCCAAGCTATTGATCCGTAACGCTTATTTGCATGGGTCGCGGCCTTCCATGCGGCACAAGGACCTCGGCATCTGGCAGACCTGGACGTGGTCCAAGGTGCTCGAAATCGTGCGCGCCTATGCGGTCGGCCTCAACCGGCTCGGTCTTAAACGCGGCGAAACCATCGCCATCGTCGGCGCCAACCGGCCGAAACTTTATTGGTCGGTGATGGCCGCGCAGATGCTGGGGGCCATCCCGGTGCCGGTCTATTCGGATGCGGTGGCCGATGAACTCGCCTTCGTGCTGGCCCATGCCGAGACGCGCTACGCGGCGGTCGAGGACCAGGAACAGGTCGACAAGATCCTCTCGGTCATGGAGCGGCTGCCGAAGCTCAAGCAGATGGTGTACGACGAGAAGCGCGGCTTGCGCGACTACGACCACGACCACCTGCATGCGATGGACGACATCATCGCGGACGGCCGCAAGGCGCTCGCCGATCCGGCGGTCGCCGCCTGGCTCGATGCCGAGATCGCCGCCGGCAAGGGCTCCGATCCGTCCATCATCCTGTACACCTCGGGCACCACCGGCACCTCCAAAGGCGTGGTGCTCACCGGCGAACGATCGATCAAGGCCGCCGCCGACACCGTCGCCTTCGATCACCTGACCGAAAAGGACGTGGCGCTCGCCTATCTGCCGCTGGCCTGGGTCGGCGATCATTACCTGAACTATGCGCAAGGCCTGGTCGCCGGCTTCTGCATGGCCTGCCCGGAGAGCGCCGATACCGCGATGGCCGACCTGCGCGAAATAGGCCCGACCTTTTATTTTGCCCCGCCGCGCACGCTCGAACTCCTGCTGACGCGCGTCATGATCCGCATGGAGGACGCCGGCTACATCAAGCGCAAGATGTTCCACTATTTCATCGAGGGCGTGGCGCGGCGCTACGGCGAACGCATCCTCAATGGCCAGCCGGTGCCGCTTTCCGGCCGGCTGCTCTACGGGATCGGCAATATCCTGGTCTATGCCCCGCTCAAGAACGTGCTCGGCTTTTCGCGCGTGCGCGTCGCCTACACCGCGGGCGAAGCGATCGGCCCCGAGCTGTTCGCTTTCTTTCGCTCGATCGGCCTCAATCTGAAGCAGCTCTATGGACAGACCGAAGCCTTCCTCTACGTCACCGCGCAGCCGGACGGAGAAATCTATTCGGATACCGTGGGCCCGGCCTGCCCGAACGTCGACATCCGCATCGCCGACAACGGCGAGGTGCTGTTCAAGTCGCCCGGCATGTTCGCCGGCTACTTCAAGGATGCCGCCAAGACCGCCGAGGCGATGACGCCCGACGGCTATGTGATGACCGGCGACGTCGGCTACTTCGACGAGAAGACCGGGCATCTCAAGATCATCGACCGCGCCAAGGATGTCGGTAAGCTCAACGACGGCACGCTGTTCCCGCCGAAATACATCGAGAACAAGCTCAAATTCTATCCCAACATCCGCGAAGTGGTGGCCTACGGCGACAAGCGCGATTTCGTCTGCGTGATGATCAACATCGACCTCACCGCGGTGGGTAGCTGGGCCGAGCGAAACAACGTCATCTATGGCTCCTATCAGGAGCTCGCCGGTCATCCGCTGGTCTACGACATGATCGAGAAGCACGTGGTCGAAGTGAACCGCTCGCTCGCCGCCGACAAGGTGATGGCGGGCACGCAGATCAAACGCTTCCTCATCCTGCACAAAGAACTCGATGCCGACGACGGCGAGCTCACGCGCACGCAGAAAGTCCGCCGCAGCTTCATCGCCGAGCGTTACGCAACCCTGATCAAGGCGCTGTATGACGGCTCGCAGGAGGCCGATATCTCGACCGAGGTGACGTTCGAGGACGGCCGCAAGGGTGTGATCAGCGCACGCGTGAAAATTCGCGACATGGCGACGGTGCCGGTCGCCATCCCGATGGGGAAGGCGGCATGAGAGCCCCGGGCGGACCCGACGTCGCGGTCGACGATGTGCTGTTGGCGGTGGAGGACGTCTCGCTGTCGTTCGGCGGCGTGAAGGCGGTGAGCGACGTTTCCTTCGACATCCGCAAGGGCGAGATCCGCGCCATCATTGGGCCGAATGGCGCCGGCAAGACCTCGATGCTCAACATCATCAACGGCTTCTATCAGCCGCAGGAAGGCCGCATCACCTTCAAGGGCGAGACTCGCTCTAAGATGCGCCCGCATGAAGCCGCCATCGGCGGCATCGCGCGCACGTTCCAGAACGTCGCGCTGTTCAAGGGCATGAGCGCTCTCGACAACATCATGGTCGGCCGCACGCTGAAGATGCGCCGCGGCTTCCTCTGGCAGCTTCTGCGCGTCGGGCCGGCGCTCACCGAGGAGGTCGAACACCGCGCCCGCGTCGAGGAGATCATCGACTTCCTGCAAATCCAGGCGATCCGCAAGGTGCAGGTGGCGCGGCTGCCCTACGGCATGCAGAAGCGGGTCGAACTCGGCCGCGCGCTGGCGATGGAGCCGGACCTGTTGCTGCTCGACGAGCCAATGGCGGGCATGAACATGGAAGAGAAGGAAGACATGTCGCGCTTCATTCTCGACGTCAACAACCACTACGGCACCACCATCGCGCTGATCGAGCACGACATGGGTGTGGTGATGGATTTGTCCGATCGCGTCATTGTGCTCGACCACGGCATCAAGATCGCCGACGGCACGCCCGACGTGGTCAGGAACAATCAGGCGGTGATCGACGCCTATCTCGGCGTGGCGCATTGAGGGCCGGGAACGGGGGAATGTAGCGCATGGTTGTGTTTGGCCAGTTCGTCGAAGTGCTGATCAGTGGCCTGCTCGCCGGCGTGCTCTATTCGCTGGTCGCGCTCGGCTTCGTGCTGATCTTCAAGGCCTCCGGCGTGTTCAATTTCGCGCAAGGCGCGATGGTGCTGCTGGCCGGCCTCGCGCTGGTGCGCGCGCTCGATATGCTGGTGGCGCAAGGCTTTTCGTTCTGGGCGGCGGTCGGTGTCGGCCTGGTGTTCGCCGCGGCGATCATGGCGATCACCGCCTGGCTGGTGGAGCGCTTCGTGCTCGGGCCGCTGGTCAACCAGGATGGCTTGACGCTGTTCATGGCCACCATCGGGGTGAGCTTCATCCTCGAAGGCGGTGCGCAGATGTTGTTCGGCTCCGACGTCTATCCGCTGCCGTTGTTTCCAAGCGATGCCTGGTTCCTGTTCGAGAAGGCGTTCCCGGGCGGCATTCTGGTCAGCAAGATCGACGTCTTCGGCGGCTTTATCGCGGCGGTGCTGGTCGTGGTGCTCGCGCTGTTCTTCCAGCACACCAAGACCGGGCGCGCTCTGCGCGCGGTCGCCGACGATCACGCCGCCGCGCAATCGGTCGGCATTTCGCTCAACTGGATTTGGTTCGTCGTCTGGCTGATGGCGGGCCTGGTGGCGCTGGCCGCCGCGACCGTGTGGGGAACCAAGCTCGGCGTGCAGTTCTCCATCACCTTCCTGGCGCTGAAGGCGTTGCCGGTGCTGATCATCGGCGGTTTCACCTCGGTGCCCGGCGCCATCATCGGCGGGCTTCTCATCGGTGCCGGCGAGAAGCTTGCGGAGGCCTATCTCGGTCCCGCCATGGGCGGCGGCATCGAATACTGGTTCGCCTATGTGCTGGCGCTGGTGGTGCTGCTGATGCGGCCGCAGGGGCTGTTCGGCGAGCGCATCATCGAGCGGATTTGAGGGGACGAGCGTGCTGTATCGCGAAACCGGCCAGTTCAAGACCAGCTACACCGCCGACATGGCGATCTTTACGATCCGCCAGGATCGCATCGCGCTCTGGCTGCTGCTCGCCTTAGCCTTCATCGGCGTGCCGCTGCTCAACGTCCTGCAGATCTGGCCGTTCGGCGGCGAGTATCTGCTGCGCGCCATCTTTATTCCCTTCCTGATCCTGTCGCTGGCGGCCGTCGGCCTCAATATCCTCACCGGCTATTGCGGCCAGCTCTCGCTTGGGAGCGGCGCGTTCATGGCGATCGGCGCCTACAGCGCCTACAAGTTCGGGACCGGCGTGCGCATTCCGCTCGAGATTTTCACGATTTCGATTCCGCCGCTGCCGGTGCTGCCCTCGATCCTGCTCGGCGGCCTGATGGCGGCTATCGTCGGCATCCTGTTCGGCGTGCCCAGTCTGCGCATCAAGGGTCTCTACCTCGCGGTGGCGACGCTGGCCGCGCAGTTCTTCTTCGACTGGGTGTTCATCCGCGTGAAGTGGTTCACCAACTACACCTCGTCCGGTTCGGTGACCGCGCCGGAGCTCAACTTCTTCGGCTTCTACGCCAACAAGCCGATCGAGAAATATCTGGTGTGCCTCGTCTTCGTGTCGGTGTTCGCGTTGCTGGCGAAGAATCTGGTGCGCGGAAATATCGGACGCCAGTGGATGGCGATCCGCGACATGGATATCGCCGCCGAGTTGATGGGCATCCGCCCGCTCTATGCGAAGCTCACGGCCTTCGCCATTTCATCGTTCATCGTCGGCGTCGCCGGCGCCCTTTGGGCGTTCATCTATCTCGGTGCCTGGGAGCCGCTCGCCTTCAATATCGACCGCTCGTTCCAGATCCTGTTCATGGTCATCATCGGCGGGCTGGGTTCGATCATGGGCGCATTCCTGGGCGCTGCCTTCATCCTCGTGCTGCCGATCCTGCTCGACCAGATACCGCATGCGCTCGGCATTCCGGTCTCGGTGGAGACCGTGTCGCTGCTCGTGTTCATGGTCACTGGCGCGCTGATCTGCTGGCTCTTGATCGTCGAACCGCATGGTTTTGCTAGACTTTGGTTGACCGGAAAGGAGAAGTTGAGGCTCTGGCCTTACCCCTATTGAGGGCCTAGGCTTGAACTCATTCAGTGCGGGCGCGTGGGTTGGAGCGGCACGCCCCGCCACGAAATCAAAAGAAACGCTTCAATGCGCCGGCCGGTGGCCGGACTCACAGGAGGGAAACACATGAGGAAGCTCACCTTGGCTCTCGCCGCGCTCGCCCTGGGCGCGACAGTGATGGCCGAGCCGGCAACGGCTCAGCAGAACGAGCAGTTTATTCCGCTGCTTGTCTATCGCACGGGTCCCTATGCGCCGAACGGCATTCCGTTTGCCGACGGCGTCGCCGACTACCTGTCGCTGCTCAACGAACGCGACGGCGGCATCAACGGCGTCAAGATTACATCGGAGGAATGCGAGACCGGCTACGCCACCGACAAGGGCGTCGAATGTTATGAGCGCCTGAAGGGCAAAGGCCCGACCGGCGCGAGCTACTTCTCTCCGCTGTCGACCGGCATCACCTTCGCGCTCACCGAAAAGGCGCCCGGCGACAAAATTCCGTTGCTGACTCTGGGCTATGGCCGCTCGGAAAGCCGCAACGGCGCGGTGTTCACCTGGAACTTCGTCGCCGTCGGCAGCTACTGGACCGCGGCCGACGTCGCCATCCAGCATATCGCGCACGAGCTCGGCGGCTTCGATAAGCTGAAGGACAAGAAGATCAGCCTAGTCTATCACGACAGCCCGTACGGCAAGGAGCCGATCCCGGCGCTCGAAGCGCGCGCCAAACTCAACGGCTTCACCTTCAAGGCCATCCCGGTCACGCATCCGGGCGTCGAGCAGAAGTCGCAGTGGCTGGCGATTAGGCAGGACAAGCCCGACTACGTGCTGCTCTGGGGCTGGGGCGTGATGAACTCCACCGCGATCAAGGAAGCGGCGGCGGTCGGCTATCCGCGCGATCACATGATTGGCGTGTGGTGGTCGGGCGCCGAGCCTGACGTGACGCCCGCCGGCGATCAGTCGGTCGGTTACAAGGCGCTGATGCTCCAGCACGGCGCCGGCAAGTTCAAGGTGCACGCCGACCTCGACAAGTTCGTGATCTCCAAGGGTAAGACGATGACCAAGGACGACTACGCGCAGGTGCTCTACAACCGCGGCGTGATCAATTCCATGATCGGCGCCGAGGCGATCCGCGCCGCGATGAAGAAGTACGGCAACAAGCCGATGACCGGCGAGCAAGTCCGCTGGGGTTTTGAGAACCTCAATCTGACCGCCGAGCGGATCAAGGAGCTCGGGTTCGAAGGCATGTTGCAGCCGTTGCGCCTCACCTGTCAGGACCACCAAGGCGCCGACGTTGCGCGCGTCCAGCAATGGGATGGCAAGCAGTGGAAGACCATTTCGGGCTACTACAAGGCCGATCTGTCGATCCTCGACCCGATGGTCAAGGACGCCTCGGCCAAGTACGCCGCCGAGAAGAAGACCACGCCGCGCGACTGCTCGAAGGAGAGCTGACGCCCACGATCCGGCGCAGCGCTCGGCTGAGCGCGCGTCGTCGACAAAACTTTGGGAGGCGGCGCCGCCGCCTCCCATGGCCTGCCTCACCGAAAGACGGGAGCCCGACCGGTGTCATCCGCTGCAATCGCCGCCATCGCCGCATCGTCCGCGACCGAGAAACCGTTTCTCTCGGTGAGCAATATCGAGGTCATCTACAGCCGCGTCATCCTGGTGCTCAAGGGCGTGTCGCTCGACGTGCCGAAGGGCGAGATCGTGGCGCTGCTCGGCGCCAACGGCGCTGGCAAGACCACCACGCTGAAGGCGATTTCCAATCTGCTGCAGGCCGAGCGCGGCGAGGTCACCAAGGGCTCGATCCTGTTCGACGGCCACGAGGTGCATAACCTGTCACCCAACGAACTGGTGAAGCGCGGCTGCATCCAGGTGATGGAAGGCCGTCATTGCTTCGGCCATCTCACCATCGAGGAGAACCTGCTCACCGGCGCCTTCACGAGGACCGACGGCAAGGCGGCGACCAAGCGTGATATGGAGCTGGTCTATGCCTATTTCCCCAAGCTCGCCGAACGCAAGAATTCGCTGTCCGGCTACACCTCGGGCGGCGAGCAGCAGATGTGCGCCATCGGCCGCGCGCTGATGTCGCGTCCGAAGATGGTCCTGCTCGACGAGCCGTCGATGGGTCTGGCGCCGCAGATCGTCGAGGAGATTTTCGAGATCGTCAAAAACCTCAACGAGAAGGAAGGCGTCTCGTTCCTGCTGGCCGAGCAGAATACCCATATGGCGCTGCGTTTCGCGCGCTACGGCTACATCCTGGAAAACGGCCGCGTGGTGATGGACGGCGACGCCAAGTCGCTGGCCGAGAACGAGGACGTGAAGGAATTCTACCTCGGCATTTCCGGAGGCCGGCGCAAATCCTTCCGCGACGGCAAGCATTACCGCCGGCGCAAGCGCTGGCTGGCTTAAGCCATGCCCGACCATTACGACGCCCTGGAAACCCGCGACCCGGGGTCACGCGAGCGCAGGCAGGCCGCGGCGCTGCCCGGGATCGTCGCGCGCGCCATGACCGCGCCGGGCTGGGGCAAGCATCTCAAGGGCATCGATACGAAATCGGTGAATTCGCGCGCCGCGCTCGCCAAACTTCCGGTGCTGCGCAAGGCGGACCTCACGGCGCTGCAAAAAGAAAACCCGCCATTCGGCGGCCTCAACGTCACCGCCCCGGGCCAGGCGCGGCGCCTGCTGATGTCGCCGGGGCCGATCTTCGAGCCGGAAGGCGTGGGCAAGGACTGGTGGGGCTCGGCGCGCGCGCTGTTCGCTGCCGGGTTCCGCGCCGGCGATATCGTGCATAATTCCTTCGCCTATCACCTCACGCCCGGCGGGTTCATTCTGGAGGCGGGTTGGCTCGATCGGCCGGCGTCCGAAAAGCGCCAAGGCAGGAAATCGCGGGGTGTGGGGCACCAACGGTGCAGCGGGCGCTATGGGGATTTGGCGCCGGCGTGAGTGTTGGGGAAGTTGCGTCGACGCTGTTGATCGGATCGCTTTAGCTCGAATTTTGGGCGTGCGTGCTGGCGCGAACGAGCGGATCGCACGTTGCTCGACAGGATTTGCGGTGCGATCACGGGGCAATCTTGCTGATCGGAGCAAGCGGGTGTGGTGCCGGGCGAGAGCCGGCCAGAATGGCGCGCTTCGGTGCGGTGCTGGATCAGCGATGACGGCATCATGAGGTGTCGATCCTGATCGCGGCCGCCGGCGTTGGTCGATGCTTTGGCTCGCTGCCGCGCGCGAAGGTCTCGATGATGAACATGCGTCCGCCGCAGCCGGGGCACGGTCGTGGCAGCATGCGGGGTTCGTCGGCCGCTTGGGCCTCTGAGGTATCTTGCTGTTCGGAGCGCACCGG
>DATBZY010000031.1:0-8865 GCA_036512915.1 Pseudolabrys sp. | reverse complement strand
CCGGCAGAATGGTCCATGCTGCGCTTCTCCTTCTGATGCTTGAGGCCGCGAATGCGGACCTCGTCTCACCATCAGCCTGAAGCGCAGCACCCAAAATCTCCAGCGATCTACACGCCGGCCGGCCGATTACCCCATCTTTGGGCGGAATTGCGGACATTGAGCGGACGGAGCGCATAGCGTGTATTATGAGGACACGGCCTGGCTCAATCCCCCGCCGCCTCGGTGCCCACATAAGCGATGCGCAGCATGTTGGTGGCGCCCGGCGTGCCGAGCGGAACGCCGGCGACCACGATCACGCGCTGGCCGGTCTTGGCGAAGCCTTCCTTGAACGCGATGCGGCAGGCGCGGTTCACCATGTCGTCCTGGTCGTGGGCGTCCTCGGTGACGACGCAATGCACGCCCCACACCACCGACAGCCGGCGCCCTGTAGCGATATTCGGGGACAGCGCCACGATCGGCGGCCGCGGCCGCTCGCGCGCCACCCGCAGGCCGGTCGAGCCGGACGAGGTCCAGCACACCACTGCCGCCAGGTCGAGCGTGTCGGCGATATGGCGCGCCGCATCGGCGATGGCGTCGGCGCCGGTTGCTTCCGGTTCGGCGCGCTGCGCATCGAGGATATTGCGGAACAGCGGATCGCCTTCGACCTCCTCGGCGATGCGGTTCATGGTCGCCACCGCTTCCACCGGATATTGCCCGGCCGCCGATTCCGCCGACAGCATCACCGCATCCGCGCCTTCGAAGATGGCGGTGGCGACGTCGGAGACTTCCGCGCGCGTGGGCACCGGCGACGAGATCATCGATTCCAGCATTTGCGTCGCGACCACCACCGGCTTGCCGGCGGCGCGGCCGGAACGCGTCATCTGCTTCTGCACGCCGGGCACTTTTTCCAGCGGCATTTCCACGCCGAGGTCGCCGCGCGCCACCATCAGCGCGTCGGCGATATCCAGGATCTCGGCCAGCCGGTAAACCGCCTGCGGCTTCTCGATCTTGGCCATCAGCAGCGCGCGTCCGCGCGTGATCTTCTTGGCTTCCGCGATATCCTCGGGCCGCTGGATGAACGACAGCGCGATCCAATCGATGCCGGCCTCGAGCGCGGCTTCGAGATCCGAGATGTCTTTCTCGGCCAAGGCGGAAAACGGAATCGTCGAATCCGGCAGGCTCACGCCCTTGCGGTCGGATAATTTGCCGCCGACCACGACGCGCGTGGTCATGCGCTTGGGCTGCGCCTCGGTGACGGTGAGCCGCACCTTGCCGTCGTCGATCAGCAGCGTGTGGCCGGGCTCGACGCCGGCGAAAATCTCCGGATGCGGCAGAAAAGCGCGGCTGGCATCGCCGGCGGCCGGATCGGAGTCGAGCACGAAGCTATCGCCACTCTTCACCTGCACCGATCCGCCGGTGAAGGTGCCGAGCCGCAGCTTCGGGCCCTGCAAGTCGACCAGGATGCCGATCGGCCGCCCGGTGTCACGCTCGACGCCGCGGATCATGGCGACCAGTTCGCGCATGCGATCCTGGCTGGTGTGACTCATATTGATGCGGAACACGTCGGCGCCGGCTGCAAACAGCCGCCCGATCATGTCGGCGCTGGAGGAGGCCGGCCCGAGGGTGGCGACGATCTTGGCGCGGCGCAGGCGTCTCACCGCTTGCCGCCATCGGCTGGAGCTGACGGCGCAATGCTCGGCGGGCGCGAGGGGCCGGGGGTGCGTGACGGCAATGGCCGGTCGGGAATCTGCTCGGCGCTGTCGGTCAATTGCACGGTCCAGGAGCGCTGCTCGCTGGTGTCGACCTCGAAAAAGCCGGTGCGGTCATAACCGCGCGTGAGGCAGTTCTCGGTGCCGCGAATGGTGAATTCCTTCTCGCGTGAGCACATATAGGCGCGACCGGACCATTCGCCGCCGCGGTCATAATCGACCGCGTAGATGTAATAGTAGCGCGCAACCAGCGCACCGCGCAGCAGGGTTTCGCACGACCGCGCGGAAATGTTCCACCAGCCTTCGGTGGTCCAGCCTTCCGCGTCTTTGTAGCCTAATGCGACGCCGACCCGGCCGCCGGTATTGTTGCACAGCCGGAAATCGGCCATCGCCGGATGCGCCGAGACGGCCAGCAGCAGCACGGCCGGCGCGGCGGCGCGGGCGATGATGCGGGAAATGCAGCGCCTGGCGATGGTGAAAGGCAATGCGGTCACGGTCTCGTCGGTTGCAAGTGTGGGGGCGGTTTTGGCGTGAGCCGTCATGGCCTGTCAACGACGATGGCGCGGAAGTCGTTCACGTTGGTGTAGGTCGGCCCGGGCAGCAGCAGATCCCCAAGGGCTTCGAAGAATCCGGTCGAATTGTTGTCGGCGAGAAAGGCGGCGGGATCGAGGCCAAGGGCCTTGGCCCGCGCTGCCGTGTCGCCGTCGAGCAGGGCGCCGGCGGGGTCGGCGGCGCTGCCCGTGCCGCCATCGGTGCCATCGGTGTCGCCGGCCAGCGCCGCCACCGCCGGCATGCCGGCCAGCGCGATCGAAAGAGCCAGGGCGTATTCCTGATTGGGTCCGCCGCGGCCCTTTCCGCGCATGGTCACCGTCAACTCGCCGCCCGACAGCAGCACGGCGCATGCGCCTTGCGCGCGCAGCTCGCGCGCGAGCTTGGCGTGGGCCTGCGCCACCTCGCGCGCCTCGCCCTCGACGCGGTCGCCGAGCGAGATGCATTCGTAGCCGGCCGCGCGCACCGCCGCTTGCGCGGCATGAAGAGAATCCGCCGGCCGCGCGGCCAGCGCGAACTGGCTGCCGGCGAACACCGGGTCGCCGGGTTTCGGCGATTCATTTTTGGCGTCGCCGAGTGCGCGGGTCACGGCAGCGGGAAGCTCGAGCTTGAATTTTGCCACGATGGCGCGCGCCTGCTCAAGCGTGCTCGGATCGGGCACGGTCGGACCCGAGCCGATCACCGCAGGATCGTCGCCCGGCACGTCCGAGATCGCGATGGTGATGAGCCGCGCCGGATAAGCGTGGCGCGCCAGCCGTCCACCCTTGATGCGCGAGAGATGTTTGCGCACCGTGTTGATCTCGCCGATGGTCGCGCCGGAGCGCAGCAGCGCGCGCGTCACCGCCTGCTTGTCCGCAAACGAAACGCCGCTCGCTGGCGCGATCCAATTGGCCGAGGCGCCGCCCGACATCAGCACCAGCACCAGGTCGTCGGCGGTGGCGGCGTCGGCGAGCTTGAGCGCGCGGTCGGCGGCTTCGAGACCGGCGGCGTCGGGAATCGGGTGGCCGGCCTCGATCATAGTCACGGCCTTGGTCGGCCGGCCATAGCCGTGGCGCGCCACCGCGATGCCGGTGATGCGTTCGGCCGGCAACTTCAGCCGATCGAGATAAAAACCTTCCGCCACTTCGGCCATGGAACCCGCCGCCTTGCCGGCGGCGAGCAGAATGAGGCGGCCATCTGGCGGCTGTGGCAGCAGTGGCGGCAGGCATGACGCCGGGTGCGCCGCGGCTACCGCAGTGCGAAACAGGTCTGCGAGAAAAGCGCGCAGGGGGGCGTTCATGTCGCAACCATAGCTGCCCATCGCCCCAAAAATCTGGTTATAATTCTTCCAATAAAACGAGGCCGATCTCGCCGCACTGCTAGACTTTCGGCTAGTCGATCCGCGCCACGCCGCGTCAGCGGCGCAAGCGCCAATAAACGCGGAACAATCCGCAAATCACAATGGGAATCCCTGAGAGGGGCGAATGGCAGCGATTGCACTCACAATAAACGGCAAGGCGGCGACGGTCGAGGTTGAGCCCGACACGCCGTTGCTCTGGGTCGTGCGCGAGCACATGAAGCTCACCGGCACGAAATTCGGCTGCGGCTCCGGCCTGTGCGGCGCCTGCACCGTGCATATCGACGGCAAGGCGATGCGCTCGTGCCTAATTTCGGCATCGCAAGTGGTCGGAAAGAAAGTCACCACCATTGAAGGCCTGTCGCCCGACGGCACGCACGCGCTGCAGCAAGCCTTTGTTGCCGAGCAGGTGCCGCAATGCGGCTACTGCCAGTCCGGCCAGATCATGCAGGCGGCGGCGCTGCTCGCCACGACGAAGGCCCCGACACGCGAACAGATCGTCAGCCACATGGACGGCAATCTCTGCCGCTGCGGAACCTATCCGCGCATCGTGCGCGCCATTCAACGCGCCGCCCGGGAGGCCTGAGCCATGACCATTCGCGTCAAGAACGGATCGATCGACACCAGCATCAGCCGGCGCGGTTTCGTGGCAGGTAGCGCCGGCATGACCTTCGCCTTCACGCTCGGCGGTCTCGGCCGCGGCGGCGAGGCGCTCGGCGCAACGCAGCCGACAAAGTTCAATGCCTTTGTCAGCATCGGTGCCGACAATTCCATCACCATCATTTGCCCGGCCGCCGAAATGGGGCAGGGCGTGTACACGTCATTGCCGCTGATCCTGGCGGAAGAGCTCGACGCCGACTGGTCGAAAGTGAAGGCCGAATTCGCGCCGGCCAATCCGAAGCTCTACGGTAATTACCATCCTGCGTTTAACGGTGCGCAGATCACCGCCGCCAGCGTCGCGGTGGCCGGCTTTTTCATGCCGTTGCGCATGGCCGGCGCGCAGGCCCGCAAGGTGCTGCTCGATGCCGCCGCCGACAAATGGAATGTGCCGGTGGCCGAACTGACCACCGACAAGAGCACGGTCATCCACCAGAAGTCCGGCAAGCGCATCAGCTACGGCGAGGTTGCGGCCTTCGCCACCGTGCCGGCCGAGCCGCCGAAGATCACCGAAGCCGATCTCAAGCAGCCGTCGCAGTTCAAGCTGATCGGCCGCAAGGATATCGGCCGCAGCGATGTGCCGGCGAAGGTGAATGGCTCGGCGCAATACGGCATCGACGTGCAGGTGCCGGGCATGATCTATGCCTCGGTGATGCAGTCGCCGATGGAAGGCGCCAAGCCGAAGGACGTCAACGTTCCCGACGTCATGAAGATCAAGGGCGTCAGCAAAGTCATCCCGCTGCCGTTCGGCGTGGCGGTGATCGGGGACACCGTCGAGGCCACGCGCGCCGGCGTGCAGGCGCTCAAGGTGACCTGGGACACCAGCGGTGCCACCGCCGCTGGCTTCGACTCGGAGAAGGCGAAAGCGGACTACGCCGCCAAGGGCAAGGATGCCAACGCCGAGACCAAGGTTGAATACCAGGTCGGCGATGCCAAGGCCGGCATCGGCGGCGCGGCGAAGACGGTGGAGGCGGCCTATTGGTCCGAATACACTCATCACGCTCAGATCGAGCCGATGAACGCGGTCGCCCAGGTCTCGGAAGACGGCAAGTCGGCCGACATCTGGACCGGCACCCAGTTCGGCGCGCTCGCCGGCGTGATCATCTCCGGCATTCTCAAGACCACGCCGGATCAGATCAGGATCCACAATCAGTTCCTGGGCGGTGGCTTCGGCCGACGCATCTGGCCGGATGCGGCGATCCAGGCCGCCATCCTGTCCAACATCACCAAGAAGCCGGTGAAGCTGATCCTCACGCGCGAGGAGGACCTCGCCGCCGCGCGTCCGCGACCGATGACCCATCATGTGCTCAAGGCCGGGCTCGATGCCAAGGGCAACATCGTCGGCTGGCACCATCGTCTGGTGTCGGAGAACGTCGATGCGGTGGCGTCGCCGCCGCGCTTCAAGGCAACGGGCGGCAAGGACTATATCGGCGCGCGCGGCCTCGATCAGGCGTTCTACGCAATGCCGAACGTGCTGGCCGAATATGTCCGCGAAGAACGCGGCATGCGCGTGCATGCCTGGCGCGGTATCGGCTCCGGCTACAACAAGTTTGCCGCCGAAGCCTTTCTCGACGAGGTAGCGGCCTCGGCCGGCAAGGATCCGCTGGCGCTGCGGCTCGAGCTGACCAAGGACAAGCCGCGCGCCAACGCGGTGATCAAGGCGGTGGCCGAGATGTCCGACTTCGCCAAGAAGCGGCCGGGCCATGGCATGGGGATCGCGTTCTCCGACTATCACGGCACGTTGTCGGCGGGCGTGGCCGAGATCTCGCTCGACGCCAAGACCGGCAAGATCAAGGTCCATAACTACTGGATCGCGGTCGATCCGGGCGTGGTGATCCAGCCCGATAACGTGCATGCCCAGCTCGAAAGTTGCGTGGTCTTTGGCTTGAGTGCGGCGCTGATCGAGGAATTCGCGGTCAAGGACGGCGCCGTCCAAGCCACAAACTTCGACAGCTATCCGGTCATGCGCATGAGCGACGTGCCCGAAATCCATACCAGGATCGTCAGCACCAGCAATCCACCGAGTGGCATGGGCGAGATCGGCCTGGTGACGGTGGCGCCGGCTGTCGCCAACGCCGTGTTCCAGCTCACCGGCAAGCGGCTGCGCCATTTGCCGATGACGGCGGAACGGGTGAAGAAGGCGCTCGCTTAAGCGTTTACGCCAACCAAAGCCCGCCGCGTTCCAGGTTAGGAGCGCGGCGGGGTTTTTTATTGCCTATGGAACTGATGGGCGCGCGCGCTTATCTTTGCGGCCGAGAAAGGCTAAGGACCCCGCCATGGACGACAACACCCGCACCGAGCTGGAAGCCGCCGTCTACCGGCGTCTGGTCGAGCATCTGCGCAAGCGCACCGACGTGCAGAACATCGATATGATGAATCTCGCCGGCTTCTGCCGCAATTGCCTGTCGAACTGGATGAAGGACGCTGCCGACGCTACCGGCGTGGCGATGTCCAAGGACGAGAGCCGCGCGATCGTCTACGGCATGCCCTACGAGGAATGGCGCAAAAGGCACCAGAAAGACGCCTCGCCCGATCAGAAGGCGGCATTCGAAAAGTCCAGCCCGAAGCATTAAATTTGATGAGCGCGCGGCCGGACGCAAAACCGGTTCCCACTTTTGCTGGCCGCGCTTTGTCCGCGCATGATCCCGAAAAGCTTGTCCTCGACTTGATCGGGGATGGGAACCGGTTTTCGGACCAGATCATGCGCAAATAAAATGTTTTGCCCATGTGAACAGCGTGGATGACGGCGGCATTGCCTTGACCTGACGCGGACTTATTCCGAAAGCTCCTTGGTAAGCGGCGGCCTTGGCCGCCCAATGGACCTCAAGGAGATGTCGATGCCTGCCACCGCAGCGGCCGAAAAAGAACAGCCCGCAACCCGCTTCGCCAAGGACCAGCTCAAGGCGATCGTCGAGCGCATCGAGAAGCTCGAGGAGGAAAAGAAGGCGACCACCGACGACATCCGCGACGTCTATGCCGAGGCCAAGGGCAACGGCTTCGACCCCAAGGCGCTGCGCACCATCGTGCGCATGCGCAAAATGGACACCGACGAGCGCCGCGAGCAGCAGGAAGTGCTCGAGACCTACCTGCACGCGCTGGGGATGTTGAACTAGAGGATCAGCGCAGCGACGCCGTTTGCATGCTGAACGTGGTGGTGGCCAGGAACACCACCGCGCTGCCGCTGAAGCGGTCGGCGACCATGCCGAGATGCGGATCGGCCGAGAACGTCATCACCAGCGACAGCGACGGCTTGTACAGCAATTCATGCAGCGGGCGCGGATCGAGCGCGCCCAGCCGCGTTGCCGTCATGTAGTCGCTCACGCTCGGGGTCAGCATCGCGGCGCGCAGCCACGGACTGTCGGACCCCTGACCGCCGCTCGCCAAGTTGGCTGTCTTGGCCGGCGCCAGCGGCGGCTTCACCACCACGGTGGCGTTGGATGATGCCGGCATCACTGTTGCGGTTGCCGGCAGCCGCGGCATGGTCGAGCCCATCGGGCGGGCCCGCGCGGAGGCGGCTGGCGCCTCCGATTCCGCGGCATAGGCGAGCGCGGCCTTGGCCGTGCTGCCGGTGGCGTTCGGATCGGCGCTGGCAACCTCAAACGGCAACATCTGCGCCGGCGGCGGCAAATTGCCGCCGGTCTCGACCGCGCCGCGCCAATAGCCACGGTTGTCGAACACGTTGTTCGCTAGCGATGCCGTCACGATTTTCTGCTCGGCCGGCTTCGGTTTCGCCACAGCCACCGCGACCGGCCGCGGCCGCGCCGCCGGCAGCGGCACGATGCTCTCGGTGGCGATATGTTTGGGCGGGCTTAAGCTGGCGACGGCCGTGGTCACGCGCGAGCGCTTCGGCACTGCTGCCAGCTCCTCGCTCGGCTCATCCTCGTCCTTAGCCGTGCCGAAGATCCTGGCGACCAAGCTGCGCTTCGGCTTTTCCGCCGCGCGCTCGGCGCTGGCCGTGATCACGCCGGCCTCACGCGCGGCTTCAAGCGAGGTCTCTGACGGTGTGGCGCCGCGGCGCTCGACATCGGCCAGCGCCAGCGCATAGCCGGGCAGCGGTTGCCCGTCGGAGGGAACATGCACGGTGCGGCCGTTGGGGAACACCTTGGCCAGTTGCTCATGCGTCATGCGCGGCCAGTGGCGGATGGTGCCGGTGTCCAAGTGCACGAACGGCGAGCCCGACGTCGGATAGAAGCCGACCCCGCCGCGCTGCATGCGCAGGCCCACGGCGCGGATTTTTTCCAGCGGCACGCTGGGAATGGAGAAATCCATCGCCTGGCCGTGCGTATGCTGGCTGAATTGCGCAACGCCGTTCGAGCGCGCGCGCAGCATGGAATTGGTAGCCGGCGAGCGATAGCCGCAGACCACCTGGATCGGCTCGCTGCCGTCGACTTCGCGATAGGCTTCCCACAACAGATCGAATAAATGCGGATCCATGTGGGTGGATGCTTCGCGCCGCCAGTCGCGCATGAACCAGTCGAGCTTCTTCAGCGCGGCCTCGTCGTAGCGGCCGTTGCGCTTGTAAGTGATGGCGATGTCTTCGCCGGTATGGAGATGATGGAAGGTAATGGTGCGGGTGTCGCCCTCGGCGACGGCGGTCTGCAGCGCGTCGTTCGCGCCAAACAGAAATAGCCCGGC
>DATBZY010000030.1:0-12408 GCA_036512915.1 Pseudolabrys sp. | reverse complement strand
GAGCTTGGTGCCCTTGAGTTCGTAGCCGGCCTCGGCAAACAGCGCGAAGGCGCGGCGCAGGCCGGCCCGGTCGCCGCCCGATCCGTCGGTGACCGGCGGGGTCCAGGTGCCGTCCATAATATCGGCGCGCACGACGCCCGGAAACGGCGCCAGCAATTCCCGCTCGCGCGCATTCGCCGGTACGCCATGCGCCGAAAGATCGCAGCCGTCGAAATAGCTGGCGGTGCGGCGATAGAGATTGAAGAAATAAGTGTGGTTGATCCATTCGAAGTCGAACAGCTGCAGGATCGCCTCGCGCACGCGCACTTCGGCAAACATCGGCCGGCGCGTGTTGAACACCAGGCCCTGCATGCCCTTGGGCAAGCCGTAGGGGAACTCCTCCTTGACCACGCGACCGTCGCGCAGCGCCGGGAAGTCATAAGCCGTCTGCCAGCGGCCGGGATCAGTCTCCGCGCGCACGTCGTAGAGACCTTTCTTGAAGGCTTCAAAGTGCGTGTTGCCGTCGCGGTAATAGTCGAAGCGGATTTGATCGAAATTCCACAAGCCGCGATTGATCGCCAGCTCGCGCCCCCAGTAGTTCGAATCCCGCTTGAAGCTGACGCTCTCACCCGGTTTCACTGCGCTCACAATATAAGGACCGCTGCCGAGCGTCGGTTCGAATGTCGTATCCTCGAACGTATCGGGATTGATCGCGTGCTTGGCCAGCACTGGCATCAGGCCGATGATCAGCGGCAATTCGCGGTCGTCGGCGCCGGCAAGTTCGAAGCGCACACTGCGTGTGTCGGTCGCTTCCGCCTTGGCGACCTTGGTATAGTAGGTGCGGTAGTTCGGCCGGCCTTTGTCGCGCAGCAGTCCCCAGGAAAAAATCACGTCGTCGGGCGTAACCCCGCGGCCGTCGGAGAAGCGCGCCGCCGGATTGATCGTAAAGGTGACGAATGTGCGCGCGGCATCGGTCGCCACGCTGTCGGCGAGCAATCCATAGAGTGTGAACGGTTCGTCATAGCCGCGCGCGAGCAGGCTCTCGACCACATAGCCGCGAATATTGGCGGCGGGCAGCCCTTTGACGATGAATGGATTGAGGCTGTCGAAGGTGCCGAGCACGCCTTGCACCAGTTGGCCGCCTTTGCGCGCCGCCGGATTGGCGTAGCCCGGATGGCTGAAGTCCGCGCCCCAAGCCGGCTCGCCGTGCATGGCGATGGCGTGAGGCGCAGTGCCGGCGCACGCCGGCCGGCGGCCGAACCCGGTCGCGGCCAGCAGCGTCCCGAGTGTGCCAAGCAACAGCGTGCGCCGCGACGCCTGCAATTGCGTCACCGCGGGGGAAGCGAAAATGTGCGCGAGCGAGGGGCGAATGCGACTCGTTTCCGGTTTTGGGTGAATTTATCACAGCGGGCGAGGCCAGGCGGACCCCGTATTTTTGGCACATTCGTGGCTTTATTGCCGGAGCAATATCGGCTATCAGGCAGACCTGAGGTGTCACGCTCCTGCCGTATTTCACGCGGAGAGAGCCGATCTTAGAGGGCGACCGTTTTGGGCCGGCCGTGGGCCGCGAGCGGTAAGAACAAAGGAATAATTGCAATGGATCATCGGATTGCATCGGCGCGGCCGGTGGGGCGGGCGCTGACCGCTACTATGGCTGCTGCGGGCTTGATGGCGGCGGCGGCGTTGTTTGTGGTGCCGGCCGCGCTGGCCCAGCAGCCGCCAAAGCCGGCCGCCAAGCCGGCGGCGCCGAAACAGGCGCCCGCGGCGAAGCCCGCGGAGCAGCAGCCGCCGCAGCCACAGGCCGGCGCCGATCAGCCGCAGCTCATGTATTCGCCCTGGATGAAGGTTTGCGGCAAGGGTCCAGACACCAACAACAAGCAGGTATGCGTCATCACCAAGGACGGCCGCCTGGAAAACGGCATGCCGGTCGCAGTGGTGCAGTTATTCGAGCCGGAAGGCGAGCCGAAGATCCTGCGCGTCACCGTTCCGCTCGGCATGCAACTGCAGCACGGCACCCGCCTGCTCATCGACCAGAGCCCGCCGGCGCAATCGCCATACCGGATCTGTTTCCCCGTCGGCTGCATGGCCGACTATCCGGTGACCGACGACATGGTCGCCAGCATGAAAAAGGGGCAGATGCTTACGGTGCAGGCGATCAATATGCAGGGCACCGCGATAAGCCTGCCGATGCCGCTCGCCGATTTCGCCAAAGCCTATGACGGTCCGGCGACCGATCCGAAGGCGTTCGAGGATCAGCAGCGCAAATTGCAGGAAGAGCTGCAGAAGAAAGCCGAAGAGGCGCGCAAGAAGCTGGAAGGCCAGCAGCCGTCCGCCCAGGCCCCGGCGCAGACACCGGCGCCGGCTGCGGCACCGGCGCAGAAGAAATAATTCGGCGATAGCCGTCTGACGAATACAAAAGGCGCGGCTTCGGCCGCGCCTTTTCGATTCTGGCGTAGGTCGCGTATCGGGCTGCGATCAGTTCAACTGGGTGTGGCGCTGCCGATAGCTGCCGCTGTCGTCGCGCTCAAACACTTCGGCGACCTCCGGGTGGCGGATCGGCGCGCCGGACGTATCGGGAAGCAGGTTCTGTTCGGAGACATAAGCGACGTATTCGGTCTCCGCGTTTTCCGCGAACAAATGATAGAACGGCTGATCTTTGTGCGGGCGCAGCTCGGCCGGAATCGCCTGCCACCACTCCTCGGTGTTGTTGAACACCGGATCGATATCGAAGATCACGCCACGAAACGAAAACAGGCGGTGTTTGACCACTTGGCCGATCGTGTATTT
The DNA here is from genome assembly GCA_036512915.1 of Pseudolabrys sp. Lineage (GTDB taxonomy): Bacteria > Pseudomonadota > Alphaproteobacteria > Rhizobiales > Xanthobacteraceae > Pseudolabrys. Next base: position 9,642 of record DATBZY010000030.1, on the reverse strand, counting down.
GGCGGTGCGCATTTTGTTCATGGGTTGATCAGATAAGACATCAATGCGCCATTCGCCAGGGCGGCGGCTAGAGGCCATAACGCGCCCCCATATCCGGGTCCTTGGCGGCGACCAGCTTGGCGAGGTCGAGCAGCACCTTGGCCTGTTTCCATGTGGCGTCGTCCTGCATCTGGCCGTCGATCATGACCGCGCCGGCGCCGTCCGGCATGGCGGCGACGATCTTCTTGGCGAAGGCGACCTCCGCCGGGTCGAGCGAGAACACGGTCTTGGCGATCGCGATCTGGGACGGGTGCAGCGACCAGGCGCCGAGGCAGCCCATGAGGAACGCATTGCGAAATTGCGCCTCGCAGGCGGCGGCATCGGAGAAATCGCCGAACGGGCCATAGAACGGCTTGATGCCGGCGGCGGCGCAGGCATCGACCATCTTCGCGATCGTGTAGTGCCACAGGTCCTGCTGGAAGGCTGCACGCGGTGCACCCGAGATCGGTTTGTTTGGTTGCGTAAGTCGGCTAGAGCCGACTTGCGGTGCATCCGCCAGCACCTTGTAGTCGGGATGGCCGCCGCCGACGCGCGTGGTCTTCATGGCGCGGGAAGCGGCAAGATCGGCGGGGCCTAAGCTCATGCCGTGCATGCGCGGGGAGGCACGCGCGATCGCCTCCACATTGTTGACGCCCTGCGCGGTCTCCAGAATGGCGTGGATCAGGATCGGCTTGTTGAGTTTGTGCCGCGCTTCGAGTTGCGCCAGCAGTTGATCGAGATAGTGGATGTCCCAGGGGCCGTCGACCTTAGGGAGCATGATGACGTCGAGCTTGCCGCCGACGCTGCCGACAATCTCGGTCACATCGTCGAGCGCCCAGGGCGAATTGAGCGCGTTGATCCGCGTCCACAGTCCGGTCGATCCGAACTCGACGGCTTTCGCCATCGCGATGAAGCCTGCGCGTGCGGCTTGCTTGGCCTCGACCGGGATCGCGTCCTCCAGATTGCCCAGCACCACGTCGACCTGGCGGACGAGCTCGGGAACCTTGGCGCGCAGCTTCTCTAAGTGCGGCGGCACGAAATGGATCATGCGCTCCAGCCGCACCGGCAGCTCGCGCAGGGGCTGCGGTGCGCCGATGGCCAGCGGTTGAAAGAATTGGCGCGGGAGCTTCACGGGTTAGGTCCTTCCAAGAGGCCGGTCTTAAAGCCTGTTATTCAGTTTAAGTCACCTACCAGCCTAACATTATTGCTTGGCGCATGATCTTTTCCGAAAACCGGTTCCCACTTTTCGGGATCATGCGCTAGAGGAATGCAAAGGCCGCGCCAAGTAGGTCAAAAATGGGCGATTTTGGCGCCGGCCGGAGCCCCTCGGCATGATCGACGTCCTCAATCTCGCACTGCCGTTTTTCGGGCTCATCTTCATCGGTTTTGCCTGCGGCAAGCTCAAGCAGATCCCTGACACCGCGCTGGCCTGGATGAATTTCTTCATCGTCTATGTGGCGCTGCCGGCGCTGTTCTACCGCATCCTCGCCCAGACCCCGCTTGAGCAGCTCGCCCAGGTCGATTTCATCTTTGCCACGACGTTGGCCACGTTCTGGGCCTTTGCGGTGTCGTTCGCCATCGGCATGGCCATCCGGCGGGGAAATATCGCAGAGTCGACCACCGCCGGGCTGGCCGGCGGCTACGGCAATATCGGCTACATGGGGCCGGGCCTGGCGTTGGCGACGCTCGGGCCGCAGGCGGCGGTGCCAGTGGCCTGATCTTCTGCTTCGACACGCTGCTGCTGTTCACGCTGGTGCCGTTCCTGATGGCGCTGGCCAAACCGCAACAGATGAGTATCGCCGCCACCGCCGTCGACGTGGTCAAGCGCATCGTCACCCATCCGCTGGTGATCGCGACCGCAGTCGGCGTCGCCTCGGCGGCGGTACATTTTCAGCCGCCGGTCGCGCTCGATCGGCTGCTGCAGTTCCTGCAGAACGCGGCGGCGCCTTGCGCGCTGTTCACGCTTGGAGTGACGGTAGCGCTGCGCCCGCTGAAGAAAATGCCGTGGGAGGTGCCATTCCTCACGGAGGTGAAGCTCATTCTTCACCCCGTGCTGATGTTCCTGCTGCTGTCGCTGTTCGGGCCGTTCGAGCAGTACTGGGTCTATACCGCGGTGCTGATCGGCACGCTGGTGTCGGTGGTGACGCTCACCAGCGTGATGTGGATGGTGAAAACCGGTACGCTGCCGCCATTATTGTTCCACTGACGAGCGAGCGCGAACTAAAGCGCCTCGCCGCGCATCAGCCGTGGTTGCGCGGCTGCGGGCGCCACGCCTTCGCGCATCACCGCGCGGCGCAGCGGCCCGATGCGGTCGAGCACATAAAGGCCGAGCCCGCGCATGCCCTGCACCGGCAGGAAGTCCGCCAACAGCGTGCGATTGAGCAGATCGATCGCCAGCGTGCGGCTGCCGACGTCGGCGCGGCGTAGCTGATCGTAAGCGCTAAGCACATCCGCGCCGCCGATGTCGTGGCCCGCGCGATGCGCCGCGACGGCGAGTTCGCCGATGGTGGCGGCGTCGCGCAGGCCGAGATTGAGCCCTTGCGCGCCGATCGGCGGAATCACATGCGCGGCTTCGCCCACCAGCGCGATGCGCTTGTCAGCGAAGCGTCTGGCGGTGACGACGCCGAGTGGAAACAGCCCGCGGCCCGGCTCGATCTCGATCTTGCCCAGGATCGAATGCGACGCGCGTTCGATCTCGGCAGCGAGGGCCGCGTCGTCGAGCGCCGCGATCTCGTCCGCATGAATCGGATCGAGCACCCAGACCAGGCTCGAACGCGATCCCGGCAGCGGCACCAAAGTGAATGGCCCACTCGCGGTATGGAATTCGGTCGATGTGTCGCGGTGCGCACGCGAATGCTTAAAGGATACCGTGAGAGCGACCTGCGGGTAGTCGCGTTCGTCGATGCCGATGCCGGCGGCGTCGCGGCAAAGCGAGCGGCGGCCATCGGCGCCGATGACCAGTGGCGCGCGCAAGCTGGCGCCACTCTTGAGCGCAACATTGATTGCATCGCCGCCCGGCTCGACCGCGAGCACGTCGTCCTCGAGCATGCGCAGCGCCGGCATTGCGCGGGCGCGCTGCTCCAGCGCCGCGACCAAATGACGGTTCTCGATATTGTAGCCGAATGCCTCGAGATCGATTTCGCCCGCCTCGAACTTCACCTCCGGTGCGCGCCACAGCCGCCCGGTATCGTCGACGATGCGCATGACCTTGAGCGGGGCCGCCTGCGCTTCGCAGAGTTCCCACACGCCCAGGGTCGACAAGGCGGTGACGGATCCCGCCACCAGGAAGGTGGTGCGATTGTCGGGCCGCTCGGAGCGGTTTCCCACCAGCACGGTGGCGAGCCCGCCCAGGCTAAGCGTAATCGCGGCGGTCAGGCCCGCCGGCCCGCCGCCCACCACGATTGCCGCCGGCTTGTCGCCGCTACTGCCATATTTGTCCGACATCAAAGCGCCTGATCCTGTTTGGCCTACGTTTTTACGTCATGATCTTATCCGAAAACCGGTTCCCACTTTTCGGGATCGTGCTCTAACCGGACTAGCATGCGCTGGGTGCCGCCGGAAACCACGGCTAAGGCTTCCGGTACCCCAGTCTCAGCCGATGCGCTATGCACGCAGTTAAAGGTATTCGATGAGCGAAGCCGCCGATCCCAGGCTGACCCATCTGTCGCCCGCCGCGAGCCGGCTGGGCGCCGCCTTCGCGCGGCCGAAAGTGCTGGCGGTGGTGTGCGTGGTCGTGCTCGCCGGCCTCGGCTGGCTTTATCTCGCGCTGCTGGTCGCCGGCATGGGTAGCCCCACGGCTGCGCTCGGTCCCGGCATGGGCGCGCTCGATCTGCTGCCGCGCGCGATCGAGCTGTTGTGCCAGCCGGTGTTCGGGCTGGCGCATTTCGGCATGCCGGGAGGCGCATGGGGCGCCAGTGCCGTCGCGGTAGTGGCGCTGATGTGGGGCGCCATGACGCTCGCCATGATGCTGCCGAGCGCGGGCCCGATGGTCCTCACTTACGCGGAAATCGCCGACACCGCCGCGCGCAAGGGCGAGCACGTGGTCTCGCCGTTCGTGATCGCCGCCGGTTATACGGCGGTGTGGTTTGGCTTCGCGGCCGCAGCGACCTTGGCGCAGTTTGTGCTCACCCGCGCCGCGCTCATCGATCCCAGCATGGCCTCGGCCAGCGGTCTGTTCTCGGGCGCGATTTTCATCGGTGCCGGCATCTACCAGTTCTCCGCGCTTAAGCACGCCTGCCTCACGCAATGCCAGCACCCGTTCCCGTTCTTCTTCGCCAATTGGGCGACTACGCCGCGCGGCGTGTTCCGGCTCGGCCTGAAGCAGGGGCTCTATTGCCTCGGCTGCTGCTGGGCGATGATGCTGGTGATGTTCGCCGTGGGCGTGATGAATGTGATCTGGATGGCGGCACTCGGCATGGTGATGACGATCGAAAAAATCGGCAGCGGCCGGCGCTTCACTCACGCAGTGGGCGTGGTTTTGATCGCGGTCGGTGCAGCCTTCGTGTTGTCGGCTATCGCGGCCCATTGGCCGGTACGCTCGATTTGAGTTAGAAAACAGGAAAGCCGGGGAGTAATGCGTTGACTGAAAGCTGGACATTGAAAGGCGAGATGGCGTTGTCGTGCAGTTGCACGGTGTTCTGCCCATGCGTGCTCTCGCTCGGCGATCACCCGCCGACCGAAGACCGCTGCCAGACCTGGGCCGGCATCCGCATCGACGACGGGCATATCGACAACGTCGATCTGTCTGGCCTCAAAGTAGGCCTGATGATGGACCTGCCGGGCATCATGTCGCGCGGCAACTGGACCGCCGCGCTGTTCGTCGACGACAACGCATCGGTGCACGCGCTGAAGGGCTTGACCCGCATCTTCACCGGCCGCGTCGGCGGCACCACGCATCTGCTGTCGATCTTGGTCGGCAGCTTTCTCGGCGTGCGCCAAGTGCCGATCACCTACGAAACGCAAGGCGAAACCCGCATCATTCGCATCGAGAAATATGTCGACGGCGCCATTACGCCGGTGCGCGGTAAGGAAGCCGACGAGAATGTCGTCATCCGCAACAGCGAATACTGGATCGGGCCCGACGTCATCGTCTCGCGCGCCGACAAATCGCGCTTCCGCGGCTTCGGGCGCAACTGGAATCTGGCCGGCCGCTCGGCCGAGATCGTCAAGCTCGATTGGGGCAACAGTTAAGTGGCGGGCTTCGCGAGCATTCGCGCCTTCGTCGTTCACATCTTTACCGCCTGCGGGGCGGCGCTGGCCTTTCTTGCGCTGATCCTGGCGACCGGCGGGCATTGGGCGGCGATGTTCATTTGCCTCGGCCTCGCGCTTATCGTCGACGCCATCGACGGTCCGCTCGCGCGCAATTTCAAGGTGGCGGAGGTGCTGCCGCGCTGGTCGGGTGAGACACTCGATCTCATCGTCGATTTCGTCACTTATGTGTTCGTGCCGGCCTACGCGATCGCCGCCAGCGGGTTCCTGCCGCCCGCGCTGGCAATCCCGTCCGGCATCGTCGTGGTGATCACCGGCGCGCTCTATTTTGCCGATCGTGAAATGAAGACGCGCGACAATTATTTTCGCGGCTTTCCTGCGGTGTGGAATCTTGCCGCCTTCTATCTTTATCTTCTGGAGCCGCCGCCCTGGGCCGCCGCCGGCATGGTCATCACGTTGGCCGCTTTGACCTTCGTGCCGATCCGCTTCGTGCATCCGCTGCGGGTGCAGCATTGGCGCGTGCTGAATATTGCGCTCATGGCGGTTTGGGCCGCGCTGGCGCTGGTGGCGGTGATGCGAGACCTCGAACCCGGTCCTTACGTCACGCTGCCACTGGCGGCGATCGCGGCTTACTTCCTCATTGCCGGCTTGTTGCGCCGGCCGGCCTGAACATGCTCGATTTCATCGACGGTCTTTAACGGGAGTTGCCCATGCCACGACCAGTGCTTCTCATCGCCGGCGGCAGCCGCGGCATCGGCGCCGCCACGGCGCGATTTGCTGGCAGCCGCGGCTATGACGTAGCGGTCAATTACAAGAGCAACGCCAACGCCGCCGCCGCCGTGGTCGATGCGGTGAAGGCATCCGGCGGCAAGGCCATATCCCTGCAGGGCGACATGGCGCTGGAATCCGATATCGAACGGGTGTTCGACGAGGCCGCGCGCGCGCTCGGGCCGATCACCCAATTCGTGCACAGCTCCGGCATCGTCGGCGACGCCTCCCGGCTCGACGAAGCTTCCACGCAGACGATCCGCGAGGTGCTCGAAATCGACACCTTCGGCGCCATGCTCTGCCTGCGCGCTTGCGTGCGCCGCATGTCGACCAAGCACGGCGGCAAGGGCGGCTCGGTCGTGATGCTGTCGTCGATGGCGGCACCCCTCGGCGGCGCCAATGAATGCGTGTGGTATGCGGCGGCGAAGGCCGGCGTGGACTCCATGGTCATCGGCGTGGCGCGCGAAGTCGCCAAGGAAGGCATGCGGGTCAATGCGGTCTCGCCGGGCGTGATCGACACCGACATCCAGCCGCCCGGCCGGATCGAGCGGGTGGCGCCCATGCTGCCGATGGGCAGGCCCGGCAAGGCCGACGAGGTGGCCGAAGCCATCCTGTTCCTGCTCTCGGATGCCGCGTCCTACGTCAACGGCGCCAACCTGCGGGTCTCAGGGGCGCGATGACACTATTTTCTTGCGCATGATCTTGCCCGAAAACCGGTACCCACTTTTCGGGATCATGCGCTAGATCGCTTGTGTTCGGCGACCGGCTCCCTATGATCGCCACCGAACCCAATCCGCACAACAATCCAAGTCTATTCAAGGAGTGAAACATGGTCGCGGCAGTGCGTATTCACAAACACGGCGGTCCCGAAGTTCTCACGTTCGAGGACATCGAAATCCCGCAGCCCGGCCAGGGCCAGGTCAAACTCAAGCAGCATGCTTGCGGCGTCAATTTCATCGACACTTACTTTCGTATTGGCATGTATCCGTCGCCGGTCGGCATGCCGTTCGTCTCCGGCAACGAAGGCGCCGGCGAAGTGACCGCGGTGGGGCCGGGCGTGACCGATCTCAAGGTGGGCGACCGCGTCGCCTATGTGGTGCCGCTCGGCGGCTATGCGGCCGAGCGCCTGCTGCCGGCGGAGCGCGCGGTGAAACTGCCGGATAACATCACCTATGAGCAGGCGGCCGCCATGATGCTCAAGGGCATGACCGTGCAGTATCTGCTCAACCGCACCTTCAAGGTGGGCAAGGGCACCATCGTGCTCATCCATGCCGCCGCCGGCGGCGTCGGCCTGATCGCCTGCCAATGGGCCAACCATCTCGGCGCCACCGTGATCGGCACCGTCGGCTCCAAGGACAAGGCCGAGCTCGCCAAGAAGAACGGCTGCCACCACACCATCCTCTATCGCGACGAGGACTTCGTGGCGAAGGTGAAGGAGATCACCAGCGGCAAGCTGTGCGACGTGGTCTATGATGGCATCGGCAAGACCACGTTCCCGGCCTCGCTCGACTGCATTCGCCCGCTCGGCATGTTCGTGAGCTTCGGCAGCGCCTCCGGTCCGATCGAGGCGTTCAACATCAACCTGCTGCAGACCAAGGGCTCGCTGTTCGCCACCCGTCCGACGCTCAACCACTACGCGGCCAAGCGCGAGGACCTGGTGGCGACCGCCAAGGACCTGTTCGAGAAAGTCGGCTCGGGTGCGGTGAAAATTCCGGTTAACCAGAAATATGCCCTCAAGGACGCCGCCAAGGCGCACAAGGACCTGGAAGGCCGCGCCACCACGGGATCGACGATCCTGATTCCGTAAGCGGAGCACGAACGCACGCAACGCATGCCCGGCCTCGTGCCGGGCATGTTGTTCCGGTCGCTGGGTGAACGAACTCAAGTGACAAGCGCGATGAATTCCTGGGGAAGGTTGCCCACGCTCGGCCTTGGGGTTATCGCCCTGCTGGCGGGGCAGACGGCCGCGCTCATGGCGCTGAGTTGGTGGTTCGGTGTCAGACTCGGGCGGTTGCCTGATTTCAGCGGCGACGGCGTTGCCGTGATGTTGGTCATCTTCGTGTCGACGCCGGTTCAAGTCTTGTTACTCGCGCTGTTCGCCATGCGGGCGGGCAGCGATGCCGCCGACTACCTCGGCCTCACGCTGCCGCGCCGCAGTGAAGTGGTGTTCGGCATCGTCGCCGTGGCAGCCGTGATCATTGCGAGCAATGCATTAAGCTGGCTGCTCGGTCAAAATATCGTCACCGCGTTCCAGAGCGACATTTATCGCACGGCGAGCGCGGCCGGATGGCTGCCATGGCTCTGGCTGGCTGTGGTGGTGGCGACGCCGATCGGCGAGGAAACGCTGTTTCGCGGTTTTCTGTTTCGCGGCTGGCTGCGGTCGCCGCGCGACGCATGGCCTGTGATCGTTGTCACCGCGCTGCTGTGGGCGCTCACCCATTTGCAATACGACTGGTACGTCACCGGTCAGGTGTTCGCATTTGGCCTGCTGTTGGGATGGATGCGCTGGTGTAGCGGCTCGACAATCCTGACGATGCTTTTACATAGTATTATTAACCTAGAAGGCATGTTCGAAACCTTTGTGGGCCAGACATGGCTGACGTAAATCCCGCAAGAACGCCTGGTCCATTTTGATCGGAAACGGGCCCTGGGCTACAACCGGGGCTACAACGTGCAAGGGCCGCCCGCAAAACGCACCAGCGGCATTGCCTGGGCGAATACGCGGGGTGCAAACGCGCCCGACAGGGAGCCGGGCGCTGCGCCCGATGGCCCGCTTGTTGCAGGGAGAACAGGAATTTAGTCCTCGCACCGACGGCGGCGGGCGGCTAGCTTGGACGGCCACAGGAGGCCGTGTTGCAAACCAAACTTTCAAAGGTGCAAGCGGCGATGCGCGCCGGGGACTGGCCGCGCGCGTTTAGCATAGCGTCCAAGTTCGCCCGCCTCGGGCCGCAACGGGCCGCAATCATGCGGGCGCAGGCGGCGCGGCTTAGCCCCGCTTTTTACCGTGGGTTAGGGTGCAACCCGGCGGCGATAATTGAAGCCGGCTAATGGGTCCGAGGAAAGACGATGCTCAGCAAGCGCCAAACGTCAAAGCCGAAGCGAAGTCCGGAAAAGAGGACGCGGCCCCCTGACGACTTCGTTTCCGTCGCTCGTCGCCTTGGTGCGGATGAGGACAAGGCGCGGTTTGAAAAAAATTTGGGAAAGATTGCGCGTACCAAAGCTAATGTGCGGAAGAGCAAACCATGAATTGACTGTCGCCCAAAAAAGCCCGCCGGGCTGAGCCGCGGCGGGCTCAATCGTAGTTACCGCACCCTCTTAAGCACTCCACGCCCGCTTTATGGCAATTATCCAGACACAAATTACTTGGGTTGACGCCGCAATTTGACTGACAGGTCATTACGGATGACCCGCATGCTTGTGACTGCGCTTGAGTGCATGCAATCGTGATGATCAATGGTTTGCGAGGAGAAAGTATTTGCGGGCCTCGCAATGAGGCTTGGGTGACCTTCACGGTGTTCTGGCCGACGCGCATCACAGAATCTGCCTCGGCCGCCCGCAGCGTACCCCCAGCGGTTAGGCAATACCCCGCGAGAAGTAGACATCCTAATTTCGACATACGCATAGCCCCATCCCTCCATTGGTTAGACT
>DATBZY010000029.1:0-4825 GCA_036512915.1 Pseudolabrys sp. | reverse complement strand
GGAGGCCAGTCTGTTTTGTGTCTGGTTGATCAGTTCCGAAGTCTGCTGCAACTGCAGCAGGTTCGCACGAACACCCGCCGAGAGAACGATGTCAGACATCTTAAGGTACCTTTCTGGTGAATTTGCCGTACTGGCAGTTACACAATTGCGATCCAGTGGATCGGACATTTCATCGCATACGGGCCCAAACGGCCCGTAAAAGTTCATGGTTAATAAGTCATTGTTTATTTCGCGCAGTCACCTCAGTTCAATTCGAATTGGAAATAGGATTTTGCTATCGATCGCGCCAATATCGGTCGGATCCGCTGCAATAATGGGCAGCGCGGCCGCACGGATTGCGTCTTAGCAAATAGCTAACTGGCAAACTTTTTTAACCGTCTTGCCCTATGCTATTACCCTGCAAGGATACTTGTATGACGTCGGTTATCGGTTCTGCGGCTGTCGGCATTTCTTACGCGTCGATCTTCAGTACGAGCGCGACCTCGAACTGGATCGCCGACACAATGACCGCAATCCAGAACGATCAAAATCAAGGCGGCTTGCTGGGAATGCTGCAAAACGCCGGCGGCGACGGCAGCATCAGTTCTTTTCTAGGGCAAAGCTCGAATAATGCGAACGCCCTTGCGACGATTTCGCAAACCAGCGTCACCAATGCGGGGACCCTTTTCGCGCAAATCGCGTCGACAAATCAGCAGCAGGCGGCTGCAAAGAAGATGCAAGAATCGTTGGACCAACTTTCTGCACAGCAGAAAATGGTGAAGCCGACGAACACGCTCGACCCCTTTATTTATTTCCCGGACGGCACAACGATCGACACCACCAACAACATCCTGACGATGCCGGACGGCACGCTATACGATACGACGACCGGGGCGAAATATGTGGATTCCGCCTCCATCATCCAAATGGCCAACGGCGCCTATCTCAACACCAAGAGCAATATCCTCACCATGCCCGACGGCACCCAGATCGACACGCTGACCGGCTTGAAGGTCTCGGTGACGACTTAAGGCGTGCCGCCTGCAACGAATTGATGGCTAGAGCGTGCGGCTGATCGCCAGCGGCTGGCTTGCCTTGGCGCTCGGCGCATTGGCACGGCCGGTGGCGCCATAAGTCGAGGGCGCCCGCTTGCGCGCAAGCTCGCCCGACACGCCGCGGATGATGCCTTCGGACACCGCATGCGCGGTCGCCAGCACCGTCAGATTGGTCTGCAGCAAGGCCTGAAACGTTGTGTGCCGCTTGCGCAACGCGTCGAGCGCATCGGGCAGCGAGCGGGCAATCAGCTCGCGGGCGGCCGTCACGCGTTCGCTTTCGACGGCATAGCGCCTGCCGAGCTCGGCTTTGCCCTCGGCCAGCTCGGCCGCGTCGGCCAATCGGCCGGCGCGTACGCGCGCGGTCTCTTCCTCGACCGTTTCCACCAGCCGGTCCATGATCGTGTTCAGGTTCGCGATCACCCGCTCGGCCTCGCCGGCGCTGGCAATCGGGGTGTCGGCCGAGCGCGCGCTCACGGGTGTATTTCCTGTTGCGCCATCAGGCTGCGATAGACCTGATCGGCGATGCCGATGCCGCCGGCCTTGACGATCGACTTGGCATATTGGTCGGTGAGCACCGAACGCCAGACGCCGGTGGCGCCCTTACCGCCGAACGGGCCTTCGCCGTCGATGCCGGTGAACATGTGCTGGAACATGGAATTGAGGAATACGGCCTCGAAATCCTGCGCCGCCGCGTGCGCCTTGGCTTTGCCGGCGGCGGACAGCTTGCCGGCGGCCGGCGGATTCATATTGAGCAGGTCGAGCGCGCTCAGACCTGGCGCGCTCAAGGGCAGGGCTCCGGCCATCACATCACCTCGATGTCGGCCTGGATCGCGCCCGCCGCCTTGATCGCCTGCAGGATGGCGATCAGATCGCGCGGGCCGATGCCGAGCGAATTGAGCCCGTCCACCAGCTGTTGCAGCGACACGCCGTCCTTGACCAGCGCGAGCTTTTTGCCGTCCTCCTGCACACCGATGCTGGTGCGCGGGACGGTTCTGGTGGTGCCGCCGCGCGAGAATGGTGCCGGCTGGCTCACTTGCGGGGACTCGGTAATAGTGACGGTGAGATTGCCTTGCGCCACCGCCACCATGGATACGCGCACGTCGCGGCCCATGACGATGATGCCGGAGCGCTCGTCGATCACGATCTTGGCCGCCTGATCCGGCTCGACCTGGAGCTGCTCGATCTCGGTGAGCAGCGAGATCACGTTGCCGCGATATTGCTGCGGAATGGTGATGCCGATGGTGGCCGGATCGAGCGGCTCCGCGGTCGGCGAGCCGATGAAGTCGTTGATGGCGGCGGCGACGCGCTTGGCGGTGGTGAAATCGGGATTGCGCAGCGCCATGCGCAGCTGGTTCTGCTTGTTCAAGGTGAATTCGATCTCGCGCTCGATCAGCGCGCCGTTGGCGATGCGGCCGACGGTCGGCACGCCGCGCACGATCTTGGCGGCCTCGCCCTCGGCCTGGAAGCCGCCGATCGCCACCGAGCCCTGGCCGACCGCGTAGACGTTGCCGTCGGCGCCGAGCAGCGGGGTCACCAGCAGCACGCCGCCTTGCAGGCTCTTGCTGTCGCCGAGCGCGGAGACCGTGATGTCGATGCGGGTGCCTTGCGTGCCGAACGGCGGCAGATTGGCGGTCACCATCACGGCGGCGACGTTGCCGGTGCGCAGGGTCTGGCCGCGGATGTTGACGCCGAGCCGTTCCAGCATCGCGGTAAGCGACTGCTTGGTGAAGGGAATATTGTTGAGGGTGTCGCCGGTGCCGTTGAGGCCGACCACCAGGCCGTAGCCGATGAGCTGGTTCTGCCGCACGCCCTCGATATTGGCGAGGTCCTTGATGCGCGAGGTCGCCCACGCGTTCGGCGCGGCGAACGCGGTCAATAGCACGGCCAGCAATGCGGCTCGCAACGTCCTCGTCATCACTGCTCCCCAATGTGACGGTTGACTGTCATTAGTTATGCGAACGCCGTGCCAACCCGGTCGCGCTGCCCAAGACTCTGGCAAGCTTCATGTTTTTGAATCGGCGTGGCCAACGCGGCGCACCAGACGTCCGGCAGGAAACGCACCAAGCGGCAATTTTTGCCGGCATTTTTACCGGGGATTAACCATAACGGCCCAGGTTTAAAGGTATTCGGGGACCGACGATTGTCGGGTGGGGTTCTTCACGATGCGCATTCACGGATCGAACGGAACTGCGCTGGCGTCGGCGCCGGCCACGGCGCGCCGCAGCGCCGGCGGCGCCTTCACGGTCAGCGAGCAGGAGGCGCCGCGCAATTCCGCCGCGGCCGGTAGCTTGCGCGCGGTGTCGACCGTCGATGCGCTGATCGCCTTGCAGGGCGTCGAGACACCGACCGAACGCAAGAAACGCGCGGTCGCCAAGGGCCGCAAGGCGCTCGACGTGCTCGATACGCTCAAGCTCGGTTTGCTCGATGGCAGCGTGGATGGCTCCACGCTGGCGCGCCTCAAGGTCGCGGCCGAGGGGCTGGGCGAGCAAACCGGCGACCCCGGGCTGGACTCGGTTTTGGGCGAAATCGACCTGCGCGTGGCGGTCGAACTGGCCAAAGCCGGCATCCGCTAGCCTCAACGTTGCCCCGCCCAGCCGGCCCATCGGCATAAGCCGCTGAACTATAACAATAATCCGTCCAGGCGGTCAGCTCCACTCGGATGTTGTCCGGGGCTTGGCACGCGTATATAAGCCTGCCGCGCGGGGACAAATCGTCGCACCAAGAACAAAAGAAGTCAGGGAGTGAGTGGGATGTTGGCCAGAACTAAAACCAAGCCTTATCTGCCGTCCGACAAGGAGCCGTTCATGAACGAGCGCCAGCGGGACTATTTCCGCTTGAAGCTGCTCACATGGCGGGAAGACATCTTGAAGGAGGCCAAGGAGACGCTCCTGCATCTGCAGGAGGAGAACCAGAACCATCCGGATATCGCCGACCGGGCTTCATCGGAAACCGATCGCGCCATCGAGCTGCGCGCGCGCGACCGCCAGCGCAAGCTGATCGCCAAGATCGACGAAGCGCTCGGGCGCATCGACGATGGCACCTACGGCTTTTGCGAGGAGACCGGCGAGCCGATCTCGATCCGCCGCCTGGAAGCGCGCCCGATCGCGACGCTGTCGGTGGAAGCGCAGGAGCGCCACGAGCAGCGCGAGCGGGTGTATCGCGACGATTGATTGCTTCCTTCCCTCTCCCCTTGCGGGAGAGGGTGCCGAGCGAACGAAGTCAGCGAGGCGGGTGAGGGGTCATAGCCTCACGAAAGTCCGTAACCCCTCACCCGGCTCGTGCTCGCTATCGCTCCGCACTCGCCACCCTCTCCCGCAAGGGGAGAGGGGAAGCGCGTTTGCCGCGCGTTCATTGCTCCCCGATTCAATTGTCAAACAGCCGCACCGCGCGCCGGGTTTACCCGGTTCAAGTAGGACGCCAGAAATTTCCGTATTTGATCCTTTACTCGAATTGATGTGGACACCGCGTTTTAGTATCGCCGCAAAAACAGCGCGCATCAGATCATCAAGCGTTTTTTCCGAGATAAACATGCGGGCCTCGAATTTACCGCAACTCTCGATAGCATAATTTTTGGATTCGTCCTTCTGAAATAGATAGCCGCCCCCCGAAAACGCACGCGGCCCCCGGCTGGGGAGCTGCCGGAGGCCGCGTCGTTGACGCCGTCTACGCTCGCGCGATGCGAAAAACGGCGCGGGAGCTCACACAACTGCCTCGTCCCAATACCGGGCGAGGGCCGCACATGACGCAACACGGGGGAGGGGATACGCCTCTACCAAACGATATGCCCCCTC
>DATBZY010000028.1:0-2308 GCA_036512915.1 Pseudolabrys sp. | reverse complement strand
CGGATCGAGGTCGAGCGCAGCGACGGCGGCATCCACATTGCCCTCCGCCAGCGCGGCTTCGGCTTTCTTCGCCCGCAGCGGCGTTGCGCCGACGCCGAAAAAAGCCAGCCGCACATCGGCCAACCTTGAATTATTGCCCTTGCCGTCGGCGCGCGCGCTCGCCGCCAAGCCGACAATCGCGTAGTCGCCGTGCCGGCGCGCCAGCTCCGCGAAGCCGACGCGCGAATCTTTGCTGGCAGCGGGAACGCGGATGGCGGTGAGTACGTCCTGCGGCCCCAGTGCCGTTTCGAACAGGCCTTTGAAGAAATCCGGCGCTTTGACGGTGCGCTTGCCCTTGGGGCCGGTCACGTCCACCTCGCCGTCGAGCGCCATCAGGCAGGCCGGAAATTCGGCGGCCGGATCGGCAAACGCAATGGAGCCGCCCAGCGTGCCGCGGTTGCGGATGGCGGCATGGCCGATATGCGGCAAGGCGCGCGCGAGCAGCGGCGCATGCTTGGCAATGGTTTCGGAACGTTCGGCCTGCGCATGACGCACCAGCGCGCCGATCTCGACCGTGCCGCCCTTGTGCGCGATGCCGTCAAGGCCGCCGATGCCGTTGATGTCGATCAGCAGGCTGGGCGCCGATAGCCGCATATTGAGCGTAGCGATCAGGCTCTGGCCACCGGCAAGCAGCCGAGCGTCCTTATGCTCAGCCAACAGCGCGACCGCTTCCTCGAGCGTGCGCACCTTTTTGTAGGCGAATGGCGCCGGCTTCACGTTTCCTCCCGACCGTTTTTTCTTATTGTGACCGGGAAACGGGGCAGGTCAATGCGAGGCGCGCCCGATCCGCTCGCGGTCTTCACGCTGGCCGCGTATAAAGCCTGCACAAAATCAGGGGAGGCGCCTATGCCGCCGGAATTCGAAGGAAAAGTCGTCGTTGTCAGCGGGGGCAGTCGCGGCATCGGCCGGGCCATCGCGGTGGCGTTTGCGCGCGAGGGCGCGCAGACCGTGCTGGCGGCATCGAGCGCGGCCAATCTCGCCGAAGCGGCGAAAGTGGTTGCCGCCACGGGCGGCCCGGAGCCGATGACCATTGCCGGCGATCTGCGCACGCTTGAGGCTTGCGAGCAGGTGTTCACACGCGTCAATGAGCGTTTCAAGCGCTGCGACGTGCTGGTCAATTGTGCCGGCGCCACCAAGGGCGGCAAGTTCTTCGAGCAGCCGGACGAGGCCTGGACCGACGGCTTCGCGCTCAAGTTCCACGCCGCGGTGCGGCTGACGCGGCTGTTCTGGCCGCTGCTCAAGCAAGCGCACGGCAGTGTGATGAATATCGTCGGCGGTGCCGCGCGCACGCCGGGGCCGGAATTCCTGATCGGCGGCGCGGTCAACGCGGCGATGGCGAATTTCGCCAAGGGCCTCACCGCGCTCGGCAACCGCGACGACGTCAATATCAACGTCATTCACCCCGGGCAGACGCAGACCGAACGCAACGAGCAGCTCGCGCAGCAATTCGCCAAGGCGCAGGGCAAGACTGTGGAGCAGGTGCGTGCCGAGGCGCTGAGCAAGAGCGGCTTGCGCCGCATCGGCCAGCCGGAAGACGTGGCCGCGTTGGCGGTGTTTCTGTGCAGCGCGCGGGCGCGCCACATCCACGGTACCGCGATCGCCATCGATGGCGGCGGCACGCCGGGGTATTACTAGATCATTGTCATTCCGGGCCCGCGCCTTCGGCGCGTCCCGGAATGACTAGTTAAGTGTTTTCACGATATCGATCGCCCGCCGCAGCAGCGTCATCGAGGCTTCCAGCGTGCGGAAAGCGGCGTGCGAAGTCAGCGTCACGTTGCGCATCTTGGCCAGCGGATGATCGGGCTTCAGCGGCTCGGCGTGGAACACGTCGAGCCCGGCATGGCGGATGTGGCCGCTTTGCAGCGCGGCGATGAGGGCGGCTTCGTCCACCAGCGCGCCGCGCGCGGTGTTGATCAGAATGGCGCCCGGCTTCATGCGCGCGATGCGGTCCTTGCTCAGGAAGCCGCGGGTTTCGTCGTTGAGCGTGAGGTTGATCGACACCACATCGGCGCGCGCCAGCAGCGTGTCGAGATCGGCGAGCGGCACGCCGGCGCGGCGCGTACGATTCCAGCCGATCACCTCCATGCCGATGCCCTTGCCGATGCGTGCGACTTCGCAGCCGATGCCACCGAGCCCGATCACGCCCAGCGTCTTGCCCAGCAACTGCACGCCCTCCTGCGGCGTCCAGGTGCCGGCGCGCACCTCGCGGTCCATGCGCGCGATGTCGCGCGCGGCCGCCAGCATCAGCGCGATGGTGTGCTCGGCCACC
>DATBZY010000027.1:0-3309 GCA_036512915.1 Pseudolabrys sp. | reverse complement strand
AACCCCGACCGCGACCAGCGTCACCTGTATCGCGACCGTGAAATTCCCGGCCTCACGCGCGCCGCCATTTGCCTTGGCAAGACCGTTCGGGAAACGCCCTCAGGTCCGGCTGCTGAAGTAGCTCTGCAGCGTACGCACCTCCAGGTCGCCCCCGAGATAGGCCTTGATGCCCTGCGCCGCAGCGACGGCACCGGAAAGAGTGGTATAGTACGGCACTTTATGCAAGAGGGCGGCGTGGCGCAGGGAGCGGCTGTCGGCCAGCGCCGCGGTCCCCTCGGTGGTGTTGAAAACCAGCTGAACTCCGCCGTTTTTGATGGCATCGACGATATGGGGCCGGCCCTCCAACACCTTGTTGATCTTGGCCGTTTCCACCCCCTGTTCGGCGAGATAGCGCTGGGTTCCCGAGGTGGCGATGGTCTTGAAGCCCAGTGAAGCGAGCAGCCGCACCGCCGGCAGGATGCGCGGCTTGTCGGCGTCCCTGACCGAAACGAACACCGTGCCGCTGCGGGGCAGGTTGGTTCCCCCGCCGATCTGGCTCTTGGCGAAGGCGATCTCGAACGAGCCGTCGATCCCCATCACCTCGCCGGTGGATTTCATCTCCGGTCCCAGCACGGTATCGACGCCGGGGAAGCGCGCGAACGGGAACACCGCTTCCTTCACCGCCCGGTGCTTAAAGCGGCTCGGCTTCAGATTGAAGCTGGCCAGGCTCTCGCCGGCCATGATGCGCGATGCGATCTTGGCGACCGGCAGGCCGATCACCTTGGCGACGAACGGCACCGTGCGCGAGGCGCGCGGATTAACCTCCAGCACGTAGATATCGCCGTCCTTGATGGCGTATTGCACGTTCATCAGCCCGCCGACATTGAGCGCGAGCGCGAGTTCGCGGGTCTGCCGTTCCAGTTCGGCGATCGTCTTCTCGTCGAGCGAATGCGGCGGCAGCGCGCAGGCGGAATCGCCGGAATGGATGCCGGCTTCCTCGATGTGCTCCATGATGCCGGCGATGAAAGTGTCCTTGCCGTCGGCCAGGCAGTCGACGTCCACTTCGGTGGCGTCGGACAGATAGCGGTCGATCAGCAGCGGGCTCTTGTTCGACACCACCAGCTCCGACGGCTTGTCGAGCGTGGCGGCGAGGCGCGCGACGTAGCGATCGAGTTGCGCCGGGTCGCGCACGATTTCCATGCCACGTCCGCCCAGCACGTAGGACGGACGGATGACCACCGGGTAGCCGATCTTGTCGGCGATGGCGCGCGCCGCGCCCGGCGAGGTGGCGATGCCGTTCTGCGGCTGGCGCAGCTTGAGTTTGTCCAACAACTGCTTGAAGCGGTCGCGATCCTCGGCGAGGTCGATCATGTCCGGCGAGGTGCCGAGGATCGGCACCTTGGCCTTCTCCAAATGTTCGGCGAGCTTGAGCGGCGTCTGGCCGCCGAACTGCACGATAACGCCGTGCAGCGTACCGTTGCTGCGTTCGGCGTCGATGATCTCCAGCACGTCCTCGGGCGTGAGCGGCTCGAAATACAGCCGGTCGGAGGTGTCGTAGTCGGTCGACACCGTCTCCGGATTGCAGTTGACCATGATGGTCTCGTAACCGACCTCCTTCAGCGCGAAGGCGGCATGGCAGCAGCAGTAATCGAATTCGATGCCCTGGCCGATGCGGTTGGGCCCGCCGCCGAGGATGATGACTTTCTTCTTGGTCGAAGGCCGCGCCTCGTCGGCGACTCGGCCCGCGAACGGCGTCGCGTAGGTCGAATACATGTAGGCGGTGGGCGCGGCGAATTCGGCGGCGCAGGTGTCGATGCGCTTGAACACCGGGCGCACGCCGAGCGCGCGGCGTTTTTGCATCACGGTTTCGGCCGCCGTGCCGGTGAGCTTGGCGAGGCGGGTATCGGAAAATCCCATGGCCTTGAGCCGGCGGAAGGCGCCGGCGGTCGCGGGCAGGCCCTTGGCCTTGATCTCGGCTTCCATCTCCACCAACGCGCGGATCTCGGCGAGAAACCAGCGATCGATGCGGCAGGCATTGTGGATCAGTTCGTCGCTGGCGCCGACCCGCATGGCCTGCGCGACGATAAGCAGCCGGTCCGGCGTCGGGGTGCCGAGCGCGGCGCGGATGGCGCTCTTGTTGTCGGGGTCGTCGACGCCCTTGGCCGGATCGAAGCTCTCGATTCTGATCTCGTCGAGGCCGGTGAGCCCGGTCTCCAGCGAGCGCAGCGCCTTCTGCAAGCTCTCCTGGAAGGTGCGGCCGATCGCCATGGCCTCGCCCACCGACTTCATCGAGGTGGTGAGCGTGTTCGAGGCGCCGGGGAATTTCTCGAAGGCGAAGCGCGGGATCTTGGTGACCACGTAGTCGATGGTCGGCTCGAACGAGGTCGGCGTGGCGCCGCCGGTGATGTCGTTGGCAATTTCATCCAAGGTGTAGCCGACCGCGAGCTTGGCGGCAACCTTGGCGATCGGGAAACCGGTGGCCTTTGAGGCCAAGGCGGACGAGCGCGACACCCGCGGATTCATCTCGATCACCACCAGCCGCCCGTCGACCGGGTTGATCGCGAACTGCACGTTGGCGCCGCCGGTCTCCACGCCGATCTCGCGCAGCACCGCGATCGAGGCGTCGCGCAGGATCTGGTATTCCTTGTCGGTGAGCGTGAGCGCCGGCGCGATGGTGATCGAGTCGCCGGTGTGCACGCCCATCGGATCGACGTTCTCGATCGAGCAGATAATGATGCAATTGTCGTTTTTGTCGCGCACCACCTCCATCTCGAATTCCTTCCAGCCCAGCACCGATTCCTCGATCAGAATTTCGCTGGTGGGGGAGGCGTCGATGCCGCCCTCGACGATCTCGATGAATTCCGACTTGTTGTAGGCAATGCCGCCGCCGGTGCCGCCGAGCGTGAATGACGGACGGATGATCGCCGGCAGGCCGATGTCGTCGAGCGCGTCGAGCGCCTGCGCCAGCGTCTTGACCTGATGCGAGCGCGGCGTCGGCAGCCCGATTCTGGTCATCGCCTCGCGGAACAGCTCGCGGTCCTCGGCCTTGTCGATGGCGTCGGCGGTGGCGCCGATCATCTTGACGCCGAATTTCTCCAGCGTGCCCATCTTGCGCAACGACAGCGCGCAGTTGAGCGCGGTCTGCCCGCCCATGGTGGGGAGCAGCGCGTCGGGGCGCTCCTTCTCGATGATCTTGGCGACGATCTCCGGCGTGATCGGTTCGATATAGGTGGCGTCGGCGAGATCGGGATCGGTCATGATCGTCGCCGGATTGGAGTTCACCAGGATGACCCGGTAGCCCTCGTCCTTGAGCGCCTTGCAGGCTTGCGT
>DATBZY010000026.1:0-21125 GCA_036512915.1 Pseudolabrys sp. | reverse complement strand
ACGCTTCATCGGCATCCATTTCTTCTCGCCGGTCGATCGCATGATGCTGGTCGAGATCATTCTCGGCAAGCAGACCGGCGACAAGGCGCTCGCCGCCGCGCTCGATTACGTGCGCGCGATCCGCAAGACGCCGATTGTCGTCAACGATTCGCGCGGCTTCTACACCTCGCGCGTGGTCGGCACTTACATCCGCGAAGGCCATCTGATGCTGGCGGAAGGCGTGCCGGCGGCGATGATCGAGAATGTCGGCCGCATGGCCGGCATGCCGGTCGGCCCGCTCTCGCTCAATGACGAGGTCGCGGTCGATCTCGCCTGGAAAATCTTGAAAGCGACCGAAGCCGATCTGGGCGCGGCCGCGATCGATCCGCGCCAGAAGGCATTGCTGGAAGAGATGGTCGAGAAGCGCGGCCGCTTCGGCCGCAAGAACGGCAAGGGCTTCTACGATTATCCGCAAACAGGCCCAAAGAAACTGTGGCCGGGCTTGGCCGACTTGCAGCCCACCAAGCTCGATCCCGACGGCATCGACGTGGCCGAGCTCAAGAACCGGCTGCTGGCGATGCAGGCGCTGGAGACCGCGCGCTGCTTCGAGGAAAAGGTGCTCACCGACGTGCGCGAGGCCGATGTCGGCTCGATTCTCGGCTTCGGGTTCGCTCCTTATTCCGGCGGCACGCTGTCGTGGATCGACATGATGGGGACGAAGCGCTTCGTCGAGCTCTGCCGCAAGCTGGAAGCCAAGTGCGGCGCGCGCTTTGCGCCCACCAAGCTGCTCATCGACATGGCCGAGCGCAACGAGGGCTTCTATCAGCGCTTCGCGCCGGGACGGCGGAAAGAGGCGGCGTGAGCCGCAACGCTGCTGACCTGCCGCGCGTCCTGGTTCAGTTGAATCGGAGACGCGCTCTAGCTCCTTGATTTGATAGAATTTTATACGGCGAGCCCATTACCATTTCGTCGCAAAATGCTCTCGATCAAGGGGGAGCGCATGCTGTTCGGCTTCCCTGACGGCTTCGCGGAGTGACCAATCATGGCGAGCGGCACCTATCGGGACGACAGACGGCCATGGTGGGCATGGCTCGCCGGTGGCATTGCGATCGTGTTCGGCGTAGCGACCGTCCTGTCGGGAGGGCAGGTGCTGTTCGGCAACGATGCTGCGCGCGCAGCCGCCGGCGCTTATGTGCCATTTGTCCTGTGGTTCAACTTCATCGCCGGCTTCGCCTATATCGTCGCCGGTGCCGGGCTCATGCTTTGGCGCCGGTGGGCGGCGTTGCTGGCACTCGCGATCGCAGCGGCGACGGTTCTCGTTGCAGCGGCTTTCGGGGTGCACATCCTGGGCGGTGGCGCCTATGGAATGCGCACCGTAGCGGCCTTGGCGCTGCGTAGCGCCGTCTGGATCGCGATCTCGATCATCGCCTGTCGTGCGCTCGGCTGCTGGCTGCGAATGAGATGATCGGGGTGTAAGCTGTCATTGATGATGAACGGTTCCCGCTCACTTTTTCGCTGGCGCGAGATCCCCGGCGGCGTCTGGATGCTGGGGCTGGTGTCGTTGTTCATGGATCTGTCGTCAGAGATGATCCATGCGCTGCTGCCGCTCTATCTGGTGACCGTGCTTGGCACCTCGACGCTGACCGTCGGCATCATCGAAGGCATCGCCGAAGCAACGGCCTTGATCACTAAGATATTCTCGGGCGTGCTGAGTGATTATCTTGGCAAGCGCAAGCTGCTCGCCGCAATCGGTTACGGCCTCGCCGCCTTCACCAAGCCGGTGTTCCCACTGGCATCGAGTATCGGTTGGCTGGTGGCGGCGCGTTTCGTCGATCGGCTGGGGAAGGGCATCCGCGGCGCGCCGCGCGATGCGCTGATCGCCGATCTCACGCCCGCCGATCTGCGCGGCAATGCCTTCGGCCTGCGCCAGTCGCTCGACACCGTCGGCGCGGTGCTCGGGCCGCTGCTGGCGATCGTCTGCATGGCGGCGTTGGCGAACGATTTCACGGCGGTGTTCTGGATCGCGGTGATCCCGGCCTTTGTTTCGGTGGCGATCATCGTGTTCGGCGTGCGCGAGCCGGAACGGCCGCCCGGCCTGCGGACCGTGCGCGCGCCGCTCGCCCGCGCCGAGCTGGCACGGCTCGGCGCGGCCTATTGGGTGATCGTCGGCGTCGCAGCGATCTTCACGCTGGCGCGATTCAGCGAAGCCTTCTTGCTGCTGCGCGCGCAGTCGGTCGGCTTGCCGCTTGCTATCGTGCCAGCGGTGATGGTCGTGATGAGCGTCGTTTACACGCTCTCGGCATGGCCCACCGGTGTGCTGTCCGACCGGATTGGCCGTTATGGTCTGCTGACCGCCGGCTTCGCCATTCTGATCCTCGCCGATCTTGTTCTTGCGTTTGCTGGAAACGTGACCGGCGTCATGGCCGGCGCCGCACTGTGGGGCCTGCATATGGGTCTGACGCAAGGGCTGCTCGCGGCGCTGGTCGCTGACACCGCGCCGGCGGAATTGCGCGGCACCGCCTTCGGCGTGTTCAACCTGGTGAGTGGCGTCGCCATGCTGGCCGCCAGCGTCGTCGCCGGAGCCCTGTGGGACGTCGCCGGACCGAGTGGCACGTTCCTCGCTGGCGCGGCGTTCACGGCAATTGCGCTTATGGCACTGCCGCTCGCGCGCTGGAAAACCACGGCGATCAAACCACCACGGTGAGCTGCTTCGCCGCGCGCGTCACGCCGGTATAGAGCCAGCGCTCGCGGCTGTCGGGAAACGCGAAGCTCTCGTCGAACAGCACCACGTCGTCCCATTGCGAGCCTTGCGCCTTGTGCACGGTGAGCACATAGCCGTAGTCGAATTCGTCGTAGGGCTTGCGCCGCTGCCAATCGATCTGCTCGATCCCGCCGGTAAAGCATTCCGGCCGCACCGACACTTTCACGCCGCGGGTGGCGGTCTCGTCGTCGGGCAACAGCCGCATGGTCATGATGCCGCTCTTGCGCCCGCCGCGCTCCTTCACGCTCCACAGCCCGCCGTTGAACAGGCCCTTCTTGCGGTTGTTGCGCAGGCAAACCAGCTTGTCGCCGGCCGACGGCATTGTCTCGGTAAACCCGCGCCGCTCGCGCATGCGGATGTTGTAGGCGCGGCGCGTGGCGTTGCGCCCGACCAGCACCTGGTCGGCATTGTGTACGCGCTGCGGATCGAGATCGGCTTTACGCACGACTTCGCTCTCGCCATAGCGGCCGGGCTCGAGATAGTCGCCGGCGCGAATGTCCATCGACAGCCGCACGATCGGATTGTCACGCGCCTGCCGGTGCACTTCGGTGAGCATCACGTCCGGCTCGACTTCGGTGAAAAATCCGCCGCCCTGGATCGGCGGCAATTGCGCCGGGTCGCCCAGCACCAAAAGCGGCACGCCGAACGACAGCAGGTCGCGACCGAGCTCGGCGTCCACCATCGAGCATTCGTCGATGATGATCAGCTCGGCCTTGGAAGCCGGCGCCTCGTCCCACAGGTCGAAGTTCGGCACTTCCTCGCCGCTCTCGCGCGCCCGGTAGATCAGGCTGTGGATGGTGGAGGCGCCGCGGCAGCCCTTGCCGCGCATCACCGAAGCGGCCTTGCCGGTGAAGGCGGCGAACTTCACCTCGCCGTCGACGTCCTCGGCGATGTGGTTGGCGAGCGTGGTCTTGCCGGTGCCGGCATAGCCGAACAGGCGGAACACCTGGGGCGTATTGCCGGTGCCCGGCTTGGCCTTGAGCCAATCCGCGACCGCTTTGAGGGCGTCGTCCTGGTGGGGAGTGAACTGCGTCATTGCGCAAATCAATAAAGCATGTCGCTGCAGAGCTAAAGAACAAAACTGAACAATCACGCGAAGGTGGCGGCACGCGCTTCCCGAAAGAAGAATCCTTGCCTCCCGTCATCTCGTCGTCATATCATGTCGATATGTCTCGACACATGGACGCTAAAAAATCGCAAGCCGCCTTCGCAGCATTGGCGCAGCCGACGCGGCTGAAAGCCTTCCGCAAGCTGGTCGCCGCGCACCCGCAAGGACTGCCGGCGGGTGAAATCGCGCAATTCTGCAAGGTGCCGCACAACACCATGTCCACGCATCTCGCCGCCCTCATGCGCGGCGGGTTGATCGCGGTGACGCGCGAGGGCCGTTCGATGAATTACCGCGCCAACCTCGACGGTTTCCGCGGCCTGATCGATTTCATGCTGCGCGATTGCTGCGGCGGCCGGCCGGAAATATGCGCACCGGTGGTCGATGATTTCGCTGCGTCGTGTTGCGCGCCGGCGCGCAAGGAGACGGTCAATGGCTGATCGGGTCTACAACGTGCTGTTCCTGTGCACCGGCAATTCGGCGCGTTCGATCATGGCCGAAGCGATCCTCGACAAGCAGGCGCGCGGACATTTCCGCGCCTTCAGCGCCGGCAGCCAACCCAAGGGCGCGGTTAACCACTACGCGCTCGATCTGCTGCGCGCGTCCGGTTACGACACATCGAACCTGCGCTCGAAATCCTGGGCCGAGTTCGCGCGGGCCGGCGCGCCCGAGCTCGATTTCGTGTTCACCGTCTGCGACAACGCCGCCGGCGAATCCTGTCCGCTGTGGCCGGGCCAGCCGATCACCGCGCATTGGGGCATTCCCGATCCGGCCGCGGCCACCGGCACGCTGGCCGAGACCGCGCTGGCGTTCAAGGACGCCTATCGCATGCTCAAGCGCCGCATCGATTTGTTTCTGGCGCTGCGGCTGGCGAAGCTCGACCGCCTGGTGCTGACCGCGCGGCTGAAAGTGATCGGCCGCGGCGAGGGTGCGACGGAAATGGCCAGCCATGTCGACGTTTGAACGTTATCTGACCGTCTGGGTCGCGCTCTGCATCGTGGCCGGCATCGCGCTTGGCCATCTCATGCCGCAAGTCTTTCATGCGATCGGCAGCGCCGAGCTGGCGCGCGTCAATCTCCCGGTCGCGGCGCTGATCTGGCTGATGATCATTCCGATGCTGGTCAAGATCGATTTCGCCGCGCTCGCAAGGATGCGCGAGCATTGGCGCGGGATCGGCGTCACTTTGTTCATCAACTGGGCGGTGAAACCGTTTTCGATGGCCGCGCTCGGCTGGCTGTTCATCGGATACCTGTTCCGGCCATATTTGCCGCCCGATCAGATCAATTCCTACATCGCCGGGCTGATCATTCTGGCGGCAGCGCCCTGTACCGCGATGGTGTTCGTCTGGAGCAACCTGACCAAAGGCGAACCGCACTTCACGTTGTCGCAAGTGGCGCTCAACGACAGCATCATGGTGTTCGCCTTTGCGCCGATCGTCGGGCTCCTGCTGGGCTTATCCGCGATCACGGTGCCCTGGGGCACGCTGGTGCTCTCGGTCGTGCTCTACATCGTGGTGCCCGTGCTGGTGGCGCAATTGCTGCGCCGGCGCGTGCTGACCTCCGGCGGTCCGGCCGCACTCGCGGGCCTGCTGGGCAAGCTGCAACCGCTGTCGCTGGTCGCGCTGCTGGCGACGCTTGTCCTGCTGTTCGGCTTTCAGGGCGACCAGATTCTCGCCCAGCCGCTGGTGATCGTTCTACTGGCGGTGCCGATTCTGATCCAGGTCTATTTCAATGCCGGCCTCGCTTATCTGCTGAACCGGATGGCCGGCGAGCAGCATTGCGTAGCTGGTCCGTCGGCCCTCATTGGCGCCAGCAACTTTTTCGAGCTCGCCGTTGCTGCCGCGATCAGCCTGTTCGGCTTCAATTCCGGCGCCGCCTTGGCGACCGTCGTCGGTGTCTTGATCGAGGTCCCCGTGATGCTGTCGGTGGTCGCGATCGTCAACCGCAGCCGCAATTGGTACGAGCGCGGCGCCAAACCGGGCGCCGCCGCCGCCACGCGGCTGTGAGGCTCCCTGCAGCTTGCCGGGTGGTCGCCTTCGGGGGGCCTGTTCGCCGCCGCCCGCCGGCTGGCCTGACGGCTCTCGCATTGCCCTTTCCGGCAACCCATGTTTAAGGTCGCGGCCCTTTTTCAAAAAGTAGCCGGACGCTTGCATGGCTCGTGACCAGATCGACATGACCCCCATCGAGACGCGCGACGAACTCGTCGCCTGGCTCGAAGCGGGCTGCAAGCCGAAGGCGCAATTCCGCGTCGGCACCGAGCACGAGAAATTTGCCTTCACCGTGAACGACCACCGCCCGGTGCCCTATGCCGGCCCGCGCAGCATCCGCGCGCTGCTCGAAGGCATGCACGACCTGCTCGGCTGGGAGCCGATCATGGAGGGCGACAACATCATCGGCATGTTCGACGTCACGCACGGCGGCGCCATTTCGCTCGAGCCGGGCGGCCAGTTCGAGCTCTCCGGCGCGCCGGTCGAGACTGTGCATCAGACCTGCTCGGAGCTGATGGCGCATCTCGCGCAAGTGCGCGAAGTGGCGAAGCCTTTAGGGATCGGTTTCCTCGGCCTCGGCATGACGCCGAACTGGCGCCGCGCCGACATGCCGGTGATGCCGAAGGGCCGCTACCGCATCATGACGAATTACATGCCGAAGGTGGGCAAGCTCGGCCTCGATATGATGTATCGCACCTGCACCGTGCAGGCCAACCTCGACTTCGCCTCGGAAGCCGACATGGTGAAGAAGATGCGTGTGGCGCTGGCGCTGCAGCCGGTGGCGACCGCGCTGTTCGCCAATTCGCCGTTCACCGAAGGCAAGCCGAACGGCTTCCTGTCGTTCCGCTCGGAAATCTGGCGCGACACCGATGCGAACCGTTCCGGCATGCTGCCGTGGGCGTTCGACGACGGCATGGGCTTCGAGGCTTACGTCGATTATGCGCTCGACGTGCCGATGTATTTTATCAAGCGCGGCGACTGCTACATCGATGTCGCCGGCAAGTCGTTCCGCGATTTCTTTGCCGGCAAGCTCGCCGATCTGCCGGGCGAGCGGCCGACGATTTCCGACTGGGCCAACCACCTGAGCACGATTTTTCCCGAGGTGCGGCTCAAGCGCTATCTGGAAATGCGCGGTTCCGACGGCGTGCCGTGGCGGCGGCTGCCGGCGCTCACGGCCTACTGGGTCGGTCTGCTGTACGACGACGACGCGCTCGACGCCTGCTGGGACATGGTCAAGGATTGGAGCGCGCAGGAGCGGCAAAAGCTGCGCGACGACGTACCCAAACTCGGCTTCCGGGCGGAAATCCGCGGCTGCAACGTGCTCACGCTGGCGCAGGAGACGCTGCGGTTCGCCGCGCACGGGCTCGCCCGCCGCAAGTATCTCGATCGCAACGGCCGCGACGAGACGCGCTATCTGCGCCCGCTCGAGGAATCGATCGCCCGCGGCATCACGCCGGCGGAGGAATTGCTGGAGAAATTCCACGGCGCGTGGAACGGCTCGGTCGAGCCGATTTTCGAGGAATACGCGTATTGAGTTTTCCCTCTCCCCGTTTACGGGGAGAGGGTGGCGAGCACCGTTGGTGCGAGCCGGGTGAGGGGGGCGTTCGTTGCAGCGCTCTGCATCGCCCCTCACCCGACCCGCCTTCGCTATAGCTCCGGCGGGTCGACCTCTCCCCGCAATGCGGGGAGAGGTAAAGAGAACTACTCCGCCGCCTGCGCTTCCGACAAATTGTCGAGCGAGGACACGATGTGCTCGGCGAGCGCGTCGGCGAGCGCCGATGTTTCATGCGCGTTGCGCACCAGCCCGATGCGGCAGCTCGGCAGTTCGGGGAAACCTTCCGCCGGGCTGAGTACGCGCATGCCGGGGCGCAGGCCTGACTCCGGCAGCACCGACACTGCCAGCCCGGCGAGCACGGCGGCGGCCACCGCGCCGGCATTCGAGCTCGAATACAGCACGCGAAACGGCCGGTCGATCGATTCCAGCTTCTCGACCGCAATGCGCCGCCAACTGCAGGTCGGCCGCCCGAGCGCCAGTGGCATGCGCTCCTCCAGATGCGTCGAGTGCCGATTCGAGGTCACCCACAGCAGCCGCTCGCGCCGGAAGGTTTCCGAGGCGCGCTTGCTCTCGCAGTTGGTGACGATGGCGAGATCGATCTCGTTGCCGTCGATGCGCTCGAGCAGATCGACCGACGGCTCGCAGATCACCGTCAGCTCGACGCCGGGATAGGCGCGGGAAAACCGCGCCATGATCTCCGGCAGATAGCGGTCGGCGTAATCGTCCGGCACGCCCAGCCGCACGCGGCCGGACAGTTCGGCGTCGGAGAAGGCGGCGATGGTCTCGACGTTGAGCTTGACAATGCGGCGCGCGTAATCGAGTATCCGCGCCCCGTCCTCGGTGAGCTTGGAGGCGCGGCCGTCGCGCGCGAAGATCGGCCGCTCCAGGCGCTCCTCCAGCCGCTTCATCTGCATCGACACGGCGGACTGGGTCTTGTTCACCACCTCGGCCGCCTTGGTGAAGCTGCCGGTCTCGGCGATGGCGATGAAGCTGCGCAATTGGTCGACGTCGAGCAGCGCGGTCATGGGCTCTGTCCTCGAAAGCCGGCGGATTTGGCCGGAGGGCAATTTTGTTTGCGCATAGTCTTTTCCGAAAACCGGTTCCCACTTTTCGGGACTATATGCCGTATCACCATTACTGATCGATCAGATTAAAAACATTCGTTTCACTAATCAATCCCTGCGCTGCAATATGGGTTGGTGCAGAGGTTTCGGGTGGGGCTTTCGGGTGGTTGCGGTGCGCGGTTCGGGGCGAATTGGGCCCTCAATCCGCGAACCGAATGGAGACTGACATGAGCGCAAATATCCCGGTCTTGCCCATCGCCGCCGGCACGCTGGTGCGCGCGTTGGCTTCGCTGCTGGCGCTCGCCGCCACCGCCGCCAGGCCAGCCAATTGGCCGGGCTCGACCGCCGCATGCTGGCCGATATCGGCCTCACCCGCGCCGATGTGCGCGACGCCTTCTCCGCGCCGTTCTGGGACGACCCGACCGCGCTGTTGCGCGCGCGCGCGATCGAACGCCGCGTGCAGCGGGCCGTGACGCGCGCACAACGACAGCCGATATAACCAAACGGCCGATCCCTCGCATCGGCCGCGCGATCCGCAGCCCGCGATCATCCCCTCGCGCGGCCGGATCCAGCGCCCGCCGGCCCCTCCGGCGGGCGCATTCTTTTTACGGCAAGGCTTTGCGCAAAAAGACTTTGCGCAAAGACAGAGTGCCGGTGGGTGCGATAACATGCCGCCCGGGCGTCACGTCACCGGACCTGCAAGGTCGAGCACGCGCGCATGCGGTATCTCATCGGTTTATGGGGCGCGCTCGCACTGGCCGTTGTGGCGTTGATCGGTTCGGCGCAAGCGCAGAGCGGCTTCGATCGCCGCGGCGGCGACTACTTAAGCTTCCAGATCCGCAACGGCGACCCGGCGGTCTGCGCCGCCCGCTGCGAACGCGATGCGCGCTGCCGGGCCTGGAGCTTCTCCTATCCGCGCACGGCCAATACGCTCGCCACCTGCTGGCTGAAAAACCAAGTGCCGGCGCGGCTGGAGGACAATTGCTGCGTGTCGGGCGTACGCGGCGCCGGCGTGATCGAGCCGCGCCAGGGGCCGACCGAATTTTCCATCGACCGCGTCGGCGGCGACTATCGCTATTTCGGCACGACGCCCGATCCGTCCGGCGCCGCCTGCAAGGCGGCCTGCGAGGCTGAGAACAAATGCCGCGCCTGGACCTATGTGCGGCCCGGCTATATCACGCCGTTCGCGCGCTGTTATCTGAAAGACAAGCTCACGCGGCCGCGCCCCAAGCCGTGCTGCATTTCCGGCGTGGTCAGATAGCCGCGTAAAGCCTCAGCCGGTGCCGCCGACGGTAATGCGATCCATCCGCAGCGTGGGCTGGCCGACGCCGACCGGCACGCCCTGGCCGTTCTTGCCGCAGGTGCCGATGCCGGGATCGAGCGCGAAGTCGTTGCCGATCATGCTGATGCGATGCAGGTCGGTGGGGCCGTTGCCGATCAGCATGGCGCCCTTCACCGGCGGCCCCACTTTGCCGTTCTCGATTTTGTAGGCCTCGGTGCATTGGAACACGTATTTGCCCGAGGTGATGTCGACCTGGCCGCCGCCGAAGCTGACCGCATAGAGGCCGTTCTTCACCGAGGCGATGATCTCCTGCGGATCGTGCGCGCCCGCCAGCATGACGGTGTTGGTCATGCGCGGCATCGGCACATGCGCGTGGCTCTCGCGCCGGCCGTTGCCGGTCGGCTTCATGTTCATCAGCCGCGCGTTCTGCCGGTCCTGCATGTAGCCGACCAGAATGCCGTCCTCGATCAGCACGGTGCGGCTGGTCGGCGTGCCTTCGTCGTCGATCGACAATGAGCCGCGGCGCTGGGCCATGGTGCCGTCGTCGACCACGGTGACGCCCTTGGCGGCGACGCGCTCGCCCAGCAAGCCGGCAAAGGCCGAAGTCTTCTTGCGATTGAAATCGCCTTCCAGGCCGTGGCCGACCGCTTCATGCAGCATCACGCCCGGCCAACCTTGCCCAAGCACCACGTCCATCTCGCCGGCCGGCGCCGGCACCGCGGCCAGATTGACCAGCGACTGACGCACGGCTTCATCCACCACGCTCTGCCAGGCATGGGTCTCGATGAAGCGCTGATAGCCTTCGCGCCCGCCGACCCCGTAGCTGCCGGATTCCTGGCGGTCGCCGTCGCCGGTGACCACCGACACATTGAGCCGCACCAGCGGCCGGATATCGCGATAGCTCTCGCCGTCGGCGCGCAGAATTTCCACCACCTGCCAGGTGGCGGCGACGCTCGCCGTCACTTGCCGCACGCGCGGGTCTTTGGCGCGCGCATAGGCATCCATGGTCTCCAGCAATTTCACTTTGGCTTCGAAGGCCTGCGCGCCCAGCGGATTGTCGTCGCCGTAAAGCTTAGCGTTGGTGCGGCCGGGCGGCTCGGCGTATTTGCCGCTGTGGCCGCCTTTCACCGCGCGCACCGCCTCGGCGGCCCGCGCCAGCGCGCCTTCCGACAAGTCAGAGGCGTGGGCATAGCCGATCGCTTCGTCCTTGACCGCGCGCAGGCCGAAGCCTTGCGATGTGTCGTAGGTCGCCTGCTTGAGGCGGCCATTGTCGAACACCAGGACTTCGGCCTGGCGATATTCCAGGAACAATTCGCCGTCGTCGGCGCCGTCCAGCCCGCGCCCGATCAACTGGCGCACCTTGCCGCGCTCGAGCCCGGCGCGGTCGATCAAAGAGGAAATGGCTGGGTCCATGAAACTGTCTCCGGTGGCGCCCTCAGGGCATCAGATAAGGCGTCCGGGGCGATTTGGCGAGGGTCGATGCTATTGAAGTTGCGTTGGCATTTAGCGATCCTCTGAGCGCAAAGCAGGTCACTGCCCTCAACTCCACGGCGTGATAGTCTTCCGATATTCTAGCGGGCGTGACGATTTTTCTTCCAGCAATAGGCCGCGGATTTATGTCATGAGACGACGCGCATTCATCACGTTTCTGGCCATGTGGACCACAGTAACTGTGCCGGCAACCGCGCAGATGCAAAAGCCCTCGGGCGTCCGGCTCGATGGGGTCAATACCCCACCAGCCAAGTTGGTCAGCGCCGCCTTTGCCGAGCCCTACGGACGTTTGATCGTCGCCGAGTTTGCGGCCGTCCTCGGCGAAAGCGCCGACGCGGCGTGCCTGCAGAAAAAAGAAATCCAGAAGGATCAGATCGCCGAACGCGCCCGCACCATCCTACTGCGCGTAGGTGCGCAGACGTTTGCGATGATCGCTGGCGCCGTCGATCGGCCGGCATTCGAGTCAAGCTTTGCCGCACGCATGGGCGCGGGCGCGGGCGCGAAAGCGGTGCTTGTGCGTCTTCGCGCCAATCCGGATGTTAAGAAATTCATCGAGATCGAGCAGCCGGCGCAGCGTGCCCGCGTCGCCGAGTACGTGGCCGTGCAACTAGATCGTTATGCCTTGCTGATGAGGATTAAGTTGACGCGGCCGATCAGCAAATTCCACAGCGGCAATCCGGCCCTTGTTCTCGCCGACCCGACGGACAAGGCTCTCGATATGCTCGATGAATTCATTGCAAATCACAAATCCCCAGCATTGCTTCAATACCGCGTTCTCATGGAAGCGGAGCAGGAATCGCTCGACCGTACAATCAGTCTTGAGGCCTTACGCGATTTCGGGCCGGGCCAATACATGTCCGGCCTCGACCGCGAGCTTGCGGATTTATGCGTGGCCGGCCATTAACGGGCCAGACCATTCATGGGAGGAAAGCGCATGAAGGCAGTGCTACTGATGAACCACGGCGGGCCGGAGATGCTGCGCTACGGCGAGGCGGGCGACCCGACGGCTGGACCCGGCGACGTGGTGGTCGACATTCACGCGGCCAGCGTCAATGGCGCCGATTACAAGGTGCGGCTGGGAGCAGGGCGCTACAGGCTCAGTCAATTCCCTCACGTCCTTGGCCGCGACTTTTCGGGCGTGGTCAGCAGCGTCGGCGCGGGCGTCAGCGATTTCGCCGTCGGGGACGCCGTGTTCGGCGTGACCGAGCAAGGCATTGAAGGCGCCTACGCGGAAAAAATCGCCATCAAGGCCGCGCTTGTCGCCATGAAGCCCGCTTCGCTAAGCCACGCCGAGGCGGCGGCGCTGGGGCTCGTCAGTCTCACCGCGCTCACGGCCATTGAAGACACGGCGCAACTCAAGGCGGGTCAGACCATTCTGATTCAGGGCGGCGCCGGCGGCGTCGCCGGCTTTGCCGTGCAGCTCGCCAAGCATCTCGGCGCCACGGTGGTCACGACCGCCAGCGCCGGCAACCACCCCTATGTGCGCGGCCTCGGCGCCGACAAGGTGATCGACTACAACACGGAAGATTTTACGGCCATCGGTCCGGTCTGCGAAGTGGTGTTCGACACCGTCGGCGGCGGCGTTCGCGCCGGCTGCTACGCGGTGCTAAAGCCCGGCGGCAAACTGGTGTGGATCGCACCGGCGCCGGAAGGATTTAGCCCGCCCCGCAACGATGTCGAGACCTTACGCCCAAACGTCATTCGCGATCGCGCGCATCTCGAGCGCATGCTGGCGCTGGTCGATGCCGGTGCGGTGCGTCCGCCGACGATTCACCGCTACAAGCTCGCCGACGCGGCCGATGCGCATCGCGTCAGCGAAGCGCGCCACCTGCAGGGCAAGCTGGTGTTCGAGGTGCGCTGAGCGGTTGCCTCATTTGGCGGCGACGCCCCGCGTCGCGGTCCAGATGAAATGCTGCGCGCCGCCTTGCGGGCCCTTGGCCCGCACGGGATTCTCGACCACGGCAAAACCGGTCTTGCGCAGCCGCGCCGTGAATTTCGGATCGGGTCGCGACGACCATATCGCCAGCACGCCACCAGGGCGTAGCGCCATGTAAGCGGCAGCTAGTCCGTCGCGATCATACAGCCCATCATTGGCTTTGCGGGTCATCCCTTCCGGCCCATTGTCGACGTCGAGCAGGATTGCATCGTATCCCGACCGCGCCCGGCGGATCAGATCGCCGACGTCGGTTTCTTTGATGCGCACGCGGGGATCGGTCAGGCTGTCGCCGAACAATGTCGCCATCGGACCGCGGGCCCAGGCCACCACCGCCGGCACCAGCTCGGCGACAGTGATTTGGGCCTGCTTTCCGAGCACGACAAGGGCTGCCCGCAGCGTGAAGCCCATGCCCAATCCGCCGATCAGAATCCGCGGCCGCGCGCGGGCGCGGATTTTCTCGCAAGCAATTGTAGCGAGCGCCTGCTCGGTTGCGCTGAGGCGGCTGTTCATCAACTCGTTGCTGCCGAGCTTGATCGAGAACTCGGCGCCGCGCCGCATCAGGCGGAGTTCTCCGCCGCCGGGCACTTGTGCCGTATCGAGGTGGGACCAGGGAATCACGGATTCTTCTTCAGTAGCGGGGACCGCAGCCAGCCTCTCCTATAATCCAACTTCGCGGCCAGGTGCGTCGTTTGTGCAAGCTTGTCGTCCCACGCCTTTCGTCAGCCCCCGTTGCCGTTATCCGGTCAGCGCCGGATAATCCGTGTAGCCCTTTGGCCCCGGCGTATAGAACGTGCTCATGTCGGGCACATTTACCGCGGCGTTGGCTTTCCATCGCTCAATCAGATGCGGGTTGGCCAGGAACGCGACGAACGTCTGCTCACTCTCTCGAAAACAGCACCGCCACCTCGCCGATCGGGTCGAGCGCGTGGGTGGGACGGCGCCGGCACGCGGAAGTCTTGATCATTCGGCGGGCCGGAGATATGGAATATTTTATGAGATTGCCGACGAATATCATCTCTATTCGCCGTAAAGCTTTTAATAAATTACCGGCAAAGTCCGGCGACTCCGGCAACGAGAAGACGCGGACATGACGGTAGACAAACGGAAACAACCTCGCATGTCCGGCAATAACCGGGCCGCGGTAATCTATATCGCGGCGGGCGCGCCGCCAATTATGTGCACGGTGGCGGATATTTCCGAAGGCGGCGCAGGTCTGACCTTCGTCAGCATCGCGGCATCCCCGATACCTTCAAATTGGAAATCAAGGGCGAGATGAAAGTCCGTTCGTGCAAGGTTGCGTGGAAAAAGGAACCGCACCGAATGGGTGTCGCGTTTGATCCGGAGGCGACGGCCTGAGCGCGATGACCGCGGCTTCGTTTATCGAAGCCGCTCCCGCCCCACGTCGCGAAAAACGTTCGCTCACTCCCTCGTAAAACTCACCGACACCTCGCCGATCGGGTCGAGCGCGTGGGTCAATTCGTCCTCGTCCGGTTCGAGCATCAGCGGCGGACGCAGCTTAATTCACTAACCCGGACAAAAGCCGAGCCAAAAAATAGAGCGGAAAAATGCCAATGACTGCGAAACACAGCGCTTGCAAGCATGTCCTGATCAGACCGCGATCTGCTGTCCGCCAGCCCGTGACAACCGCAATTGCAACGACGACCACGATCCAAACCGCTGGCCCCCACAAACTAAACTGCATCCAACCCCAATAGAGCGGGATCGCGAGCCAGATCACGGCCAAAATAAATCCGAAACCGAACGGACGCATTGCGGCAACCCATAAAGGCCGGCTCAGCTGGTGGGCTGTTCTATTCTAGACTAAGAGACGAGACGTCTGCTGGCCGACGCCCCGCACGCCGCGACGAACGCCGCTCACTCCCGCGAAAACCCCACCGACACCTCGCCGATCGGATCGAGCGCGTGGGTCAATTCATCCTCGTCCGGTTCGAGCATCAGCGGCGGCGTGATCGAGCCGGTGATGATGACGTCGCCGGCGGAAAGCTTCTCGCCGAAAGCGGCCAGCGTGTTCGCCACATGCGCGACGATATCGGGAAGCTTGCCAGTCAGGGCTTCCGGATTGGTGCTGCGCGCCGCTTCCGTGCCGCGGCGGATCACGCGCGAGGTGAGGCCGCTTGTGCCGCCGCCGAAGCGGGTATTGCCGCACAGCACGACATGGCGCTGGAAGATGTCGCCTGCGAGCACGGTGTCGAAATTGTCCGGCGTCGGCACCGAATCGAGATCGGCCAGTTCGATGGCCGGAAAGATTTCTTTCACCGCCGCCAACGCCGCGTCGGCAGTGGCGCCAGCGCCAAGATCGCTCGCCATGCGCACGGCGATTTCCGGCTCCGCCACCGGCCGCAGCCAGCCTTTGAGCGACAGCGTGCTACCCGACAGCAAGAGTGCGCGCTGCATCAGGAAGCCGACGATGGGCGCCGCCAGGCCGAGCTTTTGCATGGTGGCGGGCGCGCCCAGTCCGACTTTCCAGCCGAGCGGCTTTTCGCCGGCGGCGATGCGCGCGCGCCGCGTCGCCAGTTGCGCGGTCATGCCCTTCTTGATGAGCGGATGGTCCCAGGGACTCATTTATGGCTTTCCGGATGCACCTCGTAGCCCGAGGCCTCGATCGAGCCGGCGCCCATCCAGCCCCACACCAGCACGACATCTTCGTTGGAGGTGTTGTTGAAGCCGTGCCAGCAGCCGCGCGGCGAATAGACCACGTCGCCTTCGACCGACGGCGTGTCGCCCTTGTCGGTGTAGATCATGCCGTGGCCTTTCAGCACGATGAAGAACTCGTCGCAATTGTGATGGCGATGATTCTCATGGCGCGCGCCCGGCTTGAGCACGGTCCAGCCCACCACGTGATCGGCGTCGGCGGATTTCTTGTCGATCAGGAATTGCACCTGCATGTCGACCCAGCCGTCGTCGCGCTTGAGGCCCTCGACCTTCGGCACGTCGCGCAAGTTGGTGCGGTACATGACCGGGTCTTTTTTGCCTGCGTTCATGACGTCCGCCGCGCCCTTCACGGCTTTGCCCAAAGCGCGTCCGAATTTCTCAGCCGATGACGTCATGCTTGTCCTCCCAAAACTTATTCTTGCCCACCAAGTCGCCGATAGACTTGATGCGCGACCACGAAATCGTTGCCATCGATACCAAGCCCGCGGCAGGCATTCATCATTTCATTGGCGGCGGCGGCGAGCGGCACCGGTGAGCCGAGCGTACGGCCGAGATTGAGCGCCAGCAGCATGTCCTTTTGCTGCAAGGTGACGTCGGCGAGCGGCACCGCCGGCATCTGGCCGTCGAGGATGAACGGGCCGCGATAGCCCAGCACCGGCGAGGCGGCGACGCTCTTGAGCATGGCGTCGAGCGCGACCGCGCGCGCAACGCCGCCCTTCTCGGCCAGGGCGACCGCTTCGCCGAACGCGATCACCTCGACCATCAACAGCAAGTTGACCGCGATCTTCATCTGGCAGGCGAGCCCGTTGCCGCCGATGCGCGTCACCTTCGGCCCTATCGCGAGCAAAACGGGTTTGGCGCGCTCGAACGCGGCCTCGTCGCCGCCGATCATGATCGAGGCATTGCCTTGCGTGACGGTGACCGGACTGCCCGACAGCGGGCCGTCCAGCATGATCAAGCCGGCCTGGGCGAATTGCGCGGCAATGGCGCGGCTCATCTCCGGCTCGATCGTGCTCATGTCGATATAGATGCCGCCTTTACGCATGCCGGCGATGATGCCGTCGGGGCCGAGTGCCACCGCCTGCACCGCCTTGGCGTCGGTCACGATGGAGAAGACGATCTCGCAACGCTCGGCCACGGCGCGCGGGGTCTCGGCCCAGAGCATCCCGGCTTCTAAGAGCATTGCCGCCTTGGCGCGCGAACGATTCCAGCCGGTGACTTTATGGCCGGCTTGCATCAAGCGTGGGACAATCAATTGCCCCATCGCCCCCAGTCCGACAAATCCAAGCTTCACCGCGAAGTCTCCTGCGCACGAAATTGCGCTGCAGTATCCACGGATTAGGCGTTGAAGGCGAGGGCGGGACGGCTCACGGCAGCTTGTCGTAGCCTTCGCCGAAGCCGGTCAGGCTCATCGGAAAACCGATGCCTTCCTCCGGCGTCTGGAAAATGATGAAGGTCGCGGCCTTGCCGGTGCGCAGTTTCTTGATCAGCTCGTCGTCCATGATCACTTCGGCGATGCAGCCGTTGGGCAGGCAGCGCACGAAGCCGGCGCGGCCGATATCGGCCTGGTCGATCTTGAGGCCTAGCCCTGAGGGCAGCAGCACGCCGAGCGGCGCCACCACCCGCATCAGCCGGCTCTTCGCGTCGGCGGTTTTCAGCACGATCACGGTCAGGCCGACATTGGCGCGGTCTTCCGCCGTCACGCTCTGGATCAGCGCACATTGCTCAGCTTTAGCGCCGGGCGGGGTATCGCAGCGGATCTGCCAGTCCTTATGCACCGACTTGACCGCGCCCTGGGCGGCGGCGCGCTCGGCGGGCACCGCCATGGTCACCACCAGCGCCAGAACGGCAAGCCCAATCCGGCCTCCAAGCGCATGCCGGCCTTGTCCGAAAATGCCCATCGTTCAATCCCTTAGCAGGCGGTCGCGGCGGCCCCCAGGCCGTAGCCGAATCGGCTCTCCCGCCAGCATTTTATTCATTCCCGTTGGCTCATGCCCGGCCGATCCTGTCAAGCAAGCCGCATGGCGAAAGCGCCGGCGGCGGGCCATCCCAAGCGCTGCCGCCATGGCATAAATACGGCGCCCGCATAGTCCCCAGGATACGCCGTTTGCCGCATGCGACCGCCAATGAGGTGCATTGCGGCTGGCCCGGAATTGTGGTTTGAGAGGCCGGGATTTCCCCCCGTCCCGCCGCACCGCTCAAGCTGCCACGCCCGTGGCGATATGCCATGCTCAGCGGGGCCGAGCCGAACATCTTGCCTGCGGTGGGCGGCAAAAAGGGGCCTGATCTAGGCCGTTTTTCTCGTCGAGGGAGCGCATTCGACAATGCTGGTGCTTAAGCGGTTGATCGCATTCGTGGTCACGAGCGTGACCATTCTCGCCGGAGACGTGGCGCTGGCCGCGACCGGGCAGCCGGAACCCTGGCAGCTCGGCATGCAGCAGGGCGCCACCCCGGTGATGGACGACATCATCTGGTTCCACAATTACCTGCTGTGGCTGATCGTGGCGATCACGCTGTTCGTGCTGGCGCTGCTGGTGATCGTGGCGGTGAAGTTCAATGCCCGCAGCAACCCGGTGCCGTCACGCACCACGCACAACACCACCATCGAGATGATCTGGACCGTGGTGCCGGTCCTCATCCTGGTGACGATCGCGGTGCCCTCGTTCCGCCTGCTGTTCTATCAACTCAACACGCCGAAGGCCGAGGTGACGGTGAAGGCGACCGGCAAGCAGTGGTTCTGGAGCTACAGCTATCCGGACAACAAGTTCGAATTCGATTCGCTGATGGTGCAGGACAAGGATCTCAAGTCGGGCCAGCCGCGGCTGTTGGCGGTCGACAATGAAATGGTGGTGCCGGTCAACAAGGTGGTGCGCGTGCTCACCACCGGCGCCGACGTGATCCACTCCTTCGCGATCCCGTCGTTCGGCATCAAGATCGACGCCATCCCCGGCCGCATCAACGAGACCTGGTTCAAGGCCGAGCGCGAAGGTACCTATTACGGCCAGTGCTCCGAGCTCTGCGGCAAGGATCACGCCTTCATGCCGATCGCCATCCATGTGGTGAGCGATACGGATTACACGGCCTGGGTCGAGCAGGCGAAGAAGAAATACGCCACCGATGACAGCGTTCGTCCGACTGCGGTTGCCGCGGCCGGCGGTTCGAACTGACGCTGCTGCATGATCCCGAAAAGTGGGAACCGGTTTTCGGAAAAGATCATGCACAAGAATGTTACGGCGACAACGACAAGGGTCGAGGGACAATAGCGATGGCTAGCACTGCAGCTACACACGATGCCCACGAGCACCATCCGAATCCGACCGGATGGCGGCGTTTCGTGTACTCCACGAACCACAAGGACATCGGCACGATGTACCTGGTGTTCGCGCTCGTGGCCGGCGTGATCGGCGGCTTGCTGTCGATGGGCATCCGGCTCGAGCTGCAGAACCCAGGCATCCAGTTCTTCCCGACCCCGCACGAATACAACGTGTTCGTCACCGGCCACGGCCTGATCATGATCTTCTTCATGGTCATGCCGGCGATGATCGGCGGCTTCGGCAACTGGTTCGTACCGCTGATGATCGGCGCGCCGGATATGGCGTTCCCGCGCATGAACAACATCTCGTTCTGGCTGCTGCCGGCCTCGTTCTCGCTGCTGATCATCTCGATGTTCGTGGAAGGCGAGCCGGGCTCCAACGGCGTCGGCGCCGGCTGGACTTTATACGCGCCGTTATCGACCAGCGGCCATCCGGGTCCGGCGGTCGACTTCGGAATTCTGTCGATCCATCTCGCCGGCGCCTCGTCGATCCTCGGCGCCATCAACTTCATCACTACCATCTTCAACATGCGCGCGCCCGGCATGACGCTGCACAAGATGCCGCTGTTCGTGTGGTCGATTCTGGTGACCGTGTTCCTGCTGCTGCTGTCGCTGCCGGTACTGGCCGGCGCCATCACCATGCTGCTCACCGACCGCAATTTCGGCACCACGTTCTTCTCGGCCGAAGGCGGCGGCGACCCGATCCTGTACCAGCATCTGTTCTGGTTCTTCGGACATCCGGAAGTCTACATCCTGATCCTGCCCGGCTTCGGCATGATCAGCCAGATCGTCGCAACCTTCAGCCGCAAGCCGGTGTTCGGCTATCTCGGCATGGCCTATGCGATGGTCTCGATCGGCGCCATCGGCTTCGTGGTGTGGGCGCATCACATGTACACGGTCGGTCTCTCGACCGGCGCGCAGGCCTATTTCATCGCGGCCACCATGGTGATCGCGGTGCCGACCGGCGTGAAAATCTTTTCCTGGATCGCCACCATGTGGGGCGGCTCGATCGAGTTCCGCACCCCGATGCTGTGGGCGCTGGGCTTCATCTTCCTGTTCACGATCGGCGGCGTCACCGGCGTGGTGCTGGCCAATGCCGGCGTCGACCGCGTGCTGCAGGACACTTATTACGTGGTGGCGCACTTCCACTACGTGCTCTCGCTCGGCGCCGTGTTCGCGATCTTTGGCGGCTGGTACTACTGGTTCCCGAAGATCAGCGGCTACATGTACAACGAGACCATCGGCAAGCTGCACTTCTGGGTCACCTTCATCGGCGTGAACCTGGCGTTCTTCCCGCAGCACTTCCTCGGCCTCGCCGGCATGCCGCGCCGCTACATCGACTACCCGGACGCGTTCCACGGCTGGAACATGGTCTCGTCCTACGGCGCGTATATCGCGGGCGCGGGCGCGGTCATCTTCTTCATCGGCGTGATCGAGGCGTTCGCGAAGAAGCGCGTGGCCGGCAACAATCCGTGGGGCGTGGGCGCGACCACGCTGGAATGGACGCTGTCGTCGCCGCCGCCGTTCCATCAGTTCGAGACGCTGCCGCGGATCAAATAGGGCTTAGGCGTACGTAACCCATGTCGCTCATCAGCGAAGGCGCAGATTTCCGCAGTCCGATCGCGGCCGGGGCCGGGCTTGGACTTGTCGAGCCAAGTCTTGTCGCGTCAAGTATTGCCGAGCCGAGCCTCGCCAGCGTCGGCGACTACATCGCGCTGATGAAGCCGCGGGTGATGTCGCTGGTGGTATTCACCGCGCTGGTGGGCTTAGCGGTCGCGCCCGGCTCGCTGCATCCGCTCACCGCCTTCACCGCGCTGCTCTGCATCGCGGTCGGCGCCGGCGCCGCCGGCGCGCTCAACATGTGGTACGACGCCGACATCGATGCGGTGATGACGCGCACCGCGCGCCGTCCGGTGCCGATGGGCCGCGTGCAGCCGGGCGAGGCGCTGGCCTTCGGGCTCACGCTCGCCTCGTTCGCG
>DATBZY010000025.1:0-11046 GCA_036512915.1 Pseudolabrys sp. | reverse complement strand
AAACCGCTTACGCGGCCTGAGCAACCGGAGCATAGTTGTCATTTGCAACTACGATTTGGCCCGATAACGGCGGTACCATGCCGAGCAAAAGTTCGTCCTTTACGCCCTCGTCGATCCTATTTCGCCCCCGCCGAAGCCCAGTCCCTTTGCGCGAATGATGCCCGCTGGGCTTGGGTGGAGGCGCCGGGTACTGCCCCCGGGTCCGAAAGGTTTATTACGACGGCCATTTATCGCCATAGCCGGGTTGCCCCGGCACTGATGAATATAGGCGCTAAGTGTTGACGAAAAAAGACCCGTTTCCGAGTTTCATGTGAAACGATTCCTAAGGCGGCATGCGGCCGGTGCATAGCGCGGATGAGGGACAGGCTGATTTTGCTGCGTTAGCGCATGCGCGTGCCGCATGACGCACAGTTCATGCTCGTAGAAGCGCTGATCCTCGGAGCCGAGCATGCGCGAGCATGGCCATGCCGGGCCCGCCGCCGGGGCGTTGCTTGGCGGTATGCGCGCCGCGCAGGACGGCATCGGGGCTATCCCCGGGCAGGCGAAGTTATCCCCGGGCTGAGGTGGGCAAGGCGCGGACAATCGCGCCTCGGCTTGGGCTGCGCCATTCTCACCGTCGAACAGCCGGGCAGCCCGTAATCAGGCGGCGCGCACGGTGTCGATGAAATTCTCCACCTCGAGCTCGAGCTTGCGGCTCTCGCCCGACAGGAATTGCGCCGCCTGCAGAACTTTGGCTGAGGCCGTGCCGGTCTCGCCGGCATCGTGGTTCACGTCGGTGATGTTGGTCGCCACCTGCGCCGCGCCTTGCGCCGCCTGTGCGACGTTGTGAGCAATCTCCTGCGTCGCGGCG
Organism: Pseudolabrys sp.; assembly: GCA_036512915.1. Taxonomy (GTDB): domain Bacteria; phylum Pseudomonadota; class Alphaproteobacteria; order Rhizobiales; family Xanthobacteraceae; genus Pseudolabrys. Next base: position 10,196 of record DATBZY010000025.1, on the reverse strand, counting down.
CCCTGCGCGTCGACCGCTGCGGTGATGGTCGCGGCAATCTCCGAGATACGGCCGATCGTGACGCTGATCTCCTTGATTGCGGCAACCGAGTCCTTGGTCGTGTTCTGCATCTCGGCGATCTGCGTTTTGATCGCTTCGGTTGCTTTGGCGGTCTGCGTCGCCAGAATCTTCACCTCGGTGGCGACCACGGCGAAGCCGCGGCCGGCTTCCCCGGCGCGCGCCGCCTCGATGGTGGCGTTGAGCGCGAGCAGATTGGTTTGCCCGGCGATCGTGGTGATGAGTGTGACCACGTCGCCAATGCGGCTCGCCGAGCGCGACAGTTCGGTAATGCGGGCGTCGGTCTGTTCCGCCTGTTTCACCGCCTCGGCGGCAATCTTGGTCGATGGCTGCACCTGCCGGCCGATTTCCTCGATCGAGGCCCCCACCTCGTCGATCGCCGAAGCCACCGACTGCACGTTGGCCGAAGCTTGCGCGGAGGCGACCGCGACCGCGGTGGAGAGCTGCTGCGTCGCTTCCGCGTTCTTGGTCAAGGTGCCGGCCGCCGATTCCAGCTCGGTCGCGGCGGAGGACACCGCCCCGACGATGTTGCCGATGGCGCGCTCGAACGTATCGGCGAGATCGCGCACCATGCCCTTGCGCTCGGCAACGGCGCGCGCGGCCGCTTGCTTCTGCTCGGCCTCGAGTTTTTCCAGTCGCACGAGATTGTCGCGAAAGCTGCGCGCCGCCCGCGCCGCGTCGCCGACCTCGTCGCCGCGGCCGGTATAGGGAATATCGAAATCTCGCGCGCCGTTCGCCAGTTGCAGCAAGACGCCGGCGATGTGTTTGATAGGTCTGCCGATCGAAAGCACGCCGAAAATCACCCACCCATCAGGATGACGACGACAAAAAATCCGAACCCAATGCTGATGTGCGCGGCCTCCGTCATGCGCGCCGCCGCCACGGCCATGCGTTGCGAGGCCAGCGCCCTGGCAACGGATGTCGCCTTCACGATCAGGGCGTCAATCTCCGTCCCGACCTTGTTAACCTGCTCAAGCGGCTTGGCGATTTCGGCGTAGTCCTTTTTTAGCGCCGTCATCTCGGCGGCGGCGGCGGCGTAGTCCTTGGCCAGCTTGACGAGCTTCTCGAACCGCTCGCAATTTTCAGCGTGCTCGCAGAGTTGCACCGCGGCCTGGAGATAACTGAGGGCGTTGCCCATGCTCTCGCGCAATCCGGCGAGCGCTTGCTCGGCTTCCCGCTCGGAAATCGCCAGGCGTATTTCGCGCGTGCCGATCTGCATCCGCTGCAAGGCGACGCCGGCGCGTAGCAGATCCGCGGTGACGAACTGTTCGTTGCGCGCCAGCTCGGCGAGGGTGTGACGCCGTCACCCGCGACCGGCGGTACTTCCGCAATGGCCCAGAAGGAGACACGACTCGAGTCGGACTTGCAGCTTGCCGCGCGCAAGCGAATTAGCGCGTCGCATCGCGAATAAGATCGACAATCACCGCGGTGATTGTTGGTCACTCATTGGTTCAAAAGCGGAAAATCTTTTGTCGGCTTACGCCCAGGAAGCGAGCGGAGAAATGCATAGATGTCGGTCGCCTCTTTGTCCGACAAGACAGCGGTCGAATAGGCCGGCATGTCGTTCGGAGCGTCGCGCAGATAGGCCAGGAACGATTCGACCGGCATCTCCACTTGTGCGATCGCGGGTGCTGGATAGTTCATAGCGCCACCCTGTCCGGCGCTGCCGTGGCATGCGAAACATCCGTCAGCGAGATAGACGCGCTTTCCGTTGGCGGCATCGCCGGAACCTGCATTCTGCGCCAGCGCCGCCGCGGCAAATCCGAGCACCGCAAATGTGGACGCCAGCAACGAAACGACGCTGAACCGTTCGAACCGCGTTGTGAACTGTCTCATGGCCATCTCCTCAGCGTGGGTCGCAAACGACATCGACCAGCGCGGGCTGACCGGTCTTGACCATCGCAATCGCACGCTTAAGTGCGGGGCCGAGATCCTTTGGATCAATGATTGGGCCTTCGCCGTAGACGCCAAAGCCTCTTGCGACCGTGGCGTAATCGACATTCGGATCCTTGATCGTGGTGCCGATCTCGGTATTCGCAATGCCGCGGCCGTGGCGCGCGGCCATTGCCTGCAGGTACATATATTCCTGATGATAGGCGCGGTTATTGTGCACGATATAGAGCATCGGAATGCGATGGTGCGCCGCCGTCCACAGCGTGCTCGGTACGAACATAAAATCGCCGTCGCCGCCGAACGCCAGCGTCAGGCGGCCATGCTTCTTGTTGGCGAGTGCAGCGCCGAGTGAAGCGGGCAGATTGTGGCCGACGCCGAAGCCGCCGGAGAGCCCGTTCCATCGATACGGCTTGTCGATATTCCAAAGTCGGTGCGGCCATGTGAGCCGGATCGAGCTGCCGACCAGCGACCAGTCCTCGTCTTTGATCTGGCCGTAGACCTCGGCACACATCCGCGCTGTCGTGATCGGACTGGCGTCCCACCCGATGGTCGCATCGGATTTCGCCCGCTCGACCGTTGCGAGTTTGGCGGCCGCGAGCTTCTTGCCGCGCGCCTCGAATGCCGATTTCTTGCCGTCGTCGACCAGACGCTTCACCTGCTCGATCAACGTCGGCAGGCTCGCTTCAGCGTCGCCGGCGATGGTGAGATCGGCCTCCTGGTAACGCCCGAAATCCTGATAATTGGCCTTCATATAAAGGTCGCGGCTGCCGAGCGTGACGATCTTGGTGTCTTTCTTGTAGGTGGGCCGCGTCGCGCGCACGATGCGATCGTTGAAGGCGTTCAACGAGCCAAACAAATCGTTCACTTCCAGTGCCAGGATGACGTCGGCTTGCGCGATGACGATTCGACGGAACGAATGGTTGAGCGGATGGCGCGAGGGGAAGTTCATGCGTCCGCCATTATCAACGACTGCGCATTGCAGCGTCTCGGCGAGCTCGACCAGCCGCCCCATGCCGGCCGGCGTGCGCGCCAAACGATCACAGATGATGACGGGGTTGTCTGCCGCCACCAGCATCTTGGCGAGTTCCGCCAGCGCCGCGGAGTCTCCCTGCGGCGGAATCACCTTGGAGAGTTTCGGGATTCGCAGCGTCTCGGCTTCGCTGATCGGATTTTCCTGCAGCTCGGCGTCGAGCGAGAGCATGACCGGCGCCATCGGCGGCGTGGTCGCAATCTTGTAGGCGCGCACGGTCGATTCGGCGAAATGCTGAAGCGAGGTCGGTTGGTCGTCCCACTTGACGAAATCGCGCACGATCGCGGAGGGGTCGATGGCAGAGTGCACCCATTCGGGATAGGTTCCTCGCTTGTTGGCCTCGATGATATTGCCGCCCATCACGATGACCGGAACGCGATCACACCAGGCGTTGTACATTGCCATGGTCGCGTGCTGCAGGCCGACCACGCCGTGGCAGATCATGGCCATCGGCTTGCCTTCGATCTTGGCGTAACCCTGCGCCATATGGACCGCGATTTCCTCATGCGGGCAGGTGAGAATCTCCGGCTTGCTGTTGCCGCCGTGATTGAGCACGGCTTCGTGCAGACCGCGAAAACTCGACGCGCAATTCATCGCCAAATAATCGATGTCGAGTGTCTTGAACACATCCACCATGAAATCGCCGCCGCTGGTGGTCTGCGAAATGGGGTCCTTCAACGGCGGCATCGTCTCGGCCGCAGCAAGCCTCGGTCCAGGAACCGTGGCCTTTGTGCTGCCCTTAGATGGGTCCGATATCTGCGTATTGGCGGCGACCGGTGTGGTCAGCGCCGCCGCGCCGGCAAGCGTTGCTCCTTTAAGAAAATTGCGGCGGCCGGCGTCGGGTGAATTGCTGCGTTTTGACATGGTCCCCTCCCGGGCAGCTGTGTCGGATGCCGCAACGGCTCCGCATCGACTTGATTTGTCTTGCAACTGTCGCGCCGTGTCTGAGGCGCGTCAAGATAATGACAAGCCCTATGTCCGGTAAGGATACTGAACTGCCCAAAGGCGGCGTCCTCTCCGAGTTCGATCTACTCAAGCCCGGCAATGACGTGGGGAGGGTGGCGCCGCGCCGCCTAGCCGCGCCCGCCGTCGCCATGTAATCCTGCTGCGATGTCTGATTCCGCCGCGCCGCCATCCCCCGCCGTCTCCCATCCCTCGCTTGCCGAACTGTTTCGCGCCTTCGTCATCGTCTCGCTCTCGGGCTTCGGCGGCGCGCTGCCGTGGGCGCGGCGGATGATCGTCGAGCAGAAGCGCTGGATGAGTACGCAGGAATTCAATGAGGCGTTCGCGCTCTCGCAATTCCTGCCCGGCCCGAACGTGGTGAATTTCTCGGTGGTGTTCGGCGCCCGCTTTGGCGGCGCGCCCGGCGCCGCGGTCGCGCTTGCCGGGCTGATGGGGCCGCCGCTGGTGATCGTCGCGATGCTGGCGATTTTGTACGCGCGCTTCGGCGATCTCGAGATGCTCAGCCGCATCCTCGCCGGCATCACCGCCGCCGCCGTCGGCCTGCTGATCGCGGTGGTCGCAAAGATGGCCGCCCCGCTGTTCGTCAAGCGCTGGAATTCGGGGCCGCTGATCGCCATCGCCGCCTTCATCGGCGTCGCCATCATACAGTGGCCGCTGCCCTGGGTGTTCGTCGTGCTGGCGCCGGTCAGCGTGGCGTTCGCCTGGTTCAAGCGGTGAGGGGGTGACGCGATGAACGATTCCCCGCTGCTCACTTTGGCCGGCTATTTCGCGCTGCTGTCGCTGTTCGCGGTCGGCGGCGCCAATGCGGCGATCCCGGAAATGCACCGCATCGCGGTCGAGGCGATGCATTGGATGAGCGACCGGCAGTTTGCCGACATGTTCGCGATTGCGCAGGTGTCGCCGGGGCCGAACGTCGTCATCGTCACCCTCATCGGCTACCACGTCGCCGGCTTTGCCGGCGCCAGCGTCGCCACCGTGGCGATGTGCGGCCCGAGCTGCCTGCTGGCGTTTTTCGTGGCGCGCATCTGGGACCGCTTCAAGGATGCGCACTGGCGGATTGCAATCCAGGCTGGCCTGGTGCCGGTCTCGCTCGGGCTGATCGGGGCCAGCGCCTTCGTGCTGGCGCGCACCGCCGACCATAATGTCTATGCCGGCGCTATCACCGCGTTCACCGCCGTGGTTGCCTTCGCCACGCGCATGAATCCGCTCTGGATTTTCGCCGCCGGCGGCATCCTGGGCCTCACCGGCTGGCTTTAGAGCGCCGGCAGCGGCGCCCACCATGTGGGTCAGCAAATCTGCCCAATGTTGCGCTTCCGGCCGGGCCGGATCGTGTGCTAGGGATCATGCGGACGTTGAGAATAAGAACAGGAGGGACAATGTCCGGTGAGGCCAAAACCTCCCCGAAGGGGGGCGGATTTAAATTCAAAGTTCGTGGGCCGCGCGATTTTTATGGCGGCCTGGCGCTGATCGCCTTGGCGATCATCGCGATGCTGGCTTCGGGTGAATTGCCCGGCCAGCACGGCTTCGCGTTCGGGCCGGGCACCGCGCCGCGCATGTTCGCGACCCTGCTCGCCGTCGTCGGCGCGCTGGTGTCGCTAGGCGGCCTGTTGATCGATGGGCCGAAGATCGACCCATTTGCCATCCGCGGTCCGGCCTATGTGCTGGTCGCGATCCTGCTGTTTGCCGGCATGATCCGCGGCATCGACCTGCGCATGATCGGAATTCCCGCGACCATACCGTCGCTCGGACTGGTGCTTTCCACCTTCGCCGCCTTCATGGTTTCGATCCTCGGATCGAGCGAGTTTCGCTGGGTGGAAAGCCTGATCGCCGCCGTGGCGATGACCGCGTTCTGCATCGGTCTGTTCGTCTATCTGCTGCAGCTTCCGTTCCAACTCTGGCCGGCGTTCTGATCGGATCGCACACCCATGACTGACCTTCTCGCCAATCTCGCGCTCGGCTTCTCGGTCGCCGCGCATCCCTACAACCTCGGCTTCTGCCTGCTCGGTGCGCTCGTCGGCACGCTGGTCGGCGTACTGCCCGGCATCGGCACGGTGGCGACGGTGGCCATGCTGCTGCCGATCACTTTTGGGCTGCCTCCGGTCGGCGCGCTGATCATGCTCGCCGGCATTTATTACGGCGCCCAATATGGCGGCTCAACCACCTCGATCCTGGTCAATATTCCGGGCGAGGCCACCTCGGTGGTGACCTGTCTCGACGGCCATCAGATGGCGCGGCAGGGCCGCGCCGGCGCCGCGCTCTCGATCTCGGCCATCGGCTCGTTCTTCGCCGGCTGCGTCTCGACCGTGCTGGTGGCCGCGCTGGGCGCGCCGCTCACCAGTCTCGCGCTGCTGTTCGGTCCGGCGGAATATTTCTCGCTGATGCTGCTCGGCCTGATCTTCGCGGTGGTGCTGGCGAAAGGCTCGGTGCTCAAGTCGGTCGCCATGGTCCTCACCGGCCTGCTGCTATCGATGGTCGGCTCGGACCTGGAGACCGGCGCCGGGCGCATGACCTTCGACATCGCGGAGCTATCCGACGGCATCGGCTTCACCAACGTGGCGATGGGCTTGTTCGGCTTCGCCGAGATCATCCGCAACCTGGAAATGTCGCAGGAGAGCCGCGAAATCGTGCAAAGCAAGATCAAGGGCCTGATGCCGACGCGGCAGGACCTGATCGATTCCTCCGGCGCCATCGCGCGCGGCACCATTCTCGGTTCGATTTTGGGGATTCTGCCGGGCGGCGGCGCGGTGGTGGCCTCGTTCGCGGCCTATACCTTCGAAAAGCGCATCTCGAAGAATCCGGAGCGCTTCGGCCGCGGCGCCATCCAAGGCGTGGCGGCGCCGGAAAGCGCCAACAATGCCGCGGCGCAGACCTCTTTCATTCCGCTGCTCACGCTCGGCATCCCGCCGAACGCGGTGATGGCGCTGATGGTCGGCGCCATGACCATCCACGGCATCGTGCCGGGTCCGCAGGTGATGACCAAGCAGCCCGAGCTGTTCTGGGGCATGATCGCCTCGATGTGGCTGGGCAACCTGATGCTGGTCATCATCAACCTGCCGCTGGTCGGCGTGTGGGTGAGCCTGCTGCGGGTGCCGTACCGGTTGCTGTATCCCTCGATCATCGTGTTCTGCTGCATCGGCATCTACTCGATCAACAACTCGCCGACCGACGTGGTGATCGCCGCGATCTTCGGCCTGTTCGGCTATTGGCTGGTCAAGCACGACTTCGAACCGGCGCCGCTGGTACTGGCCTTCGTGCTCGGACCGCTGATGGAGGAGAACCTGCGGCGCGCCATGCTGATCGCGCGCGGCGACGCCACCGTGTTCATGACGCGGCCGATCTCGGCCGGGCTGATCCTGGTGGCGCTGTTCATGCTGGCGCTGGCGATGCTGCCGATGATCCGCAAGCGGCGCGAAGAAGTGTTCGTGGAATCAGAAAACTGAATATCCAAAAAAGCCAAGGCCGGCACATCGCCGGCCTTGCTGTCTTAGGGGTAGCGTTCCCCGGATGCGGCGCAGCACGAGCGAACCCGAAGTGGTGCGCCGCTGATCCGGGGTCCAGCTAACACTATGAAGCTGGGTCCCGGGTCTGCAGCGCACCGTTTCACGCTGCGCTGCGCCCGGGACACGTAGGCCTTCACCCCGCAAACGCGCCGGTCACCGCCACAACGCCGGCCGCCAGGATCGCCACCTGGATGCAGAACGCGGTGATGTTGACGTCCCAGGTCTTTGAGATCAGCGGCACCGGTGCGGCGAACGGCTGATAGCCGTTGTCGTCATAGGCCGCGCCGCCATAGATCGGCATCGCGAACACCGCCACGAAGAACGCGGCGTAGACGATGCCGCCCATGATGGCGACGAGATAGAGCCGCTCGACGGCGTAGGCGCCCGGCCACCAGATCAGCGCCAGCGCCAGCAGGCCGAAGCCGACATAGCTGCAAATCTGCCAGACCACATGGAAGCGCGCATGTCCGGTCCATTTCGGATTGGTGGCGTGGGTCTTGTTGAAGTCGGCGATCACCGTGGCGAAGGCCCAGCCGGCCGTCATCAGGGTGAACAGGATGCGGGCCAGCAGAATGTGATCGAACGCGATGCGCATGACGTTTCCCCCTCTGTAGCCGGCGGATGCTAGCAAAAAGCGCGCCGCCAGCGGAGTGGGCCTAAACCGGCCGTTTTCTGCCGTTGATAAGCGGCTGCCGCGCGGTTGCCGGGGGCGCTAAACTTCCCCATCTTCCGAGTCGGCCAGCGCATGATCCCGAAAAAGCCTGCCCTCGGACTTGATCCGAGGGTGGGAACCGGTTTTCGGACAAGATCATGCGCCAAGCAAACTAGGTTGCCTGATGCGCCAATACCTCGATCTGATGGACCATATCCTCAAGCACGGCGTGGAAAAGCGCGACCGCACCGGCACCGGCACGCTGTCGGTGTTCGGCCATCAGATGCGCTTTGCGCTCGACGACGGCTTTCCGCTGCTCACCACCAAGAAGCTGCACGTCAAATCGATCGTGCACGAGCTGCTTTGGTTCCTGGCCGGCGACACCAACATCAAATACCTCAACGAGCACGGCGTGCGCATCTGGGACGAGTGGGCCGACGAGCGCGGCGATCTCGGGCCGGTCTATGGCCATCAGTGGCGCTCATGGCCCGCCAAGGACGGCAAGACCATCGACCAGATCGGCAATGTGATCGCGATGATCAAGCGCAATCCGGATTCGCGCCGGCTGATCGTCACCGCCTGGAATCCGGCCGACGTCGACAAAATGGCGCTGCCGCCGTGCCACTGCCTGTTCCAGTTCTATGTCGCGGCCGGCCGGCTCTCCTGCCAGCTCTATCAACGCTCGGCCGACGTGTTCCTCGGTGTGCCGTTCAATATCGGCTCCTACGCGCTGCTCACGCTGATGGTGGCGCAGGTGACCGGCTTCAAGCCGGGCGAATTCATCCACACCTTCGGCGACGCGCATCTTTATATGAACCACCTGGAGCAGGCGCGGCTGCAGCTTGCGCGTAACACCCGGCCCTTGCCGGTGATGCGGCTCAATCCGGAAGTGAAGGATATTTTCGGATTCCGTTACGACGATTTCACCGTCGAGAATTACGACCCGCATCCGCACATCAAGGCGCAGGTGGCGGTGTGAGCCTCTTGATCCGCACGGCGGGACCAGCGGATGCGACGTTGATCTTCGCGCTGGTGTGCGAACTCGCCGACTATGAGAACCTGCAGTCGGAGGTGGTGGCGACGCCGGAGACGCTGGCCGCCGCGCTGTTTACGCCGGAGCCGCGCCTGTTCTGCGACATCGCGGAATGGAATGGCGAGCCGGCGGGCTTTTCGATCTGGTTTCTCAACTTCTCGACCTTCCGCGGCCGCCACGGCATCTATGTCGAGGACCTGTTCGTGCGGCCGGCGTTGCGCGGTAACGGCATCGGCAAGGCGCTGATGGCGCGGCTGGCGCGGGCTTGCGTCGAGCAAGGCCTCGCGCGCTGCGAATGGGCGGTGCTGGATTGGAACGTGGCCTCGATTGCGTTCTACCGCTCGATTGGCGCAAAGGTGATGGACGACTGGCGGATTTGCCGGCTCACGGGCAAGGCCTTGCAGGCTTTCGCAGGCGAGGGAGCAACGCAATGAAGATCGTGCTGGTCGCCGCCATCGGCGAAAACAACGTCATCGGCCGTGAAGGCCAACTGCCGTGGCGGTTGAAATCCGACCTGCAACACTTCCGAAAAGTGACGCTCAACCGGCCGGTGATCATGGGACGTAAGACCTATGCCGCCATCGGCAAGCCGCTCAAGGACCGCACCAATATCGTGCTGACCAGCGATCTTGGTTTGGTCGCCCCCGGTGCGGTGCTGGCCACCAGCATGGATGCGGCGCTCGCCTATGCGCGCAAGGACGCCGAGCGGCGCGGCGTCGACGAAATCATGATCATCGGCGGCAGCGATGTGTTCGCCGCCATGCTGCCGCGGGCCGACCGGCTGCAGATCACCCATGTGCATGCCGCGCCCGCCGGCGACGTGCTGTTTCCGCCGATCGATCCGCAGGTTTGGCGCGAAGCCGCGCGCGCGAAGCATCCGGCCGGGCCGGACGACGACGCCAGCTTCACGGTGGTGACTTATTTAAGGCGCTAGCAGCCTGTCGGACTTAACGGGATAGGAATCGTTTGGGATAGAATCGGTGCGATGATTCTCCATTGCAACGAACGTCGCCCCGATGAACAATTTCCGCACTATTGACCGCCAGACCGGATTTCTTCTGCCGCCGT
>DATBZY010000024.1:0-4974 GCA_036512915.1 Pseudolabrys sp. | reverse complement strand
ACCATGCCGCCGCCCCAGCAGAATCCGACGGCGCCGACATTGCCGGTCGACTCCGCGTGCGCCGCCAGGAACGGAACGGCGGCCGCGATTTGCTTCGCCGTTTCGTCGGGCTTGAGTGTGCCGATCATATCGCGGGCCTTGTCCTCATCGGGCGGCGTGCCGCCGAGCGGGGAGAGCAGGTCCACCGCGAAGCTGAGAAACCCTTCGAGCGCGATCCGCCGCGCGACATCCTGGATATGCGGATTGAGCCCGCGGTTTTCGTGGATGACGATGACCGTCGGCCGTTTGCTCTTGGACTTGAGGCGCGCCAGATAGCCATTGATGCGCACACCCGGCGCTTCATAGGACACGGCGTCGATCGCTAGCCGCGCATCGTCGGGCGCCACCACCGCGGCGCGCGCGTAATCGTTCTGCAGCAGCGGCAGCAGCGCCAGCGCTGCGGCGCTGGAACCGGCGATCTCCGCGAGCCGATCGAGAAATTGGCGGCGGTTCATTCCGCCATGGGTGAAATGGTCGTAGAGATCGATGATGCGTTGATCCATGGAAATGCTCCCGGCGGGTCTGTTCGTCAGTCTAACACGCGCCGCCCGGGTGGTATTCCCTAAACCGGCTTGACGGGATGCCAAACAGCCTGCATTTCAAACGGCTCGATGACACCGCGGTCGCGGCGGCCGATCCGGAGAACCTGATGACGTTCAATGGCCTGATCGCAGGGCGGCAAAGCATTGTGCGTGGTGTTCTCGCCACCCTCCTGTTGCTGCTGACATCCGTTCTGGCTTCGCCGGCCGACCAGTTCCCGTTCGACCAGGAGCTTGTGCTCGACGCCGCGCCTATGCATCCGGCCAAGCGCGTGCCGATCCTCACCGTGGCGCCGGATGGCAGTGCCACCATCGACCTGTGGTGCAAAAGCGTGAGCGCGCGCGTGGAACTGTCCGACGCCGCCATCAAGATCGAGCCCGGCCCGTTGCCGGAAGGCTTGCCGGAGATGATGGGCGAGGGCCAGTGCACGCCGGAGCGCATGAGTGCCGATCAAGACATGCTCGCAGCGCTGGTGCAGGTGACCGGTTGGCGGCTGCAAAGCACCACGGTCATTCTGGAAGGGGCGACGACACTGATATTTCGCGTCAGCGATCACTGAACGGACTCGCAAATAAAAAAGGGCGCGGCCAAGACCGCGCCCTTTGAATTTTCAGAAACGCCGGAAGGCTTAGAAGCCCATTCCGCCGCCCATGCCACCGCCACCACCGCCGGGCATGGCCGGGGCCGGCTCTTTCGGCAGCTCGGCTACCATCGCTTCGGTGGTGACCAGGAGGCCGGCAATCGAGCCAGCATCCTGCAGCGCGGTGCGCACCACCTTGGCCGGATCGATGATGCCCTTGTCGACCATGTCGACATATTCCTCGTTCTGGGCGTCGAAGCCGAAGGTCTCCGACTTGTTGTCGAGGATCTTGCCGACCACGATCGAGCCTTCCACGCCGGAATTCTCGGCGATCTGGCGCACCGGGGCTTCCAGCGCCTTGAGCACGATGTTGATGCCGGCCTGCACGTCGGGGTTCTCATTGGTGATGCGGCCGACCGCCTTTTTGGCGCGCAACAGAGCGACGCCGCCGCCCGGCACGATGCCTTCTTCGACCGCGGCGCGGGTGGCGTTGAGCGCGTCCTCGACGCGATCCTTCTTCTCCTTCACCTCGATCTCGGTGGCGCCGCCGACGCGGATGACCGCAACGCCGCCGGCGAGCTTGGCCAGCCGCTCCTGCAGCTTTTCCTTGTCGTAGTCGGAGGTGGTCTCCTCGATCTGCGCCTTGAGCTGCTGCACGCGCGCCTCGATTTCTGCTTTCTTGCCGGCGCCGTGAACGATGGTGGTCTTTTCCTTCTCGATGATGACCTTCTTGGCGCGGCCGAGCATGGCGACCGTCACGTTCTCGAGCTTGATGCCGAGATCTTCGGATATGAGCTGGCCGCCGGTAAGGATCGCGACGTCCTCGAGCATGGCCTTGCGACGATCGCCGAAGCCCGGCGCCTTCACGGCCGCGACTTTAAGGCCGCCGCGCAGCTTGTTGACCACCAGCGTGGCGATTGCTTCGCCCTCGACGTCCTCAGCAATGATGACCAGCGGCTTGCCCGACTGCACCACGGCTTCCAGCAGCGGCAACATCGACTGCAGGCCGGAGAGCTTCTTCTCATGCAGGAGGATGTAGGCGTCCTCGAGCTCGGCCACCATTTTTTCGGCATTGGTGACGAAGTAGGGCGAGATGTAGCCGCGGTCGAACTGCATACCTTCGACGATTTCGACCTCGGTCTCCATCGCTTTGGCTTCTTCGACCGTGATGACGCCTTCGTTGCCGACTTTCTGCATCGCCTGCGCGATCATCTTGCCGATATTGGCGTCGCCGTTGGCCGAGACGGTGCCGACCTGGGCTACTTCCGCCGAGGAGCTGACCTTCTTGGCGCGCTTCTCGATGTCTTTGACCACGGCGGTGACCGCGATGTCGATGCCGCGCTTGAGGTCCATCGGGTTCATGCCGGCGGCCACCGACTTGGCGCCTTCCCGCACGATCGCCTGCGCCAGCACGGTGGCGGTGGTGGTGCCGTCGCCGGCGAGATCGTTGGTCCTCTGGGCGACCTCGCGCACCATCTGCGCGCCCATGTTCTCGAACTTGTCCTCAAGCTCGATCTCTTTGGCGACGGTGACGCCGTCCTTGGTGATGCGCGGGGCGCCGAAGCTCTTGTCGAGCACGACGTTGCGGCCTTTGGGCCCCAGCGTCACCTTCACCGCGTTGGCGAGGATGTCGACGCCGCGCAGCATGCGATCGCGCGCATCGCCGGCAAATTTCACGTCCTTGGCAGCCATTTTAATTTACTCCGTTGGATTCTGTGCGTGGACCCTCATCCTTCGGGACGCCTGCCTTCGGCAGGCTCCTCAGACGAGGACTGCAATCGTCAGGCGATCACGCCCATGATGTCGGACTCCTTCATGATCAGGAGCTCCTCGCCATCGAGCTTGACCTCGGTGCCCGACCACTTGCCGAACAGCACGCGGTCGCCGGTCTTGACGTCGATCGGGATGAGCTTGCCGCTCTCGTCGCGGCCGCCCGGGCCGATGGCGATGACCTCGCCTTCCTGAGGCTTTTCCTTGACGGTGTCGGGGATGATGATGCCGCCCTTGGTCTTGTTTTCGGCATCGATGCGGCGCACGACCACACGGTCGTGCAGGGGACGGAACTTGGTCTTGGTCATGTCTTCCTCGTCGGCGCTTTTGCGCGTGCGTGTGACCGAAAGTGTCGATTTTGTAAGCCTTTAGCACTCAGTAAGGGGGAGTGCCAATTGCTGCCCGGGAGATATTGCCTCCGCGCCGGGGTGTCAAGCTTGCGATATTCGCTAAGAACGGACTATGGCTGTCAGCGTTAACACGGGTGTGGCACACAGCCGGCCGGCGGCGCCCATTGTCGGAGGCTGCGCTTGCGCTGCCCGGCAATGCCCCCAAGGTCCGCACCGCGCCGCCGCAGGAGTCCAAATGAGCAGTCCCGACCGACCCAGCCTATCGACTGCCCTGGTTCTGACTTTGCTCGGCCTGGGGCTCGCCGGCTGCGCCACGACCATTCAGCAGCCCGAGCCGGTCCCGCAGGCGCAGACTCCGTTGCTGCCTCCGGCTTTCCCGCCGCAGGATATCGTCGGCCGCTGGGGGCTTGCCGCCTACCACAAGGATGAGGATCGGGCGCGCATCGAGGCGGCCGCGGCCAATCAATGCCGGCAGCCCTACATCATCAGGCTCGGCCCCACCGGCGGGGTGATGATGCATCTCGCCGACCAGGCCCAGCCGGAGGAACTGCGCTTGAAGGGCGCGCCGGGCAACAAGACCTATGTTGGCCCGGAGGGCGATCCGCCCGGCAGCGCGCAGGACCGCGAGGTCGTGCACTTCGACGGCCGCATCTTGATCCTGCGCTGGATCGATCGGGAGGTGCAGGGCCGCTACGGCACCATGGTCTATGCCCGTTGCGGGCCCGAGGGCGAAAAGCGCCCGGCCAAGCCGAAGGCCAGGCCCAAGCCGAAGGCCACGCAGCCACCCATACAGCAGCCCAAGCCGGCGCAGTGACGCCCTGGCTGGCATGGGCCCCCATAAGGGGGGCCGGCGCCGGCATGCTAAAGATTCGGGCATCATCGCCCGAGGCCGTGACGCGTTATCTCTTTGCTTTGCTCAAAGAGCTCGTTGCGTTGACCTCGCGAGTGGTCACCTGAACTCTTCGGCCAAGGCGCTGGGTTCGCGCCGCCGGAACGAAAATGGAAAGGTTGAGCGGCTCGGCTGTCGCTTGCGGCGCCGCAACGACTCCAGCGTAAACACAATCTGTCGCGCTTGCCGCCACAGCATGTGTTCGTAGCGGCTGAGGCGATCCAGGGCGCTAGTCGGCAGATCTGCCAGGCGTAAGAAGCAGTCCGCGATATCCTTTTTCGAATCGGAGCTGAGCTCGTTTCCCTCCGCGGCGTCGGATTCTGCTCCCAGCAATAGTCGATTGCGCTCTGCGCGATCTGCGGCGCCACCGAGGGTTTCGCGTGAAAGCCGGTGTTCGTGCTTGCGAGAGTCCTCAGTCACCGATTCGAAAAGAGCAGTCTCGATGCCGGTCGCGCGGCGAAGTCGCCACATGACGCTCGCCAATCGAAGCACTAGCTCGCGCTCTACGGCCGACTCAGCGTCGTAGTCGGAAATCACCGCGGCTTCGAAGGCTTCGTAATCTTCTGAATCTTCGAGTGCAGCAATGACGGTCTCGGCCGTGAGGCCGTGGCGTACGGCATTGTAGCGCGAACGCCGTTTACCTTCTGGTGTTGTTGGCCCGGTGCTTTTCAGCGCGTTGCGGCGGTTGGCTTCGATCTGCTTGAGAGAGCTCATTGAGAACCAGTCGGAATAATTGGGTTCGTTTCGTCATGAGGACGGCCCAGGATTGCAGTGTGGCCTCCGGCGTCTTTGCCGTTTGCGATATT
>DATBZY010000023.1:0-11315 GCA_036512915.1 Pseudolabrys sp. | reverse complement strand
AAGGGCATCAAGGTCACTGACGCAGAAATGGCCGCTCTCAACATCACCGGTAATACCTTCCACCCCGAGTGGAACTACACCATCTCACCAAGACCACCCAAACCCCTAACCTGACGCAATAATTGTTGGGCGTCGCCTTACCGTCCCGGCCGCACGCGCGGTTGCAAGCTCCGGCCGCCTCTGCCATAACGCCGCCCTCTCGCCGACCGGCTGTAAGGGCTGCCGTGGCGGCGATACCAGCTCAATCCCGAGCACCCGCTCCAGGCTTTATGCCTCGCGAGCACATCCAGGCCGTGCGGGCTAACGTTCCGCCACGCGCCGATGAGGAGAGCAAAATGCCCAAGCTGAAGACCAAATCGGGCGCTAAAAAGCGCTTCAAGATCACCGCGACTGGCAAGGTGAAATACCAGCAGGCCGGCAAACGTCACGGCATGATCAAGCGGACCACCAAGCAGATCCGCGAGCATCGCGGCACCAGCGTGCTGTTCAAGACCGACGGCGACAACATCAAGAAATACTTTCTGCCGAACGGCTGATCCGTATTCCTGGCCGCCGAACGCGGCCGTTGTCCCCGTCGACCATTCGCACGTATTGCCTCACGATTTGCAAGGAATCTCCCCATGTCCCGCGTCAAGCGTGGCGTCACGGCACACGCCAAGCACAAGAAAGTCTACAAAGCCGCCAAGGGCTATTACGGCCGCCGCAAGAACACCGTCCGCGTCGCCAAGCAGGCGGTCGAGAAGGCCAACCAATACGCCTTCCGCGACCGCAAGCGGCGCAAGCGCACCTTCCGCGCGCTGTGGATCCAGCGCCTGAACGCTGCGGTGCGGCCGTTCGGCCTCAACTACAGCCGCTTCATCGCCGGTCTGGCGAAGGCCGGGCTGGTGGTCGACCGCAAGGTGCTGTCCGACCTCGCCATCCACGAGCCGGCGGCATTCCAGATGATCGTGGAAAAGGCCAAGGCGGCATTGCCGGCGCCGGCCTGAGGCCGGTGGCGAGCGCTAACGCGAACGCGGCCTGCCGAACTTGTGCGCGTAGCTCTGCGCGAGCAAGGCGCGGCAGCCGGCCAGCATCGCGCGCGCGAGGGTGCCTTCCTCTTCCTTGTACTCGTCGTTGCAGCTCTTCATTTCCCGGTCGTAGCTGCGCCGCTGCCCCGCGCTGAGCTGTTGCAGGAACACCCCCTCGCACTTCTCGGTCACGATCTGGCCGAGGTTGATGTCGCCGCTGCCCCCGGCGTTGCAGCTTGCGAACAGCTCCATCGCCTTGTCACAGGTCGGCGCCTTGCGAAGCAGAACCTCGCGGGCCTCAAATTCAAGCGTCTGACAGTCCTCGGCGGCAGCAAGCGGGGTCAGCAGGAGGATGGCAAAACAGGCCAAAATCATGCGAACAAGCATCGCAAATTCCTTGTCTGGACCGAGAGCCCGACTTTCTCACGCTGGGTCGGACCTGTCACGGCGGGGGCTTGACCTGATCGGTGCCGGACGGCCACAACCAGCCGCACTTGCGGAGCAATAAATGAGCGATATTTCCGCGCTTGAAGCTGAGATTACGGGCGCCGTCGCTTCGGCCAAGGACGAAGCGGCGCTGGAAGCCGTGCGCGTGGCCGCGCTCGGCAAGAGCGGCTCGGTGTCGGCGCTGCTCAAGACGCTCGGCGCGATGACGCCGGACGAGCGCAAAGTCCAAGGCCCGGCGATCAACGGTTTGAAGGAGCGGGTGACTGCGGCGATCGTCGCCCGCAAGGACACGCTCGCCGTTGCCGCGCTCGATGCCCGGCTCAATACCGAAACCGTCGATGTCACCTTGCCGGTGCGCGATGCACCGACCGAAATCGGCCGCCTGCATCCGATCAGCCAGGTCACCGACGAGCTCACCGCCATCTTCGCCGACATGGGCTTCGCGGTGGTGGAAGGTCCCGACATCGAGACCGACGACTACAACTTCACCAAGCTGAATTTCCCGGAAGGCCACCCGGCGCGGGAGATGCACGACACGTTCTATTTTCCGCCCAAGCCCGACGGCTCGCGGCTGCTGCTGCGCACCCACACTTCGCCGGTGCAGGTGCGCACCATGTTGACGCAGAAGCCGCCGATCCGCGTCATCATTCCGGGCCGCACTTATCGCAGCGACAGCGACCAGACCCACACGCCGATGTTCCACCAGGTCGAGGGCCTGGTCATCGACAAGGGCTCGCATCTCGGCCACCTGAAATGGATTCTGGAGGAATTCTGCAAGGCGTTCTTCGAGGTCGACCGCGTGAAGATGCGGTTCCGCCCGTCGTTCTTCCCGTTCACCGAGCCATCGCTGGAAGTCGACATCCAGTGCAAGCGCGACAAGGGCGAGATCCGTTTCGGCGAAGGCGAAGACTGGCTGGAAATCCTCGGCTGCGGAATGGTGCATCCGAACGTGCTGCGCAATTGCGGCTACGACCCGGACGAGTACCAGGGCTTTGCCTGGGGCCTGGGGATCGACCGCATCGCCATGCTGAAATACGGCATGCCGGACCTGCGCGCCTTCTTCGAGGCTGACGTGCGCTGGCTCGCGCATTACGGCTTCAGGCCGCTCGATTTCCCGACCCTCGCCGGGGGATTGAGCCCGTGAAATTCACTTTGCCCTGGCTGAAAGAGCATCTCGACACCGACGCATCTCTGCCGAAGATCGTGGACAAGCTCACCATGATCGGGCTCGAGGTCGAGAACGTCGAGGACAAGGCCAGCCTGCTCAAGCCGTTCGTGATCGCGTCGGTCATTTCCGCCGAGAAGCATCCCAATGCCGACCGGCTGCGCGTGTGCATGGTCGATACCGGCGACGGCAAGCCGATCCAGGTCGTGTGCGGCGCGCCCAATGCGCGCGCCGGCATGAAGGGCGTATTCTCGGCACCCGGCACCTTCATCCCCGGCAAGAACATCACGCTCTCGGTCGGCACCATCCGCGGCGTGGAAAGCCGCGGCATGTTGTGCTCGGCAGCGGAACTGATGATCTCCGACGATCACGACGGCATCATTGAACTGCCCGCCGATGCGCCGGTCGGCAAATCTTATGTCGAATGGGCCGACATCAGCGATCCGGTGATCGAGATCAATCTCACGCCCAACCGGCCGGACTGCACCGGCGTCAACGGCATCGCCCGGGATCTCGGCGCCACCTCCATCGGCACGTTCAAGGACAAAATCCCAAAACAGATAGCGGGCACGTTCCCTTGCCCGGTGAAGGTCACACTCGATTTCGGCGAGACGCCGTCGCTATGCCCGGCCTTCGGCCTGCGGCTGGTGAAGGGCGTCAAGAACGGGCCGTCGCCTGACTGGCTGCAGAAGCGGCTGACCGCCATTGGCCTGCGCCCGATCAACGCGCTGGTCGATATTACCAACTTCATCACCTACGACCGCGGCCGGCCGCTGCATGTGTTCGACGCCGCGAAGGTGCATGGACACCTCACCGTGCGCCGCGCCCGTAACGGCGAGACGCTGCTGGCGCTCGACGGCAAGACCTATACGCTCGACGAGGGCATCTGCGTGATCGCCGACGAGAACGGCGTGGAGTCGCTCGCCGGCATCATGGGCGGCGAGCAGACCGGTTGTTCCGCGACCACCAGCGACGTGCTGATCGAATCCGCGTTGTGGGACGAGTTCAACATCGCGCAGACCGGCCGCAAGCTCGGCATCAATTCCGATGCGCGCTATCGCTTCGAGCGCGGCGTCGATCCAGCCTTCATGCTGCCGGGCCTAGAGCTCGCCACCCAGATGGTGCTCGATCTGTGCGGCGGCGAGCCGTCCGAGATCGTGGTTGCCGGCGACCCGACGCCGAAGGAAAAGATCATCGATTTCCCGTTGAGCGAATTGCCGCGGCTCGCCGGCCTCAAGCTGCCGCTCGCTGACGTGCGGCGCACGCTGGAGAAGCTCGGCTTCTTCGCCGCCGGCCAGGGCGAACGCGTGAAAGTCGCGGTGCCGTCATGGCGGCCGGACGTGCATGGCCGCGCCGACATTGTCGAGGAACTGGTGCGCATCGTCGGCGTCGACCGCGTGCCCTCGACGCCGTTTCCGCGCGGCGCGGATGCCCGCAAGCCGGTGCTCACCCCAATCCAGAACCGCACCCGCAAGGCCAAGCGCGCGCTGGCCGCGCGCGGGTTGGTCGAAGCCGTCACCTGGTCGTTTGTCTCCAAGCGCGAGGCCGAGCTGTTCGGCGGCGGCAGCGCTGCGCTTGCGCTCGCCAATCCGATCGCGGCGGAATTGTCCGACATGCGGCCGAGCCTGCTTCCCGGGCTAGTGATGGCGGCGCAGCGCAATGCCGACCGCGGCAGCGCGGACGTGGCGCTGTTCGAGGTCGGGCAAATCTTCAAGGGCGACCGGCCGCAGGATCAGTTCACCGCCGCCACCGGCCTGCGCCGCGCGCTCGCCAAGAGCACCGGCATCGGCCGGCATTGGTCGAGCAAGGCTGCGCCGGTTGACGCCTTCGACGCCAAGGCCGACGCGTTCGCCGTGCTGGCGGCCGCCGGCAGCCCGATGCAGGCCTTGCAGGTGGTGCCGGGCGGGCCAGCCTGGTTCCACCCCGGCCGCAGCGGCACCATTCAGATCGGCCCGCAGAACGTGCTCGGCCATTTCGGCGAGTTGCATCCGCTTAGCGTTGCCGCGCTCAAGGCCGAAGGGCCGCTGGTCGGCTTCGAAGTGATCCTGGAAAAAATCCCCGACCCGAAGGCCAAGCCGACACGGGCCAAGCCCATGCTCGAGCTGTCGCCGTTCCACCCGGTGGAGCGCGATTTCGCCTTCGTGGTGGACAATGCGGTGAAGGCCGCCGACATCGTGCGCGCAGCGCTTAGCGTCGACCGCAAACTGATCGTCAGTGTGACCTTGTTCGACGTCTATGAGGGCACGGGCATCGAACCCGGCAAGAAGTCGATCGCGATCGCGGTCACCATGCAGCCGCGCGAGAAGACCATGACCGATCCGGAAATAGACGCGCTCGGCCAGCGCATCGTCGCCGAGGTCACCAAGAAAACCGGCGGCGCGTTAAGGGCGTAATTGCCCGCCGCCCGCGCTCACAGCTTGCCGAACGTCACGCCGCGCCAGGTCCACCCCGCGCCGGTGGTCGCGTTCTGCAGCGGCGTCTTCATTTTACCCGTCGAGAAATTATAGCCATAGACCTTGCCGAACCCGCCCTTATCCTTAAAGCCGTAGCGCACGCCGCCGGACATCTCGAATTTCTGTCCGCGAAAGCCCTGCACCGCCAGCGCCAGGGTGGGCACACCGGCGCGCCACTCAACCGACCATTCCTGATCGACGGCGCGCACCGTGCGCGCGTCCGCATCGAGGCGCATGAGAATCTTGAAGACCTTGGTGATCCCCGCCTTGGCAAAACTCTCGTGCCAAGCGGCATCGACGATCCGCCACTCGGCGACCAGGTCGACCTTCTCCGCCGCGCCGTCGCGCACCACGAACGGCAGCGCGGGCTGGTTGATGGCGAGCAGCGCGGCGCGCACTTCAGCGGCGGGCTTCGCCGCCACCCCGGCCGCCGGCCGTTTGGTTCCCGTCAGCCAATCGAAGATTCGCATGGCAGCCTCCGCAATGCGGCGATCCTTCCATCCGCTGGCCGACTGTCGTTGATGCAGGTCAACACGCAGGGTGCTGCAAACGGTAGCGGCGTACGGCGGGCTTGACCTCTTCGCCGTCATTGCCGGGCTTGACCCGGCAATCCATGAGGCGGCTCGGCAAAGACAGATTTCGTAAGGCATTTATTCGCGGCAGCTCATCATGGATGCCCGGGTCAAGCCCGGGCATGACGCTGAGTGCATGGCGAGAATGCGTGACAAAAACTACGTCGGCAGCAAATCCGCGTAAGCAAAGCCGTCGCGCTCGACCGTGTCGCCGACCCTGACTGGAATCTTCCGCGCCAGCATCGGCCCCGCCGATACGAAAGAATGAAATTCGCCGTTCTCGCCGCACGGGTCGGCGCCGGCCGGTAGTGCGTCGAGCAAGCCTGCGTCGAAGCGGCGGCCGGCGAACGACGCCGGCAATTGCTTGAGGTCGACGGTGGCAAGATGCGCCTCGACACCGGCAGCGATCATCTCGCGCGCCAACGCCGCGGTCGGCCGCTGCCAGAGCGGAAATACCGCCGTCATGCCGATATCCTTGAGCCGCGTTTCGCGATAGGCGC
Source organism: Pseudolabrys sp. (assembly GCA_036512915.1). GTDB lineage: Bacteria > Pseudomonadota > Alphaproteobacteria > Rhizobiales > Xanthobacteraceae > Pseudolabrys. Next base: position 5,171 of record DATBZY010000023.1, on the reverse strand, counting down.
GGATATCCTGCAGGTACAAATCGCCGAAGATAATATGCGTGATGCCGCGCGCTTTGGCTTGCTGCATCGCCGCCGCCATTTTCTGTTCATAGATCTCGTTCGGGCAGGGAAATGGAATGCGCACCACGATCGCCGGCAGGCCGGCAGAGGCGAGCTGCGCATGTAGCAATTCCTCGCGCACGCCATGCATGCTGACGCGGCCGAACGTGTCGGTCACGGTCGTCAATGCGCCGACAATGTCGAATTCGCCGGCGCGCCGCGCTTCGTGCAGCGCCCAGGCACTGTCCTTGCCGCTCGACCAGGCGATCAGCGCTTTGGGGCGCGCGCGGACGGTAACGCTCATTCGTCATCGTCCCCGCGCCGCCGCCGGCGATTTCGCCGCGGGGTGCGTTTTTCTTTTTTCTCGTCCGGCTCCTTCAGCGCGCCCAGCTTGCGTAACGCGCTCTCGGCCGCGCGCGTGCCGGATTCCCAGGCGCCGGCGACCGTGCCCGGCTGCGTTTCGTGCACCGCCTCGCCGGCAAACCAGACCCGCCCGCCGATCGACTCCATCAGGATTTTGCGCGCGTCCGCGTTGCCGACTGTTGCAGCCGACATGGCGCCGAGCACGAACGGCTCGTCGTTCCAGCGCGTGGCATGGCTGCGCTTGATCGCGCGCTTGACGTTCGCGCCGAACAGCGACGCCAGCCAATCGCCCGCGAAATCGACCATCGCGGCCTCGCCCTTGGCCGCAAGCTCGCGGCCGAATTGTCCACCGACCTCGACCAGATGCAGACTGCTGCCGGACACATTGGCGAGCAAGGCCGCCGTGCGGGTGCCCGCCGATTGCTCGAACACCATGTCGTCGCGTTGAAGGTTGAGCGGATTACCCGGCATGTCGAGCGCGATGTGATCGTAGCTGCCGAGCGCGAGCTTGGCCGCGGCATCGAGCTGGCGCTTGGGCAACGGCGGGATGAACTCGATCTTGTCCGATGTCAGCACATTGGTCGACGCCGTCACGATCACGGCGCGCGCCAGCAAGTTTCCTTTCGGCGTGTCCACCGCCAGGCTTTTTCCCCAGTAGATTGCGTCGACCGGCGTCGCTAGCTGCACCGGCAGCCCGGCGCCAAGCTTGGCGAGCAGCGCGCCATAGCCCTGCCGGCAGAACGCATCGCTCTCGCGCTCGACCGCGCGCGCGAGCTCCATGGCGGAGACCTCCTTAAGATCCTTGCTGATACCGAACGGCCCGAGAATGAATTCGACCGTCGCCTGCCAGTCGAACAGATCGCGCGGCAGTGCCCGCGCCGCCGCCATATCCGCCTTGGCCTTGCCGGCGTCGGCGATGGCGCGATACGACCGCAACAGCGCGGCGAGGAAATTCTCCAGCTCGCTGTCGCGGGCACTGCGCGGGCCGACGCGCACCGTCTGCGTGCGCGGCGCCGGATCGATGTTCAGTCCGCTTTTCGTTGCCAGGCCGACCAGCGGATTGCTGTCGGGATTATGAATCCAGTGCGCGCCCAGATCGTAAGGCACGCCGAAAATCTTCGTGTCGGTGGCGCAGCGTCCGCCGACCCGGTCGCCCGCCTCGAACAGCCGGAAGCTGCGGTTGGCGGCGGCCACGCGGCGCGCGGCCGCGATCCCGGCGGCGCCGGCGCCGATAATGACCACGTCGACCTCGGCCGCGGACGAGACCGTGCTGAGCGCGGGAGCCGCCATCAGCGCGGCGGAAGCGGCAAGGAATGAGCGGCGGCTAAGGCCCGACATGGTATCCGAATGCTTTCCGGCGGGGCCGATACATTGCCCGAATGCGCGTGGCGCCGCAAATATCATGGCTAACGGTCGGTAACCTCGATGCGCGGCCAATGAACCAATTTGCAATGACTCTTCATTAAATTGGGCAGCAACAAGACGCGCGGGCGAAACGACCGCGCGCGGGGAAGCTAGCGTCGAATTTGGGCGTCAAGAACTGACGTCGGGGACGGGCGACATGAGTTGGATGGTTGACGGGGTTGGGCGTGTTCTCGCCCACTATCTGGAAAAACCGGCGGAAGGCTATGAGCCGTTCACGCCGAGCGATCCCGATTGCTTGCGCGCGACGCTGCGATCTGGCGACGTGCTGCTGGTCGAAGGCAACAACCACATTTCCGGCGTCATCAAGTATCTTACGCAGTCGACCTGGTCGCATGCTGCGCTCTATGTCGGGCCGATCGGCGATCGCGTGACCGCGGATGGCGAACCGCTGGTGCTGGTGGAGGCTAATATCGGCGAGGGCGTGGTGGCGGCGCCGCTGTCGAAATACGCCCGCTTCCATTCGCGCATCTGCCGGCCGACCGGTCTCACCGAAGACGATCGCGCACGCGTGTGCGCTTATGCCAGCGAGCGCATCGGCTTCGACTACGACCTCAAAAACATCATCGATCTGCTGCGCTATCTGTTGCCGCTGCCGGTGCCGCAACGCTGGCGCCGCCGCATGATCGCGCTCGGCTCCGGCCACCCGACCCGCATCATCTGCTCGGCGCTGATCGCGCAAGCCTTCGAGACCGTGCGCTATCCGATCCTGCCCAAGGTGGCGCGCACGGCAAGCGAGACGGCGTGGCAGGATATCCTGGAAATCCGCCATTCCTCGCTGTACGCCCCGCGCGATTTCGACATCTCGCCTTATTTCGAAGTGGTGAAGCCAACGCTCGTGAAGGGATTCGACTACAAGGCGATGGCCTGGGCCGACCTTCCGGTCACCGATGCCGACGAGTTGATGGCACTGGTGCCGGCGCAGACCGAGGCGTTCGAGGGCGAGACGCTGTCGTCGGCGGTTTAGTCGCCGACGGCCTTGCTCCTTGCCGCGGTCGACCTTAACTGTGACCGCATGATCGACGCCGCCGTTAACACCCTAACGCAAATGTTCACGCAGCCCCTGCGCGCGGTGCTGCTCAAGGCGGTCGGGCTTGCGCTTGCCCTCATCGTGGTGATCGGCATCGGCCTGCAGCGCGTATTCGCGGCGCTGGCGACAAGCGGCGCCACCTGGGCCGAGCAGAGCTCCGGCATGGCGCCGCATGCGGCCTGGGCGACGCTGGCCTGGGTGCTCTCGATCATGGCCGGCTTGGGCATCATTACCGGCGCGCTGTTCCTGATGCCGGCGGTGACCGCCTTCGTCGGCAGCTTCTTCGTCGACGAGATCGCGGAAGCGGTCGAGCGCGAGCATTATCCGGCCGAGCCGGTCGGCCGATCCTTGCCGCTGTTCCGCGCGCTGATCGAAGGATTGAAGTTCGCGAGCTTAGCGCTGCTGGTTTATCTCTGCGCGCTGCCGTTCCTGCTGCTGGCCGGGCTCGGCGTCATCATCCTTTTCCTGGCGAATTCCTACTTGCTCGGCCGCGAATATTTCGAGCTCGCCGCCATGCGCTTCCGCCCGCCCGTTGAGGCCAAGGCAATGCGCAAGACCAATGCAGCCTACGTGTTCCTCGCCGGCATGGTGATCGCGGTGTTCGTGTCGATCCCAGTGGTCAACTTGGCGACGCCGATATTCGCCATGGCGTTCATGGTGCACATGCACAAGCGCATAGCGGGCCGGCGGGCGGAACTGATCGAACCGCCACGTTAGGTCGGCTCCCGCTACGCTCACAGCTTGCGGTGCGCGGCGTTCCAGTGCTGTTCCAGATTGGCGATCAGCGCCGGGCTGAAATGGCAATAGGCCTGCTCGCGGCAATAGACCGCCATGTAGCGGCGGAAGGTGTCGAGCGGTTCTTCGCCGACGCGGAAGGCGCGCCGGTTACCGGCGGCGCTGACCACGCCCGAGGCGGTGAAGTCCTCGACCACCCGCGCGACGCCGGCGTCTACTTCGCCGGGCGGCACGATCAGGTCGCAGATCATGCGCCCCTCCGGGCTGTCGCAGTCGAGCCGGCGGCCGCCCATGATGGCCTGCCGCGCGATGCGCGCGCCGACGAAGCGCGGCAGCCGCAGATTGGCGGCGCCGGGAATGATGCCCTCCTTGCGCGCCGGCAGCGTCATATAGGCATCGCTGCCGGCGATCACATAGTCCATCGCCAGCAGATACTGACAGCCGCCGCCAATGGCGAAGACGTCGACGCCGGCGATCCAGAGCTTCTCCGGGGTGCCGCCGACCATTTCGTCCGGCCCGCGCAAACCCGGCGTCGCAAGGCCACGAAACATTTTGTTCACCACCCCCATGTCACGGCGGATGTACCAGAGATACAGAATTTTCCCGCGATAGAGATGCGTCAGATTGATGCCGCTCGAAAAGATCTTGCGGCCTTTGTATTTCGGGTGATCGACAAAATCCCCGCGCAACACGCAGACTTCGCTTAACGGATCGAGGATCGCGATGTCGGTAGCGGTTTCAGTGTCGTCGAGGGTGTCGTCGTCCTCGGCGTTGAGGAAACGTGGATTTTTGATGGTGACGACCGCGGCCTTGCCCTGGCGCTCAATCTTGACCGGGCCAAAGTCGATCGCGTCGCGCAAGATGAACTCCCGCGCGCGCTCGATCGATTCCATCTTCGGGCGCAACATGGCGTGACAGAGATGCATGCCGATTTCAGGACTTGCGAGCACGTGCGCCAGGAAAATCCCCTGATCGACTTCGACGCCGTCCTTCTCGCTTTGTAAATTAGCGGCCTCAGCGGCAACTTGCTGGCGCGTCGGCGTCAATCCCGGCACCAGCTTGGCGGCGTCATAAGCCAGGTCATCGACCCGCAGGAAGTTGTCGAGATTTTTAGTCAGCTTGCGATAGATCGCATCGGCATGATTTGTGAGAAATCGTTCCCGCGCGCTGCGGCAACTAAACTGAATAATGTCCGCTGCCAATTGTTGCGCGCGCGTCCGCTTTGGCTTCTTGGGCAGCTTGGACAAAAACTCGGAACCCACACGCCAGTATTTTGTCGCAGCCGCGGCGTCGCGCTTAAAATTGCGGCCAAAGTGGAGAAACGTTTTCATCCAGGCGGTGCCGGCCTTAGGAGACAAGCCGGCATTGCCGAAAATCACTTTCGGATCGGCGTGATCGACGGCTTTGCTGTTGCCGCTGGCCGGGCCTTCCATACGCACTCTCCCTAGCAGCCTGTCGGACTTAACGGGATAGGAATCGTTTGGGATAGAATCGGTGCGATGATTCTCCATTGCAACGAACGTCGCCCCGATGAACAATTTCCGCACTATTGACCGCCAGACCGGATTTCTTCTGCCGCCGT
>DATBZY010000022.1:0-3788 GCA_036512915.1 Pseudolabrys sp. | reverse complement strand
CAACGATCGCTCGCTGTATGGCCTGCCGCGCAAGTTCAATGTTGGTTTCGACGGCGCCGGGATCATTCCGGTGCTGGAGGACACCAACGACATCGGCTTCCAGGCGGTCGCCGTGAACGACGGCTTCGGGCTCGAACCCGGCGTCTGGTTTAGGCTTTGCCTGGGCGGGCTCACCGGCCACAAGAGTTTTGCGGGCGACACCGGCGTGGTGGTCAAGCCTGCCGACGCCACCCTGGTGGCCGATGCGGTGGTGCGCGTGTACATCGATCACGGCGACCGCACCGACCGCACCAAGGCGCGGCTGAAATATGTACTCGATAAGATGGGGGTCGAGAAATTCATCGGCCTGATGGAGGAAAAGCTCGGCCGCAAGCTCGACCGCGCGGTGCCGGGCGCGCTGGCGCCGCGGCCGCCGTTCTCGCGCACCGCGCATCTCGGCATTCACGCGCAGAAGCAGGACGGCCTGCATTGGATCGGCGTGGTCGTGCCGGTCGGGCGCATGACGGTGGCGCAGATGAAGGGCCTGGCGGAAATCGCGCGCGACATGGGCGACGGCGATATCCGGCTCACGGTCTGGCAGAACCTGCTGATTTCCGGCGTGCCGTCCGACAGCCTGAAGGCGGCGCAGGAAAAGATCGAAGCGCTCGGTCTGGCGATCGAAACCAATGCGATCCGCGCCGGGCTGGTCGCTTGCACCGGTAATACCGGCTGTAAATTCGCCGCCTCCGATACCAAGCGGCATGCCGAGGAGATCGCGCGCTGGTGCGAGACGCGCGTCGCACTCGACACGCCGGTCAATATCCATCTCACCGGCTGCCATCATTCCTGCGCGCAGCATTTCGTCAGTGAGATCGGCCTGCTCGCTTGCAAGATCCAGGAGACCGAGGACGGCGACCCGATCGAGGGCTATCACCTGCTGATCGGCGGCGGCTTCGGGCCTTATGCCGCGCTCGGCCGCGAGCTCTATCGCGACATCAAGGCGGTAGACACGCCGAAGACGGTCGAGCGCGTCCTCAAGACCTATCTGGCGCACCGTGAATCGCGCGAGGAGACCTTCATCGCCTTTGCGCGCCGGCATGAAATCGACGCGCTCAAGGCCATGGTCGAATTGGAGGCGGCCGAATGAGCATCGCGCCCCGCCCGCCGATCCCATCGCTGATCCCGGAATCCGCGCCGTTTACGCCCGAACAGCGCACCTGGCTGAACGGTTTGTTCGCCGGCATGATCTCGCTGGAAGAGAGCGTGACGCCGCTGTCCAACGAGCAGGCGGCCAAGCTGTTGCCGGACCTGCTCGATCGCGGCGCGCCCGCGGAAGCCGACGATGGCGCGCCCTGGCACGACCCCGCCATGCCGCTCTCCGACCGCATGAAGCTCGCCGACGGCAAGCCGCTGCCGCGGCGGATGATGGCGGCGATGGCGCAGCAGGATTGCAGCCAGTGCGGCTATAACTGCAAGGACTACGCCGACGCGTTGTTCACGAAGAAGGAAGAGCGGCTGAACCTGTGTGTGCCGGGCGGCAAGGACACCGCCCGCATGCTGAAGAATCTCTATGCCGAACTTGGGCAGGTGCCGCCCGCGGCGAAGGCCGATGCCGCGCCGACGCCGGCCGCAGCGCAGTCCGCGCCCGGCCGCTCGCGCGACAATCCGGTCTACGCAACCTTCCTCTCGCGTCGGCGTCTCAACAAGCCGGGCTCGCAAAAGGAAACTTGGCATATTGAGTTTGACCTTGCCGAATGCGGGCTCGACTATGTGGTCGGCGATAGCTTCGGCATCTATCCCGCCAACGATGCGACGCTGGTCGAAGCCGTGCTCAGCGCGCTCGAGGCGCCGCCGGATTTTCCGATCGGCGGACGGACCTTGCGCGAAGCGCTCACCGACGGCGTATCGCTGTCGCCCGCGCCGGACATGCTGTTCCAGCTCATTTCCTATCTCACCGGCGGCGATCGCCGCCAGAAGGCCAAGGCGCTGGCCGCCGGCGAAGACCCGGACGGCGATGCGGCGACGCTCGACGTGCTGGCGGCGTTGCAAAAGTTTCCCGGCATCCGGCCCGACCCGGAAGCCTTCATCGAGTCGCTCGATGCCTTGCAGCCGCGCGTCTATTCGATTTCGTCGTCGCTCAAATGCAATCGCGGCCGCGTCGCGCTCACCGTCGATGCGGTGCGCTACGAGGTGGAAAAGCGCACGCGGCTCGGTGTTGCCTCGACCTTCCTGGCGGGGCGCGTTTCGCCCGGCGACAAGATCAGGGTCTATGTGCAGAAGGCGCAGCACTTCGCGCTGCCGACCGATCCGAAAGTGCCGATCATCATGATCGGCCCCGGCACCGGCGTGGCGCCATTCCGCGCCTTCCTGCAGGAGCGCATGGCGACCAAGGCGCCCGGCCGCAATTGGCTGTTCTTCGGCCATCAGCGCAGCAACTACGATTTCTTCTACGAGGACGAGCTGGTGGCCATGCGCTCGGCCGGCCTGCTCACCCGCCTCACGCTCGCCTGGTCGCGCGACGCCGAGGAGAAGACCTATGTGCAGCACCGCATGCGCGAGGTCGGCCGCGACTTGTGGTCGTGGCTCGCCGACGGCGCGCATGTCTATATCTGCGGCGATGCCACCCGCATGGCGAAGGATGTCGAACGCACGCTGGTCGATGTGATCGCCGAACATGGTGCGCGCACGCCCGCCGAGGCCGCCAGTTTCCTCGCCGAGATGAAGAAGCAAGACCGCTATCAAACAGACGTTTACTAACGCATGGTCCCGAAAAGTGGGTACCGGTTTTCGGAAAAGACCATGCGCAACGTAAAAGGATCGAAGCCGTGGACATGATACGCACCCCTTCCGAAACACGCCCCGGGCGAATGGCGCCGCTGGCGCGGCTGCCGGTGTTCCTGGCGCTTGAGGGTAAGCGTGCGGTGGTCGCCGGCGGCAGTCCTGCTGCGGCCTGGAAGGCGGAGCTGTTGTCGGCCGCCGGCGCGCGCGTGGAGGTCTATGCCGAAACGCCGTCCGATGAGCTGTTGCAGATTGCCGGCGATCCGCCGCGCGGCGCGATCGCGGTGAACCGGCGCGCCTGGACGGCGGAGGACTTGGCCGGCGCGGCGGTCGCGATTGGCGCTTTCGACGACGACGAAAGTGCCGCGATGTTCGCCGAGGCTGCGCGCACTTGGGGAGTTCCGGTCAATGTGATCGACAAGCCGGCGTTTTGCGACTTCGCCTTCGGCGCCATCGTCAATCGTTCTCCCTTAGTCATCGGCATTTCGACCGACGGCGCCGCGCCGGTATTCGCGCAGGCGATCCGGGCCAAGCTGGAAGCGCTGCTGCCGAAGGTATTTGCCGATTGGGCCGCCGCCGCCGCACGCTGGCGCTCGGCGCTGAAGGCATCCGGCCTGCCGTTCTCCGGCCGGCGCAAATTCTGGCAGCTGTTCACGGCGCACGCGATCAGCAATCCCGACAGTGAACCGACGCAGAATGATTTCGAACGCTTTGTCGCCGAGGTGAAAGGCCTGGGCGCCGCCACCGAGAACGGCTCGGTGACCCTGGTCGGCGCCGGCCCCGGCGATCCGGAACTGCTGACGCTGCGCGCCGTGCGCGCGCTACAATCGGCCGACGTGATCCTGTTCGACGATCTGGTGTCACGCGACGTGCTCGATTTCGCCCGCCGTGAGGCGCGCAAGATGCTGGTCGGCAAGACCGGCTTCGGGCCGTCCTGTAAACAAGACGACATCAATTCGCTGATGGTGAGCCTCGCCAAGCAGGGCAAGCGCGTGGTGCGCTTGAAGGGCGGCGATCCGCTGATCTTCGGC
>DATBZY010000021.1:0-7100 GCA_036512915.1 Pseudolabrys sp. | reverse complement strand
AATGGACGCCGGCCTGACCACCTTCGCCCTCGACATTCCGCCCAATTTCCAGCGCGACGTGCTCGCCGGACGCAAGCCCGACGTCCAGCTCAATGTCGACGCGACGCGCATGACCCAGGCGTTCACCGGCGGCGGCTATATTCAGACGATCGTCGCCATGGAGGTGGCGGCCTTTGTCCAGCGCTACCGGGCCGCGACCGTATTGCCGGTCGATCTCGCGCTGCGCGCGCGGTTCAATCCCACGCTCAGCAAGGCCTGGTTCGGCGCCGTGATCCGGGTGATCGATGAGATCACCATGCTGTCGATTATTCTCACCGGCGCCGCGCTGATCCGCGAGCGCGAGCACGGCACGATCGAGCATCTGCTGGTGATGCCGGTGACGCCATTCGAGGTGATGGTCAGCAAGGTCTGGGCCATGGCCCTAGTCGTGTTGGTTGCCGCCGTGCTTTCACTGCTATTCATCGTGCAGGGCCTGCTGGCTATTCCGATCCAAGGCTCGGTTGCCCTGTTTCTGGCAGGGGCGACAGTCCATCTGTTCGCCACGACGTCGCTCGGCATCTTTATCGCCACCATGGCGCGCTCGATGCCGCAATTCGCCCTGCTGGTCATTCTCACCATCATGCCGCTGCAAATGCTCTCGGGCGGCGTGACGCCGCGCGAAAGCATGCCGGAACTCGTGCAATTCGTGATGCAGGCGGCGCCGACCACGCATTTCGTCATGATGGCGCAGGCGGTGTTGTTCCGCGGCGCCGGCTTCGACGTGGTCTGGCCGCAGTTTGCTGCAATCGCGACCATTGGCGCGGTCCTGTTCTTCTTCGCGCTGTTGCGCTTCCGCAAGGCGATCAGCGAGGCTACTTGAAGCCGCGGTGTTGGCAGCCCATGCGCCGGGTTTGCAGCTTTGTTCCTGGTGGTGGAAGTTTGGCGCGCCCGGAGAGATTCGAACTCCCGACCCCCAGATTCGTAGTCTGGGGGCCATGTTGATAATTCCCGGTTATGTCGACCTTTGGCTTTAGCTTACGTCTTCGGATTCCGCAGCCGCACGCCCGGACCGGCGCTCTTCGTTGCCTTCTGAAATTCAATCCCGAAGTCGTTCTCCAGCACCGTCTGTAGTTTCCGCAGGACCGCGACCCGGCGGAAATCCATTGTTTCGCTCTCATCGCCTTCGATCACGTTCACTGACTTGCGGCTGACTTTCGCGCGCTTCGCGAGCGTTGCCTGATCCAAGCCCGCAAGCCCGCGTGCCGCCCTAATTAGACGGGGCGTCGGCCATATCGCGTCGGTTACGCGGCTGTTAATCATATATTCAATAGGTTACATTCTGTAACTTTAGCGGTTGCAAAGGCGCCCTTAATCGGTTACTCGGTGTAACCTATGAGGAGGCGACTCATGGACTACTACACATACATCAATAGCCCCCTATGGCGCGACAACCCTGCGAGGCTGGCCGAACTCAAGGCGGCAGGGTTCCGCCGTTGGACCGGCACGCGCCGGATCGCCGATCCCATCACTCAAGGGATCGAACCATCATGACCACTATCTCTCACCCCAAGTGCACGCTCGTCACGCAGAGCGTGTTCGTCGACGATCCGGTTTCCGATCTGCGCAACATCGACTCGTTCGGGTCGATCCTGCAGGTGTGCGCGGCGCCGTTTTCCGACCTTAACCGGATGATGACCACCGTCAGTCGCGAAGCCTATGTCGCCTACCTGATCGACGCAGCCAAAATCTACACCGGCCACGGCAACGGCAACCGCAACATTGGCGAGCGGCTCAAGCCTGAAGAGCTCAAGCAGGCCCAAGTCTACGTCATCTATTCGCTCGACCCGCGCTACGATAAACGCGTTGCCGCCTATGTCGAAGCGCGTCTGATCGATGTTGCCTACGAACTCGGAGTACCGCTCGCCAACAGCAATCGGCCGTTTGGCCGCAATGGGCTGAGGATTTGCCCCAACCAGGAGCAGCTGGTCGTCCATGCCCGGTTCTTGCTCGCGGTCGCCGGCTTCCGGCGTTTCGAGGATGCGCGGCAGGACACCACCAGTCGCCCGGCTCGGGTCGCCGCAACCGCCGACCTGCACGATGTCCGCCCGATCGAGCCGGAGGCGATGGCAATCCCGGCCAACGTGGCGCTGTTGCGGATCGTTCACCGCAACCTACATGCGGAAGGCTACGCGGTCGGCAAACGCTTCGTAGTATTGCCGGGGGCCGACTATTGCTACGAAACCAAGAGCGGACTCTCGGACGATAATAAATCGCGCCGCGAGGCTCTCGAGCAGCTGAATATTCTCGAGGAACTGCCCGGCGTTACCGGTCGTGCCCGGCTACGCGTCGGTCTCGACTGCAAGAGCGCGCCGATCGCGGCCAAGATCCTGTCAGGCGAGCACCTCGACAACGCCGCCTGGCAGGAAGCGCCGCTCCCGGCGTCGCGCGATGGGAGGCCGGCATGAGCATCGACCTCAGCCTGCTCTCGCCCGATGCCGTGACGCCGCAGCTCACCGCCAAGCTTCGCGGCCTGGTCCACGACCTCGATCGCATCGCCATCGCGGCGGCGCCGACGACGGCGGAGTTGGCGAAGGCACCGCTCCTGGTCGACTGGAGGATCGTGCTGTCCTTGAGCGGGCTCGCGCTGACCGGCTTTGTCGCCGGACATCCCCGGCTCGGCGCGAGGAGAATCGTCACCTCGCCATTGTGGGTGCTCGATCCCGAGTTGTGCTGGGCGCGCACGTTGTCGCGCTTCTACCGCCTGGGGGTGCCGGAGGGTGGCGCCATTCCGGTGGAGGACGCGTCATGAGCGGAGCCAAGCCTAAAGCGCCAAGCACGAACTGCGGGCAAGCCGGCGCGGCAATAGCTCGCGTCAATGACGGCCGCGGCACGATCGGCATCATGATCATGGTCATGGTCATGACCACGGCGGAGGCCGTCACCGCCGGCGGCCCCGCGCGCATCGTGGTGCCGGCGAACGGCTCGAACGCGCACGGCCAAGACGATCGCGCGAAAGACGGCGGCGTTGGCGCCGCAGGCTGGAACAATGGGAGCCTCGTGCGGCGCCGCGCTGGTCGGCGCCGCCTGGCAAATTCGGCAATCACCGGGGGTCAGTCATGAGCCGGCTGCTCATGCTCGCCACCGCGGCGCGGCCGCTCAGCGAGGTGCTGATCGATATCTTGCGCGCGAACCTCAAGCCGCGCCCCGCTCTCCCGGTCGGCGGCAACGAGCGCGATAGGTTGGAACAGCTCGACCTGCCGCTGGCGCCGGATGGAGATACGGACGACGCGGCAATGGCGATGCGTCCGCTGCCACCGATGACGCCGCAGTCGCCATCCAGTTCGGGCGGGCCTACGAGCAGAACCGCGACGCACTCGCCGGGCTGCAGAACCCTGACACGGTCACCATCATCGAGGTGCCGGCGGTCGAATTCGTCGACCCCATTGCACGGCTGCTGCGTACCCACGTGCTCGGGCTAGGCGCTCTAGTGCTCGACGGTGCCGGCCTGAGCAAGGAGGCGACCATTGCCGCCGCCGGCACGGTGGCGCTGTTCAAGCGCAAGGACGAGGAGAAGTCCAAGAAGTCCTCGACCGATGACGCCGAATTTGCAGCCGCAGTGCAGCGGCGCTGCGCCATCCTCGGCATCGCCGCCGATGCCGACAGCCTGCTGCCGCGTGGCCTCGTGCGCCTCGCCGAACATCGCATCGTAGTACCCCCGCTCGATGCATCGGCCGTTGCCGCGGTGATCGAGGCGGTGACCGGCCGGCGTCCCGGCGTAGTCGATGATGAGCTTGCCCGGCGCGCCACCCTGGAAGCTTTGGCCATCGCGGTGCGCGGCGACCTCGGCGCCGAACGCTCGCTCGCCCGGCTCACCAGCCTGCTCGGCAGCAAGGCAGCCCATGGGGAACCGGCGCCTCGTCTTTGTGAGCTTCATGGCCTGGGTCCCGCCAAGGACTGGGCCCTGGCACTGATCCGCGATCTTTCGGATTACGCAGCGGGGCGTTGCCAATGGGCGTCCGTGGACCGCGGACTCTTGCTAACCGGTCCTCCGGGGGTGGGCAAGACCGCCCTTGCGCGAGCGGTCGCGGGCGAAGCCGAAGCCAATGTGCACTTTGTCGCCACCAGCTATGGCCAGTGGCAAAGTCATCGTGAAGGACATCTCGGCCATGTGACGCAGGCGATCCGCAATGCTTTCGCCGAGGCGCGGCAGAACAGTCCCAGCATTTTGTTCATCGACGAAATCGACACGATCCCGGCGCGCGGGAGCGGAAAGTGGAACGACGACTGGTGGACCAGCATCACCAACACGTTGCTCGAATGCCTGGACGGATTCGAACGCCGCGAGGGCGTGGTAGTCATTGCCGCCTGCAACGATGCCGCTCGGCTCGATCCGGCGCTGGTGCGCGCCGGCCGCCTCGACCGTCATATCGCCATCCCGCTGCCCGACATGGCGGCACTTCTCGGCATTTTCCGCGCCCATCTCGGCGCAGAGCTTGAGGGCGCCGATCTTCGCGCCGTGGCGCTGGCAGCGCGCGGGCGTACCGGCGCCGACGTCGAACGCTGGGTGCGCCAGGCACGGCGGGTGGCGCGCACCGCTGCCCGCGCGCTCGACCTGGCAGATCTGCTCGGTGCCGTACGCGACGGCGAACCCGAATGGCCGGTCGATGTGCGCCTCCGTGTCGCCCATCACGAATCCGGTCATGCAATTGCTCTCCTCGCTCTCGGCATTGCCGAACCCAAGGCGCTGTCGATCGGCGCCGGCGGTGGGCTGGCTGAAAGCGATCTCGGCGAGATCCGGGCGCTGACTCGATCGCACCTTGAGAAGTATCTGGTAGCGCTTTTGGCCGGGCGTGCCGCCGAACAACTCGTCTTCGGCGAGGCGACCGCCGGCGCCGGTGGCAGTGAAAATAGCGACCTCGGCCGCGCCACGCAGTTGGCCACGCGCCTGGAGACCGCCTACGGCCTTGGCTCTCTCGGGCTGGTCTGCATCCCCGGCGAGACCGGCGATCGCGATCTCCTGCTGTTCGGGGATTTACGCTCGGTCGTCGGCCGCACCATCGATCGCGCCTATACGGCGGCGCTCGACCTGCTCGGCCAGAGCCGGCGCGCACTCGATGCGCTTGCCGCCGCCTTGTTCGCCACCGGCTATCTCGATCGCGCCGAGATCGCAGCGGTCCTGAAAAAGACGCCGCTGCACACGAACGAGCCAACGGAAGCGCCGGCGGTCCGGGATTCACAACAACAACCCCATACTGACCACGGCGATACGGCTATCGCTAGCGCCGAGGCTCCGCCCTTCCATCCCACCTTGATCAACGAAACTTAACGCTATCGCTTGCACACGTTCACTGGTCGAGCGCGCCGCCGCCTGGTGCGTTGCGCAAGCGAAGAAAGCGTCATCTTCGGAATGAAAAATGAATCGCACGACGGGCGGCGCCCGTGGAATGGTAGCTGTGCAAGCGGACGGACCATCATGAGTTATATTTTCTACGACACCGAGACGACGGGAAAGGTCACCGCATTCGACCAGATCCTGCAGTTTGCGGCCATCAAAACCGATGTCGAACTCAATGTCCTCGACACATTTGATGTCCGCTGCCGGCTGCTGCCCTACATCGTGCCGTCGCCAGGGGCGCTGCTGGTCACCGGCACCACGGTTGCCGACATCACCACCTGCCCGCTCTCACATTTCGAGATGATGCGGCTTGTGCATGCCAAAATGCATCGATGGAGTCAGGGTGGCAGTATCTTCGTCGGCTGGAACAACATGCGCTTCGATGAGGTACTGTTGCGGCAGGCCTATTACAAATCGCTGCTGCCAATCTATCAAACCAACACAAACGGTAATGGCAGGGCGGACATGATGCGTATGGCGCAGGTCATCTCGGCTTGCGCACCTAATTGTCTAGCCATTCCAATCCAGCCGGACGGCAAGCGGACGTTCAAGCTGGGGCTGATGGCGGCGGCGAACAATGTCGCCCTTGACAATGCCCACGACGCGCTGGCCGACACCAACGCTACGCTTGGCATCGCCAGATTGATCAGGCAACGCGCGCCGGCGCTGTGGGACGCGCTGATGGTGAATGCGCGCAAGAGCAGCCCATTGCAGCTGCTGCAGAGCGAACCGCTTATGCTGCTCTGCGAATACTTCGGCAAGCCGTTCAATTGCATTGCCACGCCGCTTGCTGCCAATGCAAGCAACGCAAACGAGTGGGCGTTGATCGATCTCCAGTTCGATCCGGCACAATATCTTGATGCCAACGATGCCGATTTGCGTGAAGCGATCGATGGCACGACCAAGGTCATCCGCCGGGTATCGATCAACGCCCAGCCTGGGCTGCTGCCGCTCGATCATACCCCGGACGACGTGCGATGTGGGCAACAGTCGCTCGAAACCTATCAGGCCCGGGCGCAGGCCATTCGCGGGCATGCTGAATTTCGCAGACGCATATCGCGCCTGCTGGCGGCGCGCTACGAGGATCAGGTCGAGCCGGCCCACGTCGAGCAACGCATCTACGGCGGATTTGCCTCGAACGCCGACCAGGCGCGCATGCATTCATTCCACGCCCATGGCTGGGGAGATCGTATCGGTATCTTGCAGGAGATCGAGGACGCGCGTTACCGCCAGATCGCACAAAGGATCGTCGCGATCGAACGCCCGGATCTGCTGACTGACGCGCAGCGCCAGCGTTGGGAGTTATGGCGTCGGGAGCGCTTCCTCACAAACGAGAAAGTCCCGTGGATGACGGTCGCTTCCGCGCTCGAGGAGCTCGCCGACGTGAGCCAGGATGCGACGCCGGACCAGCAGGCGCAACTCGCGGACCTGGAGCGCTTCCTGAACGGTCTCGGTCGTTAGTTCAGGCCTGTCGATCGAGCAAAGCGATTCAAGAACATTCTAGGAGTGAGCAACAAGGCTGCAGAGATTTTCCTTTGTCGGCACCATTTAGGGAAGTCACTTTCTGAGCCAGTTTCAAATGTCACCCCCTAGGGAGGTAAGATAGCCGCCTTTCCTGGTTGTTGTTCGGAATTCCTTGTGCCTATCCGACTTTGAACATGTGATTTGTCTGGCCACGACGCCTGGGGGCCTTGGCCGAGCGAGACATGTCGAGCTCCTTCTGCTT
>DATBZY010000020.1:0-16101 GCA_036512915.1 Pseudolabrys sp. | reverse complement strand
CGTGGACCAGACCGGCGTTGCAAAGGTTCTCGGCTTCATGCGCGCGCATGCCAAGGAAGGATTCGCGTCGATCGCCGACGCCGCGCAGGCGGTCGCCGATTATCTTCCGCAACGACCGCGGCCGAAGCGCAATGAGGGACTGAAGAAGAATCTCCGTCTATCGCCCGATGGCCGCTGGCGTTGGGACTGGGATCCGCGCTTCCTCGATGGTCCGCGCGCGGCCGGAGCGGACCGCCGTGCGCTCGAAGCGGCGCTGATCAAGGCCGCGCGCAGGATTCAGATCCCGGCCCTGCTTGTGCGCGGCGCATCCTCCGAACTCGTGAAGGAGGCGCATGCCAAGGAATTTCTCGAGCTGGTACCGCACGCCGATTACGTCGACGTCAGCGGCGCGCGGCATATGGTGGCGGGCGACCGTAACGATCACTTCTCCGCCGCCGTCCTGTCCTTCATCGGACGGCTGCCGACGGCGGCGTGATTCCGGGCCAGGGGGCAGAAAGCTCATTCCGCCGGCCGTCGCCGCCGACGTGAGCAGTGCGCCAGCCTCGTCGCGACCGGCGCCGGCGCCACGGCGCATGTCAGCGCGTTAGCAAGCGATCGTGCGAGCAAGCTAGCAAGCTAGCAAGCTAGCAAGTGAGGTTGCGCGTGGCCTCACGGGCGGCGGGGTGCCGCCGCCGGGCGCCGCCGATCGCGGCGGCAACGCCGCGTCGACGTCGTGTTAACCGGCCGCACGAGAATCGCTCGGCCGGGACCGGGGGCAGGGCTTGCGCCTTGCTGTCGTCGACGCCATTGTACCGGTGTTAGTACCCACGGCGTCGCCCACGTGCGCGAAAGTGCCGGTGAATTGGGACCAAGGGAATAATCGGCGGGAAGTCCCTCCCTCTCCGCCAACGTCGTATTCGCCGCCATCCGTCCCAATCCGGATTTGGCAGCGCCAACAAACCATAGGAATGGGGAGCGCCGATTACGGCGCTAAAGGGGTTCTTTGGTATTGGAATGCCGTTACTAGTTCAGTAGCCACAGCTTCCCGAAACCGCACGATTTTCGTCGGGGCGGAAGGAAATAGCGTCCCGTACAATACGGATGCTGGACCGGTTCGCAGTGCGATTTCTTCAAGAAAAGCGCGAAGATTTATTGAATTGACGAACGGTCCTAGCTCCCCAAGATTGTCCTTCGTTGTCATTCGGAAGCCCTTGTACGTCGCATGCGAGCCATATTGCGACAGAGTCGCGTATGCCTGGGCTCTCTTCATTTCCTTATTGCCATCACGCCCATCTAGCGCAGTGAGAATGTGTGCAGGACCAAACTTCTTCTTTCTGTCCGACTCGCTGGTCAGCTTCCATTCGGAAATTTTTTCAGGCCATGTCCCAAAATAATCCAGTAGGAATCCTACCTCGATCACGTCGCAAAGGAGCGAAAAGCCTTGCTGGTAATATCCTGCCCATGATGTCCATCCCCGATGGCACCGTTGTTTTAAGTCTTATGCCTGGCGCATCATCCCCCACGCGCGGTCGCGGGGCAAGCAGCCATCGCGTCAAGGGGCCATGCCGCGTCACTTCTTGCGAATGCGGAAGCTGAGAACGCCGTCGGCTTCCGCCTTGTCTTCCAGGATATCGCCGGTCTGCCGCAGCAGGTTCGGGATATCGATCGCGGCCAGCGGATCGGTGCATTCCGCCACGATCAGGGCGCCGGCTTTTAAGCTGGACAGCATTTTGCGCACCCGCAGCGCCGGCAGCGGGCATTTCAGACCGCGCAAGTTCATGGTCTTTTCGGTCATGACATTAGGCTTTGCTGGCGCATGATCTTATCCGAAAACCGGTGCCCACCTTTCGGGATGAGGTGCTCGAAAAGCTTCGCTGTGTCGGCCGCGTTGTTGAGGTAGACTAAATAATCTGAGCACCACAAGGTCAAGCACGCGACTATGGCTGCGGCGTCCGAGACAATACAGACGATTGCACGGCTGACGCCGCTCGCCGACGTGCTGGCGATGGTCGACCTGGGCGTAAAGCCGGTCACGCCGCGCACGATCGACCTGGCGGCGGCATCAGGGCGCACGCTTGCCGTCGACGCAACGGCGCGGGCGCGGCCGAATTCGGCGATGGCCTTGCTCGACGGCTGGGCGCTCGCCGCGGATGCCACCTTGGGTGCCGGCGGCTATTCGCCCGCGCTGCTGCCACTGACACCGCAGCGCGTCGAAGTCGGCCAGCCGATGCCGGCCGACACCGACAGCGTGGCGCCGTTTGACGCAGTGAAGGTGAACGACGGCCGTGCCGAAGCGCTTGTCATCATCAATCCTGGCGACGGCGTATTGGCGGCAGGCGGCGACAGCGATCCGGCGATTCCGCTGCGGCGCGCCGGCGAGCGTCTGCGCGCCACCGATCTCGCCGCCTTCGCGGCCGCCGGCATCGTGCGCATCACGGTGCGCGAGCCGCGCATTCGCGTATTGCCGCTGCGCGGCAGCGCAATCATCAATGCCGCCGCGCGCCTGGTGGCGAGCGATATCGAACACCGCGGCGGCTCGGCGCGGCTGGACGCCGCCGGCCACGATCTCGGCGTCGCGCTGGCCGCGGAAAGCGCGGACGCCATTGTCGCCATCGGCGGCACCGGCAACGGACGCAACGACACTAGCGTGCATACGCTGGCGCGCGAGGGCCGGCTCGCGGTGCATGGCATTGCGCTCACGCCGGGAGAAACCGCCGCGCTCGGATTTGTGGACCTAAGGCCGGTGCTGATGTTGCCGGGACGGCTCGACGCCGCGCTTAGCGTTTGGCTCATGGTGGGGCGGCGCATCCTGGAGCGGCTCGCCGCGACCCCTCATAAAGAGAGCGAACCGGTTGAAATGTTGACGCTGGCGCGCAAGGTCACCTCGACAGTCGGGTTTGCCGAAGTCGTGCCGGTACGGCGCAACGCCGGCAATGCCGAGCCGCTGGCGACGAAATATCTGCCGATCTCGTCGCTGGCGCGCTCCGACGGATGGATTCTGGTGCCGGCGGACAGCGAGGGCTATTCCGCCGGCTCGGCGGTGCAAGTGAGACCGTGGCCATAAGAAACGTAAAATGAGAAGCGTAAGATGAGAAGCGTAAGATGAGAAGCGTAAGATGAGCGAACCCCGCAAAGCGCGGCCGAACGACGATGCCGACTTGCTTGCGCGCGTGCGGGCCGCCGCGCGGCAGGAGCAATTCCTCGACGTGGTCTCGGCGGCGGAAGCGCGCGCGCGTTTCGAACAGCATCTCGACCTGTCGCCGCTCGCCGGCGAAACCGTACCGCTGGCGCAGGCGCTGGCGCGCGTGCTTGCTCATGACGTCGTGGCCGCGGTCGATGCGCCGCCGTTTGACCGCTCCAATGTGGACGGGTTCGCGCTGCGCGCGTCCGACACCGTTGGCGCCAGCGACACTGCACCTAAACTTTTCCGGCTCAATGCCGAGGTGATCGCCTGCGGTCATGCGCCGGAGCTGGAGGTTGCGCCGGGCACTGCCACGACCATCGCCACCGGCGGCGTGATCCCGCGCGGCGCCGATGCGGTGGTCATGATCGAGCACACCGAGCTGATCGAGCAGGGCGGACCCCGCATCGAGCTGCGCCGCGCCGCAGCAGCAGGGCAGTTCGTGTCCTACGCGGGCTCCGACATCGCGCGTGGCGAGACATTATTACGACGCGGCACGCGCATCGGCTCGCGCGAGATCGGCATGCTGGCGGCCTGCGGCTTAGCGCGCATCGACGTGGTGCGACGGCCGAAAGTGGCGGTGCTCTCCACCGGCGACGAGCTGGTGGCGCCTGGCGAGCCGATGCGCCCGGCCGGCGTCTACGACAGCAACGGCGCCATCATCGCGGCTGCCGTCGCGGAAGCCGGCGGCGAGCCGCAGGTCTTAGGCGCGTTTCCCGACGACGAGGCGGTGCTGGAAACGGCGGTGCGCAAGGCGCTTGCCGTCAGCGACATGGTGGTGCTCTCGGGCGGCACCTCGAAAGGCGCCGGCGATCTGTCGCACCGCATCGTCTCGCGGCTGGGCGCGCCCGGCATCCTGGTGCATGGCGTGGCGCTCAAGCCCGGCAAGCCGCTCTGTCTCGGCGTGGTCGCCGGCAAACCGATCGTGGTGCTGCCCGGCTTCCCGACCTCGGCGATCTTCACCTTCCATGCCTTCGTCGCGCCGGTGATCCGCGCGCGCGCCGGTTTAGCCCCGGAGGCCGCGGAAACCATCACCGCGCGCGTGCCGGTGCGCATCGCCTCCGAGCTCGGCCGCAAGGAATTCGTGCTGGTGTCGTTGATCGAGAGCGACGAGGGCCCGGTCGCGTTCCCGACCGGCAAAGGTTCGGGTTCGGTCACCAGCTTCTCGCAGGCCGACGGCTTTCTCGAGATTGACGCGCTGGCTTCCGCGCTCGACGCCGGCAGCGCGGCGCAAGTGACCCTGATCGGCAGCGCGGCGCGCGCGCCCGACCTGGTGATCATGGGCAGCCATGATGTGGCGCTCGACGTAGTGGTGGGTGCGCTGGCCGAGCGCGGCTTCTCGGCCCGCGCGTTGGCAGTCGGCAGTCTCGGCGGCGTGGCGGCGGCCAGCCGCGGCGAATGCGACGTCGCGCCGGTGCATCTGATCGATCCCATAACGGCCAAGTATAATGGGCATCTGGTGGCGCCCGGCCTGTCGCTGGTGCCGGGCTGGCGGCGGATGCAAGGTATCCTGTTCCGGCCGGGCGATGCGCGCTTCGAGGGCCGCAGCGCGCAAGAGGCGCTCAAGACGGTTCTAGCCGACAATTCCGCGCTGATGGTCAATCGCAATGCCGGCGCCGGCACGCGCGTGCTGATCGACCAACTGCTCGATGGCGCCCGGCCCGCCGGCTATGCCAATCAGCCGAAATCGCACAACGCGGTGGCGGCCGCGATCGCGCAACATCGCGCCGACTGGGGCATCGCCATCGAGCCGGTGGCGAAACTTTACGGCCTCGGCTTCCTGGCGGTCGCGCCGGAGCATTACGATTTTCTGCTGGTCGAGGCCCGGCGCCAGCGGCCCGCGGTGCAGGCGTTCCTCGAAGCCTTGCGCGACGACGCGACTCGCGAGCGTATCGTTGCGCTCGGCATGCGCCCGGCCGATGATTAAACGTCTTTGCGCATTGCTGTTGTTGGTGCCGCTCGCTCTCGGCGCGGCACTCGGTGTTGCGGACGCGCAATTGCGTGGCCATGGCGGGCCGGTGCGGGCGCTGGCGATCTCGCCCGACGGCACACGCGCGGTATCCGGCAGCTTCGACACTTCGGCGATCCGCTGGTCGCTCGAGCGCAACGTCGCCGAGCATGTGATGCGGTTCCACGAGGGCGCGGTGAACGCGGTCGCCTATTTGAAAGACGGACGCGTGGTCACCGCCGGCGAGGATGCGCATATCGCGATCTGGACGCCCGGCCGACCTTCGCCCGACGCTGTACTCGACGGCCATAGCGGCCCGATCGCAAGCCTTGCGGTGTCGCCGGACGGAACGATGCTCGCGTCGGCGTCATGGGATCACACCGTCCGGCTGTGGCCGCTCAACGGCGGCGCGCCGCGCGTGCTCGAAGGGCATACGCAGAACGTCAACGGCGTCGCCTTCGCAGCCGATGGACGCGAAGTGGTGAGCGCGGGCTACGACGCCAGCTTGCGCATCTGGCCGCTCGCCGGCGGCCGGGCTGAGATTATTCGCAGCCTGCCGACGCCACTCAATACCGTGGCAGTGGCGCCCGACGGCGAGATCGTCACCGCCGGCGCCGACGGCAAGGTCTATTTTCTGTCGCCGCAAGGCGAGACGCGCGGCGAGGTGCCGGCGTCGGCTACTCCAATCATCGCGGTTGCGGCATCGGGCGACGGCGCGCTGATCGCCGCCGCCGGCATCCGCGGCTCGGTGACGGTGATCGAACGTGAAGCACGCAAGCTCACGCACACGCTGGTCGGCCCCGGATTGCCGGTGTGGTCGGTGGCGTTCTTTCCCGACAGCCATACATTATTGACCGGCGGCACCGACCGCATGATCCGGCGCTGGAATGCGGTCAGCGGCGAGCCGATCGGCTCGCTGGCAGTAGGCGCAGCCGAGGATCCGCTTGGCGCTTATGCCGGCGATCACGGCGCCGACGTGTTCCGCGCCTGCATTGCCTGCCACACGCTGTCGCCCGATGAAGGCAACAAGGCCGGGCCGACGCTGGCCGGGATTTTCGGCCGCCGCATCGCCACGCTGCCGGGCTATAATTTCTCGCCCGCGCTTAAAAAACTCGACATCGTGTGGACCCCGGAAACGGTGGCGAAATTGTTCGAGCTCGGGCCGATGACCTACACGCCCGGCACCAAGATGCCGGAGCAGACGATCGGCTCGGCCGACGATCGCCAGGCGCTGGTGGAGTTTCTCGCCCGCGTGACGACGAAGAAATAACCGCGTCAGCTTTCGCCCTTGCGCGCCGCCTCTTCGCGCTCGCGTAAATAATCCTCGGTGGTGCGGACGGCTGGGCGCGGGGTGGTGGCGAACGGATCGAAATTCTCCGCCGCCATCGCGCTGACGCGGCAGTCGGAACACATCCGGATGACGTCGAGCCGCTTCTTGGAGTCCTTGAACATCCAGTGCTGGCCTTCGAGCTTGGCGACCACGCGCTCGACCGTGCTTTTCACGCCGAACGGCGTGCTGCAACGGATGCAAAGGAACGGCTCTTCCTGCTTGATGATGCGGCTCATGGCGGTCGCCGCGCGGAAATCGAGCTGCGGCTTCAGGCTGATCACTTTCTCCGGGCAGGTCGCCTGGCACAGCCCGCACTGCACGCAGGCGTCCTCGGCGAAACGCAGCATCGGCCGCTCGGGGTCGTCCGATAATGCGCCGGTCGGGCAGGCCGACACGCAGGACAGACACAGCGTGCAGCCTTCGACCTTCACCTCGAGCGTGCCGAACGGCGCGCCTTCCGGCAGCGCCACCACATCGACCGGGTTAGGGGCCACCGCATGCATCTCGCGCAACGCCAGCCGCACCACGTCGCGCTTACCGCCGACGGCGGAGAAGGTGGCGGGCTTCGCCGCGCCATCCATCGACACAATCGCGCGCAAGCTTTCGCCGAGCGCGTCCGGATCGTCGGTCTCAATGGTGGCGACGCGCGCGCCGGCAAAGCCGACGGCGGCCAGGATCGGCTGCGCCAGTGCAATGGTCTTGGCGAGGCCGGCCACGTCGTGACGCGGCTTGGCGCGAATGAGGAAGCGCAGCGCCGATGCACCGTAAGCAAATGACGCCGCGATCGCTTCCAGCCCAACCTGCGTGACCTCGTTGACTTGCACCGGCAATACATTGGCCGGCAATCCGTCGCCGAAGCGCGCCAGCGCGTCGATCAATTCGCCGCCGTGCTCGCCGTCGTGGAACATGACGACGGCCTGCTTGCCGCCGGCTTCACGGTAGGCCCCGAGCAGCGCGCGCAATTTTCGCAGCAACGCGTCGGCGGGCGGAAGTGCGTAGGCCGCGGCGCCGGTCGGGCAGGCGGCGGCGCATTGGCCGCAGCCGGCGCAGATTTGCGCATCGATGATGACGTGATCGCCGGCAGGCGTTATCGCCCCGGTCGGACAGAGATCGAGACAGCGGCGGCAGCCGACGATCTTGGAGCGCGAATGTGCGCACAGATCCTCGGTAAAGGTAATGTAGCGCGGCTTGTCGAAGGTGCCGGTGAGATCGCGCGCCTTGAGCACCGCGCGCAGCATCGCCGCCGGATCGCCCGGATCGGCGCGCAGATAGCCGTCGCGCAGATCGGCGGCCGGAAACAGCGGCGCGCCGCCCGACAGATCGATCAGAATATCGCAGTGCGACACCGCGTCATTGCGCGCCGGGCCGAAGCTGAGCGCGCCGCGCGAGGACGGATGCGGCGCGGCATAATCGTCGACCGTCAGCTCGAACGCGCCGAGATGGCCTTTGGCCTGCCGGATGGTGCCGTTCACCACCGGGAATTCCGTCACCCGCGTCGGCGCGACATCGGTGCCCGGCTTGATCAGCACGGTGACGTCGAGATGCTCCTTGAGCAGATTGGCGGCTTCGATCACCCGCTCGTCTTTGCCGTAGAGCAGCGTCACGCCTTCGCTGTTGAGGCTGACGAACGGAAAGTCTGGCGTCGGCTCCGCCGCCGCGGCGATCAGTGCCGCCATCTTTGGGCCGGCCGCCTTGGCGTCCTTCGACCAGCCGGCGGTCTCGCGAATATTGACGAAGGCGATCGCCCCGCTGCCCGCGATCGCGCTGGCGACCTCGTCGAACAGCGGCGCTTCCTGGGTGCAGGCGACAACGATCGGCCCGCCGCCGGCCGCCATTTTACGAAAGCGCTCGAGCTCGGCGCGGCAGAGCTGGCGGCCTTCGACCACCATGGCGTCGCGGCAGACGCGGCGCACCGCCTCGCCGTCGAGCGGTATGGTATCTTCGCAGGAACAGATCCGAATGTTACGTGGCCTATCGGCCATTGGGCTCATTAACCTTTGCGTTGGCCCGCGCTTTTCTTGACGAATTACTTGGCGAAATGCCGTCTATGGCATTGCTTTGGTTCTTAATCCTCGCGGCCGCGGGGCTGGCCTCGGGACCTTCTGAAGCGTAATTATAGTTATTCAAACAAGAAAGTAATAGCGAGGATCAATGCCGTTGGAGACACCGGCCCGCCGACGAACGCCATTCGCGCCGGAACTGTCGCTGCCGCCACCGTTCGCAGCGGTGCGCTTGCGCGAATTGGGCGATGCCTTTGCCCACGCAACAGCGATCGCGGCCGAGCAGGGCGCCGGCACGCTGGTCTATGTTGGGCGCTTCGATCTCGCCGAATTCGCCGTAGTGCTGGAGCCGGAGCAACCGCTGGCGCAAGCGCGGCGCGCCTTTTATGCCGGCATGGTGGCGCTGGCCGATGCGCTGGCGGCCCACGCCCAACCGGAGACCTCAATCACCATCGACTGGCCGGATTCGATTTCGGTCAATCTGGGGGTGGTCGGCGGCGGACGGCTGGGTTGGCCAGCAGGAATACGTGAGGACGAAACGCCGCCGTGGCTGGTATTCGGCGGCATGATCCGCACCGTCTCGATGACCGGCGTCGAGCCGGGATTAAATCCGCTGGGCACGGCGTTGGAGGAGGAAGGCTTCACCGACGGGATGTCCAACCATGTGGTGGAGAGCTTTGCCCGCCATTTTATGGTCGCCATCGATTCTTGGGCTGAGAGCGGCTTCGGCGCGGCGGCGAAAAGCTATCTGGCGCGGCTGCCGGTCGAGAACGGTCTGCGCCGCGACATCGACGAGAACGGCGATCTGCTGCTGCTCCGCATGGGCAAGGTCGCGGTCGAGCGCAAGGCTCTGCTGGCGCAGCTCGCCAAACCCTCTTGGCTCGATCCCGCGCTCAAGGGGCCGCGCTCATGAAGCTGTTGCGCACCATACGGCTTGATCCATCGGATACGTTCGTGTTCGAGACGGCGGCCGCGCCCGGCGAGTGGGCGGTGTCCGGCGCCTTCGTGTTCTGGGGCAGCGAGCCGGCGGCGCTCGAAGGTAAGGCGCGTACCGCGTTCCGCAGCGGCTTCCTCGGCGTCGACTCGCTCGGCTGGTCGACGCTGGTACAAATCGTCGAGGCGAGCGAGGCTGATCGCGCAAACTTGGTGGACATGTTGGCGCAGCGGCTGATCGAGCATTTCGGCGCGCCCGACATCACGGCCGCGCGCGCGGCGGCGGAAGACGAAGTTGCCTTCGTCGAATCGCTGTGCACACAGCCGAAGGATATCCTGGTGGCTGTGCATCGCGCGTACGAGGATGGCGCGGTGCGTGAATCGTTTCGAACGCTACGTCCGCGCAATGGGGAAAAACCGGCGCGAGCATTCTCCTTCCTCGAGGTCGAGGGCGAGGAGGACGAGCAGCCGGTTGAATCCGTCGATTTGGTCGGAATGGCCGAACGGGAGCGCAAATGAAGGATTTCTGGATCTCCTGCGGCCATCAGCTGCTCGACCGCGACCAAGGCGGCGGGCTGCTGGTGACCGACGAGTTCCTCAAGGTCTACCTGGCGCGGCCGGAGCTGATCCCGCCGCCGGAGGCCTGCGCGGTCGAGCGCACGCTGCATGGCGCGCTGCTCGCCAATCCGCGCTTAGCCGTGTCGGCCGCAGACGTCGCGGCCATCGCCGACGCCGATGCGCGCGAGAACTGGCAATTGCTGATCGGCTTCCGCGATCTGCTGCTGCGCCACAAGACACTGGAAGGCGCCTATGCCGAGCTTATGCGCAATGGCCCCGGCACCACGCCCTTATTATTCGTCAATCAACTCGTGCATGTGATCCTGCGCAACGCGCTCGATGGCGTTGACGATGCGCGCGTGGTGCGCGCCGCCGAACTGTTCTTCCGCACCCAGCGCGTCACCTTGCATGAGAATTCGCTGATCGCGGTCGATGAAGAGACCATCGGCGGCGTCAACACCGCGCCGGTGACGCCGCTGGTCTCGATGCTCGGTATCCCGGCCGAGGCCGCGATCGACATCCTCAACGACGACAATGCCGAGAGCTATTGGGAACGCAGCGACCAGTTCGATATGGCGATCGATCTCACCGCCGGACGCGGCGGGCTGGATGCGCTCGCCGAGGCGATGCAGCGCTGGATCGCGCATGTGCGGGGCGTCGAGGTGACCATCGAGCCGCTCACCGAACTGCGCGAAGCGTCATTGGTCTGGTATGTCGGGCTTGACGCCGACGCCACCAAGATCGGCGATATGATGTGGAACGGCGAGGAGATCGACGAGACCACCATGTCGCGGGTGGTCGGGCTGTTCGCGCTCAGCTTCCGCGATCCGTCGGTCGTATTGGACAAGGTCAAAGGCGAGCCGGTTTATTTGATCCTGGCGATGACGCCGGACAAGACCATTCGCTTGAAGCCGCAGAACTTGGTGACCGGCTTGCCGATCCGACATCTGGAGGCCGTCAGTTGAGCGCCGCACCCCCGCCACCAAGCATTTCGGTCGGCGTCGTGGTCGAGCGCAGCAAGAGCGCGAGCCAATGGGCGGATTTTTATTGGTGTCCGGTCGGCGTGCTTGACGGTGCGCCGGAAACAGCGCCGTGGACCAAGCTTTCCGACGATCGCGAGCGTGCGACGTTTTATGCGGGCGCGGCCGAAGTCGAATTGCATCGAACGGAAACCGCCAATTATCGCGACAATCTGCAACTGGAAACGCCGCTGCTGTGGATTATCTTGCGGCCGGTCGAGGCCAATCCGCCCTATGAACTGGCGGCAGTCACGGCGGATCCCGCCGAAGGCGAGGCCATGACCGAAGCCGGCGGCAACCTGGTGGAGGCGGTGGCCATGCCAAAGCCGATGCAGCAAACGATTGCGGCCTTCGTCGCCGAGCACCATGTCGAGCAGGTGTTCGTGAAGCGCAAGCGCGACCGCGCCAATCCGGAAGCACTGGCGCACCACGGGCCGCCGCAGCGCGGGAATCGCAAATGAGCGATCAGAAAAATTTCCTCACGCGCTGGTCGCGCCGCAAGCGCGAAGCCGCCGACGAGAATGCGCAGTCCGAACAGCCGGCCGCGCAAGCGGCGGGTAAGCCGGCGGCGCAAGGCGAGGAAACAAATCAAACCGTTGCCGCAAGCGCGCCCGAGCCGAACGCGCCGCCCGCGCCAGAATTCGACCTAACCAAGCTGCCCACGATCGAGTCGATCGGCGCCAATTCCGACATAAGGGCCTTCCTGCAAGCCGGCGTGCCATCGGCGCTCAGAAATGCGGCGCTTCGTCGCGCCTGGGTGACGGATCCGGCGATCCGCGACTTCAAGGGGCTGCAGGATTACGACTGGGACTTCACGGTTCCCGGGGGCGCGCCGGGATTCGGCGACCTCGATCCCCAGGTCGACGTCAAGAAGCTTGTCGCCGAGATTTTCCGGGAAGCCGAACCGGAATCCAAATCGCCGGCGGACGCAACGATTCCGGCGCCGGCACCCGAGCAGCCTGCGCGGCTGTCGAATCAATCCGACAGCACTGCCAACGTTCCGGCATCGAGCGAATCAGCAACGGTAGAACCGCAACCGTTCGCCGCGGCTCCGAACAACGATGCTTTGCTGCAACGCGAAGAAAATACTGCAATGCACCAAGACGAATCGTCTGACGAAGCACCGCAGGCGAAGAGCCGCCGCCATGGCAGCGCGATGCCGCAATGAAATGCCGGAATAGTGTGGTCTCTCATAGCCTCAAGCTATTGACCCACTCTTCGACGGGCCGCTAGGCTAAAATTGTAACTATTCGCAAAACCAATAAGAAGATTTTGGGATGAGGGAACCCGGACTGTCCGAAGCTATACGCGCCGCCGGCGGCGTCGGCGAACTTGCGCGCCAGATCGGTATTTCGCAACCGTCCGTCTCCAACTGGATTCGTATTCCCGCGGAACGGGTCATTTCGGTCGAGACCGTCACCGGCGTCGACCGCGCCGTGCTGCGGCCCGATCTTTACGGCAACACAAAAATGGCTGGCGACATCGACGAAGTGGATGCGGCGCGCGCGCAGGAATATGCGCTGATCGCGGCGCTGCTCACGCGTGCGCCGGATGCGCGATTGCTCACGGAACTGTCGGAACTGCGTGGCGACGCGACTCCGCTCGGCGTTGCGCATGCTGCGCTGGCCGAAGCCGCGAGCACGACGTCCGCCGCGCGCATCGAGCGCGAGTATTTCAACCTGTTCATCGGGCTCGGTCGCGGCGAGCTGATGCCGTACGGCTCTTATTATCTGACCGGCTTCCTGCACGACCGTCCGCTGGCGCGGCTGCGCGAGGATCTTAGCGCTATCGGCGTCGCGC
This sequence comes from Pseudolabrys sp., assembly GCA_036512915.1. GTDB lineage: Bacteria > Pseudomonadota > Alphaproteobacteria > Rhizobiales > Xanthobacteraceae > Pseudolabrys. Next base: position 3,353 of record DATBZY010000020.1, on the reverse strand, counting down.
GCGCCGAAGGCGTGGTGGAGCCGGAGGATCACGCCGGCATTCTTTGCGAGATCATGTCGGGACTGGCGAGCGGGCGTCTGCCGGCGCCAGCCGGTTCCGATCGCATGATTTTCGAAACGCACATGGCGCCCTGGATCGGACGCTTCTTCAGCGATCTGGAGCAGGCCGAGGGCGCGGATTTCTACCGGCGGCTGGGCACGCTCGGCCGCATCTTCACGGACATCGAAACGGAAGCCTTCGAACTGCCGGATTGAGGCAGTGACGCGACATAGTGGAAGATTCGAGGAGGGAACGGCGATGAAACAACAGGACAAGAAAAAGCTAGGCCGTCGCGATTTCCTGCGCGCGATGGGTGCCAGCGCGGGTGTTGCAGTGACGGCGGCGGTGCCGTTCGCCAGCGAGGCGGCCGCGAGCGAATCCGACGCGGACAAGAAAAAGGCCCGCTACAAGGAAACCGATCACGTGAAGGCCTACTACAAGGTCAACCGTTTTCCGAGCTAAGGGAGGCTGAGCCGTGTTGATAAAGAGAACAGAACGCCAGACGCGTCGCGGCAATCTCGCAGCGACGATCGGCAATCAAGCGGGCGGCGGACTCGATCGCCGTGGCTTCCTACGCAAGTCCGGCCTGGTTGCGGGCGGTCTCGCAGCGCTCGGCGCGCTCCCGCTCGCCAGCGTGCGCAAGGCGGAAGCGGCCGGCCCTAGTGTCGCCGGCGCCACCATCCGCAAGAACATCTGCACGCATTGTTCGGTCGGCTGCACCGTGATCGGCGAAGTGTCGAACGGCGTGTGGGTCGGGCAAGAGCCGGGCTGGGATAGCCCGATCAACCGTGGATCACATTGCGCCAAGGGCGCAGCGACCCGCGAGCTGGTGCATGGCGATCGCCGCCTGCGCTATCCGATGAAACTGGTGAACGGCCAGTGGAACCGGATTTCCTGGGACGTCGCGATCAATGAGATCGGCGACAAGATGAACGAGATTCGGGCCAAGTCGGGTGCGGAATCCGTCTACTGGCTCGGCTCGGCCAAGTTCACCAATGAAGGCGCCTATCTGTTCCGCAAATTCGCGGCCTTCTGGGGTACGAACTCGTGCGACCATCAGGCGCGCATCTGCCATTCGACCACCGTCGCTGGCGTGGCCAATACCTGGGGCTACGGCGCGATGACCAACAGCTACACCGACATTCGCAACTCGAAGACCATCATTTTCATGGGCTCGAACGCCGCGGAAGCGCATCCGGTGTCGTTGCAGCACATCCTGGAAGGCAAGGAGGTCAATCGCGCCAACGTATTCGTGATTGAGCCGCGTTTTACGCGCACCGCCGCGCACGCGACCGAACATGTGCGCATCCGCAACGGCACCGACATTCCGGTGATCTACGGAATGCTGCACCACATCTTCAAGAACGGCTGGGAAGACAAGCAGTTCATCGAACAGCGCGTCTACGGCATGGACGACATCCGCAAGGAAGCCGAGAAATGGAATCCTGAGGAAGTCGAGCGTGTCACCGGCGTTCCCGGCGAACAACTCAAGCGCGTCGCCGAGGCCTTCGCCAAGCAGAAGCCCTCGACGCTGATCTGGTGCATGGGCGCCACCCAGCACACGGTCGGCACTGCCAACGTGCGCGCCTTCTGCATCCTGTGCCTGGCCACCGGCAACGTCGGCGCACCCGGCACCGGCGCCAACATCTTCCGCGGCCACACCAACGTGCAGGGCGCCACCGACCTCGGCGTCGACGTGGTCACGCTGCCGCTCTACTACGGCCTGATCGAGGGCGCGTGGCGGCATTGGGGCCGCGTCTGGGAGGTGGAGTTCGACTGGCTGAAGTCGCGCTTCGACACGCCCGCGATGATGAACACGCCCGGCATCCCGTCGACGCGCTGGCATGACGCGACGCTGCTGGCCAAGGACGATGTGGCCCAGAAAGACAATCTCAAGGCCATGATCGTCATGGGCCACGGCGGCAACACCGTGACTCGCATGCCGAATGCGGCCAAGGCCATTGAGAAGCTCGATCTTCTCGTGGTGGCCGATCCGCATCCGACCACCTGGGCCGCGCTCTCCGAGCGCAAGAACGGGACGTATCTGTTGCCCGTGGCCACCAGCTACGAGACCAAGGGTTCGCGCACGTCATCCAATCGCGCGATCCAGTGGGGCGAGCAGATCGTCAAGCCGATCTTCGAGTCCAAGGACGACCTGGAGATCATGTATCTCCTGGCCAAGAAACTCGGCTTCGACGACAAGATGTTCAAGAACATCAAGGTCGCCGGCAATCTACCGGAGGCCGAGGACCTGTTGCGCGAGATCAATCGCGGCGGCTGGTCCACCGGCTACTGCGGCCAGTCGCCGGAGCGGCTGAAGTCACACATGGCGAACCAAAAAGACTTCGACATGTTGACCCAGCGCGCGACGACCGGTCCGAACAAGGGCGACTATTACGGTCTGCCGTGGCCGTGCTGGGGCACTCCCGAATTCAAGCATCCCGGCACGCCGCTGCTCTACAACACCAACCTGTCGGTCAAGGAAGGCGGCGGCACGTTCCGCCCGCGCTTCGGCCTGGAGCGCGAGGAAACGCTTCCCGACGGCACGAAGCGCAAGGTCAGCCTGCTCGGCAACGGCTATTACTCCAAGGACTCCGAGATCAAGGACGGTTATCCGGAATTCACCCTCGGCGTGCTCAAGAAACTCGGATGGGACAAGGATCTGACCGAGGCCGAAATGGCGGTGATCAACAAGGTCAACCCCACCACGCCGGACGCGGTGTCCTGGGCGATCGATTTGTCCGGCGGCATCCAGCGCGTCGCCATCGAACACGGCTGCACCCCCTACGGCAACGGCAAGGCGCGCGCCAATGCGTTCGGCTTGCCCGATCCCATCCCGGTGCATCGTGAACCGATCTACACGTCGCGGCCGGAACTGGTCGCGAAATATCCGACGCTGCCCGACGCCAAACAGTTCCGCGTGCCCAATATCGGCTTCACGGTTCAAAAGGCGGCGGTGGACAAGGGCATCGCCAAGCAATTCCCGCTCATCCTCTCGTCCGGCCGTCTGGTCGAATACGAGGGCGGCGGCGAAGAGACGCGATCCAACAAGTGGCTCGCCGAGCTGCAGCAGGACATGTTCATCGAGATTAATACCGCCGACGCCGCCGAACGCGGCATCAAGGACGGCGGCTGGGTCTGGGTATCCGGCGCGGAGATGGCAAGCGACAAAGCCTGCCGCATGAAGGCGCTGGTGACCGAACGCGTCGGCAAGGGCGTGACCTGGTGTCCGTTCCACTTCGCCGGCTGGTTCCAGGGCGTCGATCAACGCGGCAATTACCCGAAGGGCGCCGATCCGATCGTGCTGGGCGAGA
>DATBZY010000019.1:0-26603 GCA_036512915.1 Pseudolabrys sp. | reverse complement strand
ATGCCGTCGAACCTGGCGTCCTCCTCGGCCTTGGCGCGATCGATGACGAAGCCGTTCTCGCCGGTGGTCGCCAGGAAGCGGCGATAACCGCCATTGCCGACGAGCGCCTTGTCGCCCTTCTTCAGTTGCCGTTCGAGGGCTGCGAGAATCGCGGCGCGGTCGGCGGCGTCTTTCTTGGCCTCCTCGTAATTGCGGCAGACGATGTAGCGCCGTCCGGCGAGCGCGACCGCCTTCGCCTCGTAATTGACGCTCTTGCCGCGCTTGGTGATTGCGAGAGGCACGAAGGGCTCCGGATCGTCGAGTACCAGTTAGCGCACCAGTTTGTCGGTGCGCTCACGGACGCCGAGAATGTAAAATAGCCCACGCACTTCGAGTTCTGCGATAGTCTCGGCACTGATCATGCCGCGGTCGGCGACGATGCAGACGCGACCGATGGAAAAGCGCTGGCGCAGGCGGTCCACCACCGGAACCAAGCTACCCGTGTCTGCCGTGTTACCGGGCCACATCTCCGTGCACACCGGCCGGCCGTCACCGTCCAGAAGCACGGCGAGGATCATCTGGCGCAAGTCCGGCCGATGATCCTTGGAATAGCCGCGCCGGCCGAGCGTCTGCCCGCCGGCGCCCTCAAAATAGAGACTGGTCGTGTCCATGAACACGAGATCGAGCTTGCTGAACAGGTCGCGTCGGCTCGCGAATAGGCGTTCTTCGACGACGTCCTTGAGGCAGCGCGGTGCAAACGGGGTGCGGTCATCCTGTTCGCTCGCCGGCAGCTCCTCGCCGAGCCAGGCCATCGCCCGATAGAAATGATGCAGGTCGAGCCCCTCGACGCCGTTGATCCGGTAGTCCTCTCGCCACCGATCGGCCGCCCGATCCGATCCACCGGCGAACAGGCGATGCAGCACGGTGAGGAAGACGGCGCGTTCGAGCGCAAACCCATACTTTCGTTCACCGGCGAGCTTCTCGATAACGCTCCGGCATCCGGTCTCCTCCCACAGCCGTTCGAACACGAGAGCAGGCCCGATGCGCCGTACGTCGGCGGTGATTGCAGCGCCGTCGTTGACCGCGTCGACGACAATTGCCTTTGCGGCGAAACGCGCGCCGGATCGCAGAAGCCGCTCCAATTGTCCGCTCTCGCGCAGCTCCTCGACACGCCCGAGCGTGACGATCACCTGCTGACGGACTTGCGCGCCGTCGCGGTGGCTTTCGACGATCTGCAAATAGGCGCGCCCGCCGGAGGTTTTCTTGCGGAAGTACATGGCCGACTCGTTTCTAGTCAGCACATGATTGCAGAATATACCACGCTCATCCAGCGCAATGCGCTACGACGCGGCACTACATTTTCGCGAAACTTAACCCTCGACTCCTGAAAGCTACGCCTACACGCCGACCGTCGATTACACCATCACTGGCACGCTCACGCTGTCGGACAAGATGTTTATGAGCCCCCGCAACTCGCCTCCGACCTACGACATCAAGGCCTGCAGTTGATCGCTGCGCCGCTTACCGGGCTTAGAGAATCGGCAGCGCCGTCGTCGATTTGATCCGCTCCATCGCGAAGCGCGAGGTGACGTTCTTCAGCGGCACGGTCGCGATCAGCTTCTTGTAGAAGGCGTCGTAGCCTTGGATGTCGGCCACCACCACGCGCAGCATGTAATCGACGTCGCCGGCCATCCGGTAGAATTCCATCACTTCCGGCATGGCGCTCACCACCTCGGCGAAGCGTGACAGCCATTCCTGCGAATGGTCCCCGGTCTCGATCGACGCGAACACGGTGATGCCGAGGCCGACCTTTTCCGGATCGATCAATGCGACGCGGCGCGTGATCACCCCGTCGGCCTCCAGCCGCTGCAATCGCTTCCAGCAGGGCGTGGAGGACAGCCCGACGCGCTGGCCGATCTCGGCGACCGAGAGCGAGGCGTCCTGCTGGACCACGGCAAGGATTTTCCGATCGATGGCGTCCATTCTCTTTTTTCTTTCCTTTGAGCTTTCCTTTGAGGCGTTGACGCAGCAGCCTAGGTCGACTCAGATATTTAGAATTATTTTCTTATTTCCGATAGGAACATGTCTTTATATAGAAAAATATTCTATTTCAAGAGCAATTTAGCGGGTGAGGGTCAATTCCACGCTGCATGGCCCGCAAAGATCCCCGCCCTAACGCTCCCCCTCTCAGGGGAAGGAACGGAGGGTCTCCCGTCACCTAACAATGCGCTAGCCGCGTCATCCGGTCTGCCGCTTCAGGAATTCGTCGACCTCGGCTCGCTGGGGCGTGCCCGAGGCGCCGCCGAACTTCGTGCATTTGAGCGCGGCGGTGGCGCTGGCAAAGCGCATGGTGTCGATGAGATCGCGCCCTTCCGCGAGGCCGAGCGTGAAGGCGCCATGGAAGGCATCGCCGGCGCCAAGCGAATCGATCACCTTGACGGGGAACGCCGGCATGTGACGCAGGCCGCCATGGTCAAGCCAAAAGACACCGTTCGGACCGTCGGTGATCGCGAGGAATCCGCCGACCTGCTCGGCGAGCCGCGTGAGCCCGGCACCGTAGTCGTCGAGGCCGGTGGTGGCGCGCAGGGCCTCGGCCGATGAGACCACATGGGTGCCGAGCGCGAGCAGCGGATCGTCCAACTTAGTCGCCTGATCGAGGTCGATCACCACCGGGATTTTTCGCGCCTGCGCGGCGCGGCAAACCGCCGTGACGAAGTCCGGAAACCGGTTATCGACCAGCACCGCATCGGTATCCGCCACCAGATGGGAAACGTCCACCGACAGCGCGTCGCCGAGTTGCACACCGCGCCGCGTGGCGATGGTCTTCTCGCCTTCCGCGTCGAGCAGGATCAGCGACACCGACGCGGTGCCGCCATCGACACGCACGGCGCCGCTGCAATCGATGCCCTCGGCGATCAAGTCGGCAACGATGCGGTCACTGACATGGTCGTCGGCGCCGCCGAGCGGTCCGGCAAAGGCTACGCGTCCGCCGAGCCGCGCGATGGTGACCGCTGCATTGGCCGCGCAGCCGCCGCCGGTGATGATAAATTCCGACGCTACCACCTTGGTCCCGGGCGCCGGAAAATTTTCCACGCGCATGACGATGTCCTGCACCGCGATGCCGGAGCACAAGATTTTCGGCGTTTGTTTTACCGGTGCGCGTTCAGTCAAAGCTGATCTCGTTCTCCACCCAGGCGCGGATGATGTGATGCGCGATCGCCACCGGCGGCGGCGTGGTCAAGCCATCAGGGTGCCGGCGCATCAGCATCGTCGCGACCTCCGTCTTGCTAAACCAGCGGGCGTCCTCGAGTTCCTCGTGATCCACCACAATGTCGTGGGTCACCGCCTCGGCGTGGCAGCCGATCATCAGCGAGGTCGGGAACGGCCAGGGCTGCGAGCGGAAATAGACCACGCGGCCGCAGGCGATGCCGGCTTCCTCGCGCGTTTCCCGGTGCACCGCATCCTCGATCGTTTCACCCGGCTCGATGAAGCCGGCCAGGCATGACCACATGGTCGGCGCGAAACGCGGCGAACGGCCGAGCAGGCAGCGCTCGCCGGCGATCGCGAGCATAATCACCACCGGATCGGTGCGCGGGAAATGTTCCGCTTTGCAGTTCGGGCAATCGCGCCGCCAGCCGCCGCAGACGGCTTGCGTCGCCACGCCGCAATTCGGGCAAAAGCGATGGCGCGCATGCCAGTGCAGCACCGCTTTGGCTTCGGCGATCGGCGGCAGGTGCTCAGGCTCGGCCAGACCCTGCACCGCGATCCCGCGCAGATCGGTCACCAGGAATTCATCGCGCGTCTTGAGCGCTTCCACTGTCGCCGGCGCAATGCCGAAACCGAAACGGCCGGCGCCGTCGAGATGCCCAAGGAACACCGTCTCGGTCGCGGGCCCAAGCGCGCGCGCTTCGCTCATCGTGAACAGCGGATCGTTAAGGGGCGGACGCTTTTTCATCACGATCAGGTCGCCGCCGATCACATAAGCGCCGGCTTGGCGGTCGGCCGCCAGCGCGGCCAGCGCGGCATCGTCGGAGCGCCGTTCGGCGGCGCGCTCGAGGCGGCTGTCGGTATATCCGAGGCGAGGCTTTGGACCGAGATCGGGGCGAGGGGGCATGGGCACGGAAAGTCGCATGGACAAAGGGTTCGCGCAATGCACGTAACGGATACAGCTTCGAAGCCCAGGTACTCCGCAGGTGTCGATAGTGGGAGGCTAAAATACAGTCCCGCCGGATATGTCATGGATTACGAGCAAAGAGTCGAGCCGCTTTTGGATATCTTGATTTGCGCTTACATCTTTGGACCACGCCTCAACTGCCTCAATCATTTCTCTGCAAAAGATATCGACCTGCAACTGAAGCGTTGTGTTCATTTGATTGCGGTGAACCGTCAGACCTTGCTTTGGCGCAACGAAGTGAAAATTTGTCAACGCGTCTCTGGCCCTTTGATTGATGATGTCGGCGCTTCCTTCGTGCAAATAAGCGCAGCGCAGAGCGTAGGCATCGCGGCCACCCAAAAACGTATGAAGTTTTCGCTTAGGGCCGACAGGATGTCGATATGATGCAGCATGTATTTGTCCCACCACGCCGTGTAACGTGCCTCGCTTCCGACGCCAGGATCTTCCATTCGCCCACAGGCATCTGGCAATGTTAAAGCAAGAGTGAGAGCGGCGTACCAGTTTTGGTCTTTCAGTGAGTTGGCAATTGCGTTTGTGAATCGTTTCATATTCCCTCTCCACAGGGGCTGATTTCCCAAGCTATAAACTGCAAAATCGCTTTTCGGCTAGCAAGTCGTCCGCAATTAACGGGTTACGTGCGGAACGCTCACTCCGCCGCTTGCCGTGGCGGGCGCGGATACATGGTCTCGCGCAATTCCGGCCGCTGCCATTGCGGCCCCAGCACGCCCTGCTTGGCACCGTAACTGACGGAGGAGGTCACGCTGTCGGAACTGCCGCGCATTTCGCGCGCGCGCTCGAGGCTCACGTCCACCACGAACAGGCCGGCGGCGGTGCTCTCGAACAGGATTTCCTCCGGCGCCGCCACCATGGCCAGCCCGCGCTCGGCATGGCTGAACAGGTTCTGCGTGGTCACCACCACCGCCAGGTTCTCGATCGCGCGCGACCAGATCAGATTGCGCCAGCTCGCCCACAGTTTGCCCTTGTCGGTGCCGGCCGGCATGAAGATGAGCTCGGCGCCGCGCAGCGCCAGCGCGCGCGTGACCTCCGGCATGTAGACCTCGCTGCACATCGCGAGGCCGACCTTGCCGTGCTTGGTGTCGAACACTGGAAACTCGTTGCCGGCGACGTATTGGAATTCCCACCACTTGCCGCCGGTGTAAATCCACGGCCCGTTCGGATGGGTGCGGCGATAGCTCACCGGCGCGCGCCCGTCGCCATAGGCCATGCAGATCAAATTATGCGCGGTGCCTTCGTTGTGGCTGAGCGGCTCGATCGTGCCATAGACCGCATTGATGCCGTGCTTGGCCGCGGCTTCCGCCAGCACCGGGGTCGGATCGAAAGTTGCCGGCATGCGCCACGGGCCGGGATAGGTTTCCGGAAAGCAGACGAAGTCGGCGCCTTCGGCCGCCGCGCGGCCGATGAACTTCACGGCGTCGGCGACGTTCTTCTCGTCGTCTTCGATTCGGTTCGCGATCGGCTGCACCACGGCGATGCGGAAAGTCATTGGCGAAAGCTCCATCAATGGGTCGGCGCGAGCCTAGCGCATGATCCCGAAAAGTGGGAACCGGTTTTCGGAAAAGATCATGCGCAATGCTAAGGGCGATCGGCGCCGATTTGAAGCCCGCGCCGGAGCGCGCCGATCAGGCCATCGCGGACGATTGCGTTGTACGCGGCCGGCGGGGCAGCGCCCCACACCGGCTTCGGCCAGGCGGCGTCGCTATGCCGGCGTGCAACCACGTGCACATGCAATTGCGTGACGATATTGCCGATCGCCGCGATGTTGAGCTTCTCGCATTCGGTCACGGCCTTGAGCACGCGGGCCGCGGCATCGATCTCGCCCATGAACTGGATTTGCTGGTTCGCCTCCAGGTCGATGATTTCGGTGAGGCCGGGCCGGCGCGGCACCAGGATCAGCCAGGGATAGTTGGCATCGTTCGCAGTAGCACGCGCGCGAGGGCCAGGTCGCCGACCGCAATGGTGTCGCGTTCGAGCTGCGGATGCAGCGACCAGTCCTTCGGAGCGCCTGAAACCATTGGGGAATTCCGTGCGATTCTTTCGGAGGAAAGCTAGCAGAGCCGCGCCGCGCCTGCTTGCTTTCTCCCCCTGTTCGACCGATATAGGAACGGGAGGTTGGCGGTGGACGAACCACTCGCCAACCGGGTCAGATCCGGAAGGAAGCAGCCCTAACGAGCGCGGTTCGGGTCGCTCGTCAGCCTCCCACCAATTTCCGCGATCGAAGCGAAATTGCCGCTGCCATGCGCGGCTGCCGATCGGATGGCACGATGAGCGAAGCTGCAAAGACCGCCGATCAAGGCCTCGACCTCGGCGCCGCCGCCGCCGATGGCACCGGCTATCGCGTGCTCGCGCGCAAATATCGCCCGGCCAGCTTCGACGACCTGATCGGCCAGGACGCCATGGTTCGCACCATCTCGAACGCATTCGAGAGCGGGCGCATTCCGCAGGCCTGGATCCTCACCGGCGTGCGCGGGGTCGGCAAGACCACGACCGCGCGCATCCTTGCCCGCGCGCTCAATTACGAATTGCCGGACGGCTCGGTGACCGCACCGAGCATCACCATGCCGGTGATGGGCGTGCACTGCCAGGCGATCATCGAGAGCCGCCACATCGACGTTTTGGAAATGGACGCGGCCTCGCACAATTCGGTTGAGGACGTGCGCCAGATCAACGACGCCATCCGCTATGCGCCGGTGTCGGCGCGCTACAAGGTCTATATCCTCGACGAAGTGCACATGCTCTCAGGCGCGGCGTTCAACGCGCTGCTCAAAACGCTGGAAGAGCCGCCGCCGCACGCCAAGTTCATCTTCGCCACCACCGAGATCCGCAAAGTGCCGGTGACGGTGCTGTCGCGCTGTCAGCGCTTCGATCTGCGCCGGGTCGATGCCGCGCTGCTGGTCAAGCATCTGCAAGGCATCGCGGCACAAGAAAACATCGAGGTCGAGCCGGCGGCGCTGGCGCTGATCGCGCGTGCGGCGGAAGGCTCGGTGCGCGATGCGCTGTCGCTATTCGATCAGGCCATTGCTCATGCGGCGGGCCCGATACGTGCGGAAGACGTGCGGCAGATGCTGGGTCTCGCCGATCGCGTGCGCGTGGTCGACCTGTTCGAAGCGCTGATGAAGGGCGATGTCGCCGCCGCGCTGAAGGAATTGCGCGAGCAATACGACATTGGCGCCGATCCGGCGGTAGTGTTGAGCGATCTCGCCGAGTTCACCCATTTCGTCACCCGCGTGAAAGTGGTGCCGGCGGTGGCCGACGACGTGTCGCTGTCGGAAGCCGAACGCGTGCGCGGCCGCGCCTTCGCGGCGCAACTGTCCATTCGGGTGCTGTCGCGCACCTGGCAGATGCTGCTCAAGGGCGTCGGCGAGGTGCAGGCCTCCGGCCGGCCAGTGGCCGCCGCCGAGATGGTGCTGGTGCGCATCGCCTATGCCGCCGATCTGCCGACGCCGGACGAGGTCATCCGCTCGCTCGGCGAGACCGGCGCAGCGCCGGCGCGCGCTTTAGGCAATGGCGGCGCGGCCTCGGCGCCGGCGCAGGGCTTTGCGCCGCGCTTTGAGGCGCCGCGCGGCTCCTCGCGCGCCTCGGCCGCGGTGTCGCCGCGTCCCGCCGACGATCCGGCGGCGCAGGCCGATGAACCAGAGCCGGTAGCGACACTGGCGGTCGGCTCGTTCGAGCAACTGATCGCGCTTGCGCAGGACAAGCGCGACATCACGATGAAGATGGCGCTGGAACGCGACGTGCGGCTGGTGCGCTGCGAGGACGGCCAGCTCGAGATCGCGGTCGAGTCGAGCGCGCCGAAGACGCTGGTGCACGACCTGCAACGCAAGCTCATTGCCTGGACCGGCAAGCGCTGGATCGTGGTGGTCTCGAAGGAGCAGGGTGCGCCGACCGTGCGGGCGCAGATGGAAGCCCGCCAGGCCGAGATCGAATTCGGGGTGCAGAGCGATCCGCTGGTGCAGGCCGTGCTCAATCGCTTTCCCGGCGCCAAGATCGTCGGCGTGACGCAAGTTTCGCCCGAAGCCGGCGACGCCACGCCGGACGCAATTCCTGACGACGACGGTGAGGATTAAGCGATGGCCGATTTTATGGGCATGATGAAGCAGGCCGCCCAACTGCAGTCCAAGATGCAGGCGTTGCAGGCCGAGCTCGATACCATCGAGCTCGAAGGCACCGCCGGCGGCGGCATGGTAACGGTGCGGCTTTCCGCCAAGGGCGATCTCAAGGGCGTCAAGATCGACGAGTCGCTATACAAGCCGTCGGAAAAGGAAATCCTCGAGGATCTGCTGGTGGCGGCGCACGCCGACGCGCGCCGCAAAGCCGAAGCGGTCATGCAAGAGAAAATGAAGGGCCTGACCGGCGGCCTGCCGCTGCCGCCGGGGATGAATTTGACTTAATGCCCACCGCCGTCGCCGGACCCGAAATCGAGCGCCTGATCCAGTTGCTGGCGCGGCTGCCCGGCTTGGGGCCGCGCTCGGCGCGGCGCGCGGCGCTGCACCTCATCAAGAAGCGCGAACTGCTGATGGCGCCGCTGGCGTCGGCCTTGCAGACGGCGATGGAGAAAATCGAGATCTGCAAGACCTGCGGCAATATCGACACGCAAAATCCCTGCACGGTATGCACCGACGCCAAGCGCGACCAGTCGATCATCGTGGTGGTGGCCGATGTCGCCGACCTGTGGGCGCTGGAGCGCGCCAACGCGGTCAACGGCCGCTATCACGTGCTCGGTGGCACGTTATCGCCGCTCGACGGCGTCGGCCCGCAGGATCTCGCCATCGACGCGCTGATCTCGCGCGCCTATGACCCGGTCGTGAAGGAATTGATCCTGGCGCTCAATGCCACGGTCGACGGCCAGACCACCGCGCATTACATCACCGAGCTGTTGCAGGATGCAAACGTGAAGGTGACGCGGCTTGCCCATGGCGTGCCGGTCGGCGGCGAGCTCGATTATCTCGACGAGGGCACGCTGTCGGCGGCGATCAAGCAGCGGACGTTGTTTTGAAGGACCGCAGCATGCGTCTCGTTGTGGCGGTCATGGTCCTCGGCTTTCCGGCGGTAGCCGCAATCGCGCAAGACAATTCATTGCCACGCGCAGCGATCGAAGACGGTTTCAAGAAGGCCGAATGCACGGTGGCGCTCGAGGACGCGGCGGCAGAGCCGCAATCCTTCGATCTTGGCGACCGCAAAAAGCTGTTCTTGGTCAGTTGCTGGAGCGCGGCCTATCAAGCGGGCAGTATCGCTTTTGTGAGCGATCGCGCGGGCCAAGCCCGGCTGCTGACGTTTCAGGATTGGAACGGCAAACGCTTTGCTCCGAACCAAAGCCTGTCGGAAGCCGATTTCGATGCGAAAAGGAAAACGCTCAGCAGCTATTACAAAGGCCGCGGCATCGGCGATTGCGGCTCCATGGGTGAATGGACCTGGACCGGAACCGATTTCAAATTGAGCAAGTATTTTTACAAAGAAAAATGCGACGGCCGTGACTTCTCCGGCGGCCGCCGCTGGCACATTTTTCCGCGCAGGTGATCAGCTCTTCTGCGTCTCAAGCTGCGCAAAATGCTTGTGCCGCTGCAGCCAGGCCAGCAGCAGCAGGCTGGGGATGCCGGCGAGCGCGCAGATCACGAAGAACCACGCCCAGCCGGTGCTTTCGGCGATGAAGCCGGCGCCCGACGACAAATAAGTGCGCCCGACGGCGGCGAGCGCAGTCAGCAGCGCATATTGCGTCGCCGTGTGCAGCGGGTTGCGGCAGAGCGCGGACAAGTAGGCGACGAAGATCACCGTGCCGATGGCGCTGGTGAAGTTCTCCACCGTGATGGAAATCGCCAGCACGGTGGCGTCGGCGCCGACCACCGCCAGCCAGCAGAACGTCAGGTTCGCCGCCGCCTGCACGATCCCGCCGATCCACAGACTGGTGGCGAGCGGAACGGCGCGCGCCACGAAGCCGCCGGCAAAGCCGCCGAGCAGCAGCGCCGCCAGCCCTACGCCTTTGACAATGGCGGCGTATTCATTGCGGGTAAATCCGAGATCGATCACGAACGGCGCGGTCATGGCGCCGGAGAGCGCATCGGTAAACTTGAACAGCACCACGAAGGCGAGCATGGCGAAGGCGAATTCGTAGCCGAGGAAATCCTTGAATGCCCCGACCGCCGCCTCGGCCACGCGCGCGAACCGCTTCTGATGGGCATGGGCGGCGTTCGCTTCGCGCGAGCGCTCGGGCTCGGTGGCAAGCAGCGCGGTGGCGGTGCCGATCAGCACCAGCGCCGCCATCACCACATAGCCCCAATGCCAGGCCGCCTGCTTGGCCAGCCCCCAGCCTTCCAGCCCGCTCACCATGAACAACGCGCCAGCGGTCGAGATCAGCATGCCGATGCGGTAGGCCGCCACATAGGACGCCATGCCGGCGGCCTGCTCGTTCTCCGGCAGGCTCTCGACGCGGAAGGCGTCGACCACGATGTCCTGCGTCGCCGACGCGGCCGCGACCAGCAGCGCGCCGAGCGCCACCAGGCCGGGCGCCACGGCCGGATTGCAGGAGCCGAGGAAAACGATCGCCGCCATCAGCAGGATCTGCGTGAACACCAGCCAGCCGCGGCGGCGGCCGAGCCAGCGCGACAGCAGCGGCACGTCGAGCGCATCGGTAAGTGGCGCCCACAGGAATTTCAGCGTGTAGGGCGTGCCGACCAGCGCGAACAGGCCGATGGTGCCGAGATCAACGCCGGATTCGCGCATCCACACCAGCAGTGTGGTGCCCGACAAAGCGAGCGGCAGGCCGGATGAAAAGCCGAGGAACAGCACGATCAGCACGCGCGGCTTGAGGTACACCGCTAGCGCCTCGAAGAAGCCGGGGCGCGGCTGCGCGCTGTCGGGCGAAGCGGCCATGCGCTATTCGCTCGTCCCGAGCTTGCGCGTCATTGGCGCCGGGATGACATTCGTCTCGTCCGCGCTGTCGTCGCCGAATTCGACTTCCTGGATGCGTGCGCCGCGCTTCTCGATCTTTTCGCTCGAGATCAGGATTTGCCGGACGTCTTCGTTGGCCTGGCCAAAATGGCCTTGCAGCTTCAGCACGCGTTCGCTCATGCGCTTGAGATCGTCGATCAGGTTGCCAACCTCGGCGTGGATCTTGTCCGCCGCCGCGCGCATGCGGGCGTCCTTCTGGATCTGCTGCACGACCTGGACCGCCAGCATTAACAGTGATGGCGACACGATGACGACCTTGGCGCGATAGGCCTTCTGCACGATGTCGTCGAAGCCGTCATACAATTCCGCGTAGACCGATTCCGACGGCACGAACATCAGCGCCATGTCCTGGGTCTCGCCGGGCAGCAGATATTTGTCGGCGATATCGGTCACGTGCTTGTTGATGTCCTGGCGCAGCCTCGCGGCCGCCTGCTTGCGCTCGTCGTCGCTTTTCGCCTCGCGGAAGGCAGTGACCGCTTCAAGCGGAAATTTGGAATCGATCACCAGCGGCCGCTTATCCGGCATCATGATGCAGCAATCGGGCCGCGCCTTGTTCGAAAGCGTATATTGAAATTCGTAGCAGCCCTTGGGCAATGCATCCTGGATGATGATTTCCATGCGGCCTTGCCCGAAGGCGCCGCGCGACTGCTTGCTGCCCAGCACGTTCTGCAGCGAGGTCACCTGTGAGGCCAGATCGGTGATGTTCTTTTGCGCGCTGTCGATGACGGCGAGCCGGGAATGCAATTGCTGCAGATGATCGGTGGTGTTCTTGGTCGAGGTCTTCATCGACTCGCCAAGATGCTGGGTCACGGTATCGAGCCGGTGGCTGACAGTCTGCTGGAGCTGTGATTGAGCGTTGGCCAACATTTCGCCCATGGCTTTGATTTGGGCGTTCAGGGCGGCCATGCGCTGCTCAGCGGCGAGGTCGATCGGCGCCTGGCGCGGGCGCAGCAGCAGCACGATGATGGCGACGACCCCGATCGCGATAATCAGGCCGAGGGCGAGGAGAAGGATTTCCGACATGGGCTCTTCTAAGGTTCGGGCTCTTCTAAGGTTGCGCTGCTTCTACCGTGATTCGCTTAGTGGTGCGAACGAAGGGCGAACGGTAGGGCGATAACGCCGGTCCCTCAAGGGGAAAGCGGCACATTGACCCGGTGGTTCCGACCCCTTACATCGCCGCCATGGCGATCCGCGACATCCTCATCATCCCCGACAAACGGCTGCGGCTGAAGTCCGAGCCGGTGAAAGCGGCCGACAAATCGCTGCGCGCGCTGGTCGACGACATGTTCGCGACCATGTATGCCGCGCCCGGCATTGGGCTGGCGGCGATCCAGATCGGCGTGGCTCAACGCGTCGTCACCATGGACCTCGCCAAGAAGGACGATCCACCGGAGCCGCAGGTCTTCATCAACCCGGAAGTGACTTGGATATCGGACGAAAAGTCCACCTACGAGGAAGGCTGCCTGTCGATCCCGGAATATTACGAGGAGGTCGAGCGGCCGCGCGCTGTGAAGGTCAAGTATCTCGATCTCGAGGGTAAGCCGCAGGAGATCGAGGCGGCCGGCCTGCTCGCCACCTGTCTGCAGCACGAGATCGATCACACCAACGGCGTGCTGTTCATCGATTATATTTCCAAGCTCAAGCGCGACATGGTGATGAAGAAATTCAAGAAGGCGGCGAAGCAGACTGGCGGCGCCAAGCCCAAGCCCGAGGACTTGGCCGAGGACAAAGAGCCTTCACATCATATCGGCTGACATCGGCGCCCGCGCGCCCTGGATCATGCCAGCGCATGATCTCGAAAAGTGGGCTCCGGTTTTCGGATAAGATCATGCGCAACAAAGATGTGCCTGCATGCCGCTGCGCCTGATCTTCATGGGCACGCCCGATTTCGCGGTGCCGACGCTGCTCGAGCTCGCCGCGCGCGGGCACGAGATCGCAGGCGTTTATACGCGCGCGGCCAAGCCCGCCGGCCGCGGCATGGATCTGCAGCCGAGCCCGGTCGAGCGCGAGGCGCGGCGGCTCGGGCTGCCGGTGTTGACGCCGTCGACGCTCAAGAGCGCCGAGGCGGAGGCGGCGTTCCGCGCGCATAACGCCGATGCGGCGGTGGTCGTCGCCTATGGCCTGATCCTGCCGAAGCCGATCCTGGAGGCGCCGCGGCTTGGCTGCTTCAACGTGCATGCCTCGCTGCTGCCGCGCTGGCGCGGCGCCGCGCCCATCAACCGCGCCATCATGGCCGGCGATACGACAAGCGGCGTCACCATCATGCAGATGGACGCAGGCCTCGACACCGGCGCCATGGCCATGGCCGAGCGTGTGACGATCGGCGCCGACACGACGGCGGGCGACTTGCACGACGCGCTGGCGCGGCTCGGCGCCGATCTGATGCTGCGCGCGCTGGCGGCGCTCGAACGCGGCTCGCTCGCGCTTACGCCGCAGTCTGAGGCCGGCGTCAGCTACGCCACAAAAATTGCCAAACACGAGACGCGCATTGCCTGGACGAAACCGTGGCAACAGGTGCACGACCACATCCGCGGCCTGTCACCGTTTCCCGGCGCCTGGTTCGAGCTCGGCGGCGTGCGGGTGAAGGCGTTGCGCTCGACCAAGGGCGAGGGTGCTGGCACGCCCGGCACGGCGCTCGACGATGGTCTGACGATCGCCTGTGGCGACGGCGCGGTGCGGCTTTGCCAAGTGCAGCGCGCGGGCAAGCAGCCGATGCCGGCGGAGGAATTTCTGCGCGGGACGCCGCTCAAGCGTGGCGCACAAGTTCTTTGATACAAATTGTCGGGCGCGCGCGCTGCTGCGACCGGTACGGGTCAGACCGAGGCCACGTGAAATCCCGCCCAATGGTGCCGGCGCGCTTCGACGAATTCGGCGAGGTCGTTGTCGGTGACGCGAACGAGGTCGCTATGCCCGAAGCCCTTCGAATAGTCGAGAATGGAGACCATCTCGGGGGTCAGCCGCAGCGTCGGCACCATGGCGGGGTCCGGACGCGGCATCACTTTGTATTCGGGATAGCGGCGCAGAAGAACCTCCGCGGCATGCTCGATCTCGCCTTGATCGGTCACCTCGACGGTGCGCGCCGCGATCGACATGCCCTTGATCTGCAGCGGTTGCGGGTAGTCCCTGGCGATGGCCAGCGACACCCGCGGATCGCGCTTGATATTGACGTATTTCTGACTGTCGCGGGAAATCAGGCAGTAGATGACCAGCCCGTCATTGGCGTAACTGACTACGGTCGCCTGCGGCCAGCCGTCGGCCCGGTTGGTTGCGATCGTCATGATTCGATGCTCATTGAGCAGATCGACGATTTGCCGTTTGAATTCACGCTTCATGGACAATCCTCTCAGTTTCATCGCTATTTATAGAGAGCCGCCTGCCGACGGATTTGAGGTGAATCAATCGTGCCCCGTTACAAGCTCATCATCGAATATGATGGCGCGCCGTTTGCCGGCTGGCAGATCCAGGCCGACCAGCCCACGGTGCAGGGCGTCTTGACCGGGGCGGTCGAAGCGCTCACGGGCGAGAGGACGCTGGTGCAGGGCGCCGGCCGCACCGACGCCGGCGTGCATGCGCGCGCGCAGGTTGCCCATGTTGACCTCACGCGCGACTGGGACACCGGCACCGTGCGCGATGCGCTCAACGCGCATTTGCGCCCGCATCCGGTCGCGATCCTGTCGGTCGAGCGTGTCGCCGGCGATTTCAATGCGCGCAGCTCGGCGATCAAGCGCCATTATCGCTACCGCATCATCAACCGCCGTGCCGATCTGACGCTCGATTTCGGCTATGCCTGGCGCGTGCCGCGCCCGCTCGATGCCGCCGCCATGCATGCCGCGGCGCAACGCCTGGTCGGCAAGCACGACTTCACGACCTTCCGCGCCGCCGAATGCCAGGCCGCGTCGCCGGTCAAGACGCTCGATCGGCTCGACGTCGAGCGCAACGGCGAGGATGTGAACATACGGGCGTCTGCGCGCTCGTTCCTGCACACCCAAGTGCGCTCGATGGTCGGCTCGCTGGTCATGGTCGGCATTGGCGCATGGAGCGCGGACGATCTGGGCAAGACGCTTGCGGCGCGCGACCGTAGCGCCTGCGGGCAGGTCGCGCCGCCGGACGGGCTTTATTTGATGCGGGTGGATTACTAGCCGAAATACCGGTCGACGATTTTCCGATAGATCGTGGTCAGCGCGCGCAGGTCGGCGATCGGCACGCGCTCGTCCACCTGATGCATGGTCTGTCCGACCAGACCGAATTCCACCACCGGGCAATAGGCGGTGATGAAGCGCGCATCCGAGGTGCCGCCGGTGGTGGACAGTTCCGGCTTACGCCCGGTCACTTCCGCGACCGCGCTTGCCACCAGCTCGGTGAACGGCCCCGGCTGCGTGACGAACACGCCGGCGTTCGACGGCTCCCACTTGAACGTAAATTTGATTGTTCCGCCGGCGGCCTTGGCGGCGCGCTGCTCGATCAGGGCTTTGAGCGAATCCAGCGTGTGGTGGTCGTTGAAGCGGATGTTGAAGCGCGCCCGCGCTTCGCCAGGAATGAGATTGACGGTCTTGTTGCCGACATCGACCGAGGTGAATTCCAGATGCGAGGGCGAAAACTGCGCGCTGCCGTTATCGAGCGGTTCGGCCTGCAGCGCCGATACCAGCGTCACCAGGGCGCGAATCGGATTGTCGGCGCGCTGCGGATAGGCGACATGGCCTTGGCGGCCGGTCACGATGAGATGGCCGTTGAGCGAACCGCGGCGGCCGATCTTGATGGTGTCGCCGAGTTCTTCCTGGTTGCTTGGCTCGCCGAGGATGCAGTGATCGAATTTTTCGCCGCGCTCGGCCGCCCATTGCAAGAGCTTGGGGGTGCCGTTGACCGCGATGCCTTCCTCGTCCCCGGTGATCAGGAACGCGATCGAGCCTTTGGGCTTGCCGCCATTGGCGCTGAGATGATCGAGCGCGGCCGCCACCGCGCAGGCGATGCCGCCCTTCATGTCCACCGCGCCGCGGCCGTAAAGCTGGCCGTTGGCGACCGCGCCGGAAAACGGCGGATGTTTCCAAGCCTTCTCGTCGCCGGGCGGCACCACGTCGGTGTGGCCGGCAAACACCAGGTTAGGCGCGGCGTCGCCGATGCGGGCGTAGAGATTCTCCACGTCGTCCGCGCTGGGCTCGCGGAAGGTCATGCGATGCACGCTGAAGCCGGCCGCCTTCAGCACGCCTTCGAGAAACGTGAGCGCGCCGCCTTCGGCCGGCGTCACCGACGGACAGCGCAAGAGATCGCGGGTGATGGCTACGGGATCGGCGGTCATTGGTTCACGTCCGCCTTAATCCCTCAGCAGTTCGTTGATGCTGGTCTTGGAGCGCGTGCGCTCGTCCACGCGCTTGACGATGACGGCGCAGTACAGGCCGGGCCCGCCGCTCTTGCCCGGCAGCGTGCCGGGCACCACCACGGAATAGGGCGGCACCTCGCCTTGCAGCACCTGGCCGCTCTCGCGGTCGATGATTTTCGTCGAGGCGCCGAGGAAGACGCCCATGGACAGCACCGAGCCGATGCGCAGGATCACGCCCTCGGCCACTTCCGAGCGCGCGCCGACGAAGCAATTGTCCTCGATGATCACGGGGCCGGCCTGCAGCGGCTCGAGCACGCCGCCGATGCCGGCGCCGCCGGAGATGTGGCAGTTCTTCCCGATCTGCGCGCAGGAGCCGACCGTGGCCCAGGTGTCGATCATGGTGTCGCTGTCGACATAGGCGCCGAGATTGACGAAGGACGGCATCAGCACCACGCCGGGCGCGATGAAGGCCGATCGCCGCACCACGCAGCCCGGCACGGCGCGGAAGCCGGCCTTGCGAAAGCGCGCGGCATTCCAGCCCTTGAGCTTGGAATCGACCTTGTCCCACCATACCGCTTTGCCCGGTCCGCCCGGGATCACGCTCATGTCGTTGAGGCGGAAGGACAGCAGTACGGCCTTTTTCAGCCACTGATTGACCTGCCAACGGCCGTCGGCCTGGCGCTCGGCGACGCGCGCCTGGCCGCGGTCGAGCAAATCGAGCGCGGCGTTGACCGCCTTGCGCACGGCGCCCTTGGTCTTCGGCCCGACGCGGTCGCGCCCTTCGAAGGCGTCGTCGATGATCTTGGCAAGCTTATCGTTTGGCATGGGCAGTCCCGGAATGCTTATCGGCCCCGGGTTGTCGGGGGCGGGGGCAGGGGCTGTCAAGCCCAGCAGATCATCCCGGGCGCGTGATCGACGTCAGCGCTGGAGCAGAATTCGCTCAAGAAACCCCGTGAGATCGTCGGTCACGTGATCGACATGCGCCTCGTCACGACCCTCGAGTTCCCAATCCTCGCGGAACACGTCGCGCTGGCCTTCCGGCACCACCAGCACCGTGGTCATGCCGAGCGCATGTGGAACTTCCAGATTGCGCGCGAGATCTTCGAACATGGCGGCCTTGGTCGGATCGACGTCGTGACGCGCGAGGAAACGCTTGTAGACTTGCGGCAGCGGCTTGGGATCGAGGTCGGCGGCGGCGATGTCGAACACATCCTCGAAATGGTGACGAATGTCGAGCCGGTGCATCACCGCGTCGGCGTGCTTGCGGGTGCCGTTGGTGAGGATGAGCTTGCGGCCCGGCAGCTTTTCCAGCGCGGCGCCGAGCGCCGGATTGGGCTCGAGCGGCGAGTGGTCGATCTGGTGCACGTATTCGAGATAATCGTCGGGCTTCATGCCATGCTCGGCCATCAGTCCGCGCATGGTGGTGCCGTAGCGCTTGTAATAGTCCTTCTGCAGCCGGAACGCCTCGTCCTTCGACACCTTCAGGAAATCGGCAACAAACGTGCGAATGCGGTCGTCCACCTGTTGCCAGAGATTGAGGTGATGCGGATAGAGCGTGTTGTCGAGATCGAACACCCAAGTCTCGACTTTGCCGAAACCGCGCGGTGTGGGACGGATTGTTTGGGGCACGCTTGACTATTCCTTGAAGCGCACGGTGGTCGAGGGCTGGCCGCCCACATCGATGGTGGCAAAGCCGGCGGAATTCAGGCCGCGCGCCGCGCAGTCCTTGTGATCGCTGAGCTCGAAGCGGCCATCGCGCGTGCATAGCGCGACAGTGCCGCCCCAGGCCAGCGGCGCATCGCCGCGTTTGATCGCGCGCCCGTTGCCGTCGACAGCCTCGCCATAGCTATAAAGTTTGTGCGGCTCGCCGCGCAGGTCCGGCCGCACGCACGTGCCCAGATTAACGCGATACCAGCCGCGGGTGACGATCGCGCCCATCTCGACGATGCCGAGCGAGGCCATCACCGTGTATTTGGTGTCGTTGCACCAGGAGAAGCCGACGCCCTCACCTCAGGGTTACGCGCGGCATCGAGCAGCGTGGCGAAAAACTCTGGCGCCGATGCCGCGTCGGACGCCAGCTTGCGGTCACTCAAGAATTTCGTCAGCGCGGCCTGCGTCTTGGCGCCCTGCACGCCGTCGATCGGATTGGCGTCATAGCCGGCTATCACTAATAGCCTTTGGATGCCGGCGAGCCGCGCCTGCGCCTCGTCGTAGTCGGCCTCCTCGGCGAGACTGACCACCGGGCCTTTTGGCGAATCCGACGGCCGCGCGGCGGAAAAGCGCGCCTGCTGGCTCACCGGACAGCCGCGCGCATTGGCGATCTCGAAGTTGCCGTCGCGAATGCAGAACTCGGCCTGTCCGTTCTACGGCAGCGGCGCGCTGCCGTAGACCGGTGGTGTGCGCGCATGCACATAGACCATGTCGGCATCGAGCGCACCGTCCACCACCTGCCGGCACTGGCCGGGGTCGATGCGGAACCAGCCGCGGGTCGCGACATTGGCGCGCTTTTCCAGCCCGATCGCCGCGTCCATCTGATAGCTGGTGCGGTTGCACAGCGTGAGCTCGGCTTGCGCCGGCGCCGCCGCCAACACGACAAGCGCGGCACTTAAGGTCGCAACGCAGTGCGCATGAGCACGAGGGACCGGCATGGACGATTGTCTCGGGTAAAAGTGCGCCCAGAGAATCAACCGCAATGCTAGCGGAACGGCCGCTCAGCGCCATGCATCGCCGGCTCAGGAACGGGCGCCGGGCGCCTGCATCAACGGTGCATCAGCGTGCCGACGCCGTGGTCGGTCAACAGCTCGAGCAGGACGGAGTGCGGCACCTTGCCGTCCATGATGACCACGCCCTCCACGCCCTGGTCGAGCGCATAGATGCAGGTCTCGACCTTGGGGATCATGCCGCCGGAGATGGTGCCGTCGGCGATCAGCCGACGCGCGTCAGCCACCGGCAAGTCCTCGATCAGCGTTCCCGACTTGTCGAGTACGCCGGGCACGTCGGTGAGCAGCAACAGGCGCTTGGCCTTGAGCGCGCCGGCGATGGCGCCCGCGAAAGTATCGGCATTGACGTTGAAGGTGCCGCCGTTCGCCGAGGTCGCCACCGGCGCCAGCACCGGGATCATCTCCTTGCCGAGCACGTGATTGAGCACGGTGAGATCGACCTTCTCCGGCTCGCCGACGAAGCCGAGATCGATGACTTTTTCGATGTTGGAATCCGGGTCGACCACCGTGCGGGTCACCTTGCGCGCCTGCACCATGTTGCCGTCCTTGCCGCAAAGTCCGATCGCCTTGCCGCCGGCGGCATTGATGTAGCCGACGATCTGCTTGTTGATCGAGCCGGCCAGCACCATTTCGACGATCTCGACGGTCTTGGCATCGGTGATGCGCAGGCCGGCGGCGAATTCCGACTTGATGCCGAGCTTCTTGAGCATCGCCTCGATCTGCGGGCCGCCGCCATGGACGACCACCGGATTGATCGCGGCCTGTTCGAGCAGCACGACGTCGCGGGCAAAATCGCGCGCGGTCTCCTCGTGTCCCATGGCATGGCCGCCATATTTGATGACGATGATTTCCTCGTCATAGCGCTGCATGTGGGGCAGCGCTTCGGACAGGATGCGCGCCTGCGTCTGCGGGTCGATCTTGGGGGCTTTGCTCATCGCGGCGGCCTTCCGTGGGATGCCGGCGGTTCTAGCCGATGGGACCGGCATCCGACAATGTGTTTTGCTTGCGCATGATCTTTTCCGAAAACCGGTACCCACTTTTCGGGATCATGCGTCAGCGCTTTCTTTCCGCCAAAAGGCGGGCAATGGCGGCGCGCAGCTCCTCAAGACCGGTGCCCGCGTGGGCTGAGGTCGTCAGCACGCCGGGGAAGGCGCCCGGCCGTTTGGCCAGCGCCGCCTCGACCTCGGCAATGCGGGAGCTCAACTCGGCAGGCTTGATCGCGTCGGATTTGGTGAGAACGATCTGATAGCTCACCGCGGCTTGGCGCAGCACGTCGAACATGGGGTCGTCGGTGGGTTTGAGGCCGTGGCGGGCGTCCACCAGCACATAGACGCGGGCGAGGTTGGCACGGCCGCGCAGATAGGCGCCGATCAGCGCGGTCCAGGCCGCTACCTTGGATTTGGCCGCGGCGGCGTAGCCGTAGCCGGGCATATCCACCACGTTGAGATCGGAACCGCCGGTGAAGAAAATCAGCTCCTGCGTGCGCCCGGGCGTGCGCGACGTGCGCGCGAGCGCCTTGCGGCCGGTGAGGGCGTTGACCAGGCTCGATTTGCCGACATTGGAGCGGCCGGCAAAGGCGATCTCGGTGCCGCGCATCGGTGGCAGCGAGATATCCGAGCCGGCGGCGGCGACAAAGTGCCACTCGCCGGCGAACAGGCGCCGGCCGGCCTCGGTTTCGTTGCGCGTGAATTCGCCCGTTTTTGCCATCACAAGGCGCTAGCCTTGCGGCTTCTTCTTCGCGAACATCGCCTTGATGTTGTCGATCAGTTCGATCTTAACGCCGTGCTTGCGCATGATCACACTCTGCTGTGCCACCGACAGCGAGTTGTTCCACGCCCAGTAGATCACCAGGCCGGCGGGGAAGGTCGCCAGCATGAAGGTGAAGATCACCGGCATCCAGTCGAAGATCATCTTCTGGGTCGGATCGGGCGGCGCGGGATTGAGCTTCATCTGCGCCCACATGGTCACGCCCATGATCAGCGGCCAGGCGCCGAGATGCAGGAAATGTCCGACCATGGGCACGGTCGTCGGGTCGAGCGGGATCAGCCCGAACAAGTTGAAGACGTTGGTCGGATCCGGCGCCGACAGGTCGAGGATCCAGCCGAAGAACGGCGCGTGCCGCATCTCGATGGTGACGAACAGCACCTTGTAGAGCGAGAAGAACACCGGGATCTGCACCGCGATCGGCAGACAGCCGGCCAGCGGATTGATCTTCTCCTTCTTGTACAGCTCCATCAGCGCCTGCTGCTGCTTCGTCTTGTCGTCGGCGAAACGTTCGCGCAGCGCCGTCATCTGCGGCTGCACTGCCTTCATCTTCGCCATCGAGGCGTAGGATTTGTTGGCGAGCGGGAAGAAGGCGGCCTTGATCAGCACGGTGACGATCAAAATCGCGATGCCAAAATTTCCGACCAGGTGATAAATATAGTCGATCACGAAGAACAACGGCTTGGTGATGAAATAGAACCAGCCCCAATCGATCAGCAGATCGAAATGATTGAGCTCGAGTTTCTTCTCGTAGTCGTTGACGACCCGGACTTCCTTGGCGCCCGCAAACAGTCGCGCGTCCGCCGTTCCGGTCGCGCCCGGCGCGATGGTCTGCGCGTCGAGCAAGTAGTCGGTCTGATAAGTCTTGGTGGTGCCGAGTGTGTCGGCCCTGAAATTCGCGATCACATGTGCGTCGGTTTTGGGCAGCAGCACGGCGGCCCAGTACTTGTCGGTAATGCCAAGCCAAGCGTTGGTGGCATTAAAGTTGTTGAGCTTCTTGTCCTCGATATTGCTATAGGTGACTTCCTTCGAACCCTCGTCGCCAAACTTGCCGATCAAGCCTTCGTGCAAAATATAGTAGCCCAGCGTTTGCGGCGTGCCGTGGCGCGAGATCAGCGCGAACGGATAAAGCGAGATCGGGTTTGCGCTCTTGTTCACCACCTCGTCCTTGATCGTGAACAGATACTTGTCGTCGACCGCGAAGGTGCGGCGAAATTCAAACCCCTGACCATTGTCGTAGGTCAGCGTCAACGGATGGCCGGCGTCGAGCGCCCCCGAGCCCTGCCGGGTCCATACGGTTTCGGCGGTCGGGACCTTCACATTGGCGCCGGCGGCATTGGTCCAGCCAAACTCGGCATAGAACGGATTGGGACTGCCGGACGGCGAAAGCAGCACGATTGGCGGAGACTTCGGATCGACCGTTTCGCGAAACTTGATCAGCGCCAGATCGTCGATGCGTCCGCCCTTGAGCGCGATCGAGCCTTGCAGACTGTCGGTTGCGATCGGGACGCGGGGGGTCGACGCCAACGCGGCTGCGCGTGTGATCGGCACACCGACGGACGGCTGGGTTGCCTGGCCGGGAAGCTGCGGCGGTCCCGGTTGCGTGGCGGGCGCCTGCGCCGGCTGGCCGGGCTCAGCGGGTTTTTGTGGCCGCTGCTGTTGCGCCTGCTGCTGCGCCTGCAGTTGCTCCTGGCGCGCCTTCTCTTGCGGCATGGCGAAGAAATACTGCCAGGCGATCAGCACGAAGGCCGACAGCACGATGGCGAGAATGGTGTTCTTACTGTCGGTCATCGGGATCCCGTGTTGCCGTTGCGCCCCGCCTGCATGCGCCGCAACGCCCCCTCGAAGTCCTGGGCGATCCGGTCGAACGGCAGCTTGAGCGCCGCGCGCCGGCCAATCAGCACATAATCGTGTCCGCTCTGCATCCGGTTTGTATCCGAACGCCGAACGATTTCTTTCAACCGGCGGCGGACCCGATTGCGCTCGACGGCATTGCCGACTTTCTTCGACACGGTAAAGCCGAAGCGCACAGGTCCGTCATCGGTTCGCTTGCGCGCTTGCAGCACGAACGCGGTGGCCGGCACCTTGATCCCGGTTGCCGCGGCTAGAAAGTCCGCCCGTTGCCTCAATCGTTCCATGAAAGCAATGCGCGCGGCCTGGTCGCTGCCGTCAGGCGCTCAGCCGCTTGCGACCGCGCGAGCGCCGTGCCGACACCACTTTGCGTCCGCCCTTGGTGCCCATGCGCGCGCGGAAACCGTGACGGCGCTTGCGTACGAGCTTGCTCGGTTGATAGGTCCGCTTCACGATTAAGTTCTCCGCAGGTCGCGCCGTGGCGGCGAGGGTGGCAAAGCCGCCCCCAAATCCGCCATGAAAACCAGAATTCGGCCGGATCGGCACACGATTTGCGCGGCTTATAAGGGAGGGGCCTTGGCCCGTCAATGCGACCGCCGGCCCGGAACCGGTCCCGTGGCTCCAAGTCACACCGGCTCACAAGGCGGTGAGACCCGCCCGCCCAGGTCGCGGGCTCGTGTATACAGCGCGGATGACCGCAGCCCCAGCCCCAGCTCCAGCTCCAGCCGACCAGCCGCGCGGCCTGCTCCGCCGGCTGCTGCCGTTGCTCGCGGTCGTTCTGCTCGCCGGTATTGCCTACCTCGCCATCGGCCGTGGCGGTCTTTCGCTCGAGGCGCTGGTCAGCCACCGCGCGGCCATCGACGCCTTCGTCACCGAACATCGCGTCCTCGCGGTACTCTCTTATATCGGCCTCTATATTGCCGCCGTCGCCCTGTCGGTACCGGGGGCGGTATTTCTCACCGTGACCGGCGGTTTTCTGTTCGGCCTTGTGGTCGGCGCAGCGGCCGCGGTGATCGGAGCCACCAGCGGGGCGACGCTTATCTTTCTGGTGGCGCGGACCGCGCTCGGCGAGCCCTTGCTGCGGCGGGCGGGGCCGCGCGCGATTAAGCACGCGCAGGGCTTCCGCGACGACGCCTTCAGTTATCTTCTGTTCCTGCGGCTGGTGCCGGTGTTTCCGTTCTTCCTGGTCAATCTGGTTCCGGCCTTCGCCGGGGTGCGGCTTGGGCCGTTCGTGGCCGCGACCGGGCTCGGCGTCATCCCGGCGGCGTTTGTCTATGCCTTGGCCGGCACCGGCCTCGACAGCGTCATCACGGCGCAGAAAAATGCACACAACGATTGCCTCGCCGCCGGCCGCGCCGATTGCCACCTGACCTTCGACGCCAGCGACATCCTCACGCCGCAACTTCTCGGCGCGCTGGTCGCGCTCGGTCTACTGGCGCTGGTGCCGGTGGTGGTGAAAAGACTGCGCGCGCGCCGGCGCGCATCATTGTGATTCTTACGCTATTGTTGTGAGCAAGAGATTTAGGGGCAATTTTGAAGAACTTGGCGGAAACACTCACACCCGACATTTGCGTGATCGGCGGCGGCTCCGGCGGCCTGTCGGTGGCCGCGGCCGCGGCTGCATTCGGCGTGCCGACGGTGCTGATCGAAAAGCACAAAATGGGCGGCGACTGCCTCAACACCGGCTGCGTGCCGTCGAAAGCCTTGCTGGCGGCGGCCAAGCGCGCGGAGCTCATGCAAAGTGCGCGCTCGTTCGGCGTGACGGTGCAAGGCGTCAATGTCGGTTTCGCCAAGGTGCACGATCACGTGCACGGCGTGATCGCCGCGATCGCGCCGAACGACTCGGTGGAGCGCTTCGCCGGGCTCGGCGTGCGCGTTATCCAGGGTCACGCGAACTTCAAGGATCGCAGGACAGTCGTCGTCGGCGATCAATATGAAATCCGCGCGCGGCGTTTCGTGATCGCGACTGGATCGACGCCGGCGGTGCCGCCGATCGCCGGGCTCGACCAAGGTCCTTATCTGACCAACGAGTCCATTTTCGATCTCAGCGAGCGGCCGAAGCAGCTCATCGTTATCGGCGCCGGGCCCATCGGCCTGGAAATGGCGCAAGCCTTCCGCCGCCTCGGCAGCGAAGTGACCGTGCTCGAAGCGGCGCAGCCGCTTGCCAAGGACGATCCGGAATGCGCCGCGATCGTGCTCGACCGCCTCGAACGCGAAGGTGTCGTCATCCTCGGCGGCGTGAGGGTCGTTCGCGTCACGCATGCCGGCGGCAGCGTGTCGGTGACGATCGAGGGCTCAGGCGGTGAAGAAACCGTCGAAGGCACGCATCTGCTGGTCGCCACCGGGCGCAAGCCGACGGTCGACGGGCTCGGTCTCGATGCCGCGGGCATCCGCTACGATCGCTCCGGCATCCTGGTGAACAAAAAGCTCAAGACCGCCAACCGCCACGTCTATGCAATCGGCGACGCCGCGGCGGGACAATTGCAGTTCACCCACGCCGCCAACTACCACGCCGGCCTGGTGATCCGGAATGCACTGTTCCGTCTTCCGGTGCGCGTGAACAACGACGTCATTCCGTGGGTGACGTACACCGAGCCGGAGCTCGCGCAGAGCGGACTAAGCGAGGCCGAGGCGCGCAAGCGCGGCATCAAGATCCGCATTCTGCGCTGGCCCTATCACGACAACGACCGCGCCCAGGCCGAGCGCGCGACGCGCGGCCACATCAAGGTCGTAACGAAGAAGAATGGTAAGATAATCGGCACGACGATTGTCGGCACGCAGGCCGGAGAATTGATCGCGACTTGGACGCTTGCGATCGCGCAAGGGCTCAATATCCGCGCGTTCACCGGCATCGTGCTGCCGTATCCGACATTGTCGGAAATCGGCAAGCGCGCGGCCATCGATTTCTTTACCCCGAGTTTGACGAGTCCCTGGGTGCGGCGCATCATAGCTTGGCTACGAATCTTCGGTTGAGGCGGTATTGGAACCGGGAACCGGGCCAACGAGCGAACCTGTTGCGCTAGTCGCGCCGCGCCACGCGCGGGGCGTGCGCATCGGCCTTTCCAGCAAGCTGTTGTTCCTCACCATCCTGTTCGTGATGCTGGCGGAAGTTCTCATTTACGTTCCGTCGATCGCGAATTTCCGGCTCAATTGGCTCAACGACCGGCTGGCTGCCGCGCACACGGCGGCGCTGGTGCTCGATGCGGCGCCGAGCGGCATGGTGCCGGAAAGCCTGGCAAAGCGGATTCTGCAAAGCATCGGCGCGCGCGCGGTTGCGATGAAGATGGGCACTCAGCGCCGGTTGCTCGCCGCCTCCGATATGCCGCCCCAAATCGACCGGGACATCGACATGCGCCAGGTCTCGTGGTGGCGCGCCACCATCGACGCATTCGACACGCTGCTGTTTTGCGAGCCGGGCGACGTCATGCGGTTGATCGGGCCGGCGCCGATGGGCGGCGATTTTCTCGAGATCGTTCTCGACGAAGCGCCGCTGCGCAAGGCGATGTTGACGTTCTCGGTGAACATTCTCCTGCTGTCGCTGGTGATCTCGGGCATCACTGCGATGCTGGTTTTCTTCGCGCTGCATTATCTGCTGGTGCGCCCGATGTGGCGCATCACCGACAACATGGTTGCGTTCCGCGCCGACCCGGAAAATCCGTCGCGCATCATTGCCGGGTCAGGCCGCCGCGATGAAATCGGCACGGCGGAAGAAGAACTCGCCGCCATGCAGCGCGAGCTCGCCTCGATGCTGCATCAAAAGAGCCGGCTGGCCGCGCTCGGCCTCGCGGTGTCGAAGATCAATCACGACCTGCGCAATCTGCTGGCGTCGGCGCAACTG
>DATBZY010000018.1:0-3572 GCA_036512915.1 Pseudolabrys sp. | reverse complement strand
CAAGCACATGGCCCACAACCTGATCCGACTAGCACCCGGTAAGGATTCCCTCCGCCTCAAGCGCAAAGTTGCCGCGTGGGACGATGACTTCCTCGCAAGCCTCATCGCCGCATAATTTTTTCACCCGATTCCCCTGGGCCGCGCGGGCATCGTGGTGCGCCCAATCGCCGGCCTTGAGCTTGTCCTCGATCAGGCGATCGGCGGTGCCGGCATCGGGCACCCGCAACAGCGCCTCGGCCAGCACCATCAGCGCCAGGCACTCCTTGGCGGAGAGCGCATAGACGTGCAGTAAATCTTCCACGCCGCCGAGACCGCCGACGCGGCAGCGGCGATCGCCTCGTCCGGTGGCGCATCGGGCGCCTGGAAAGCCGAAAGGTCGCGCGCAGCAAAGGCGGGCTTGGCCGCCGGCATGGATCAAGGCTCCCAACTGGTCGCTTAGATTATCTCAACCGCGCAATTTTCGCGGCCCGGGATGTTAGCTATCCCGCCGCGCAGTGCTTCGCATTTGCGCACCAATATCTTGCTCTTTGCAACGGCATGTTCTTTGCTGAGTACAGACCAAAATTCAGCCACGGCCGGGACACGCATCGCCGGGTGCGCGCGGGCAGCTAGAGAAGGATTGGTTTTATGAGCGCTCTTAACGCCGGCCGGTCGGCAATAGCGGGAATTTGGGCGGGAGTTCTGCTGGCCGCAACCCTGGCGACCGGCGCCACGGCGGCCGAAACCAGCATCAAGTTCAGCCTCGACTTCAAATTCGAAGGGCCGTCGGCGCCGTTCGTGCTGCCGCTCGACAAGGGCTACTACAAGGCGGAAGGCCTTACTGTCAGCATTGACACGGCGACCGGCTCGCTCGAGCCGATCAACCGGGTGGCGTCGGGCACCTATGACATGGGCTTCGGCGACTTCAATTCGCTGATCAAGTTCCGCGACACCAATCCGGGCACGCCGATCAAGGCGGTGTTCATGGTCTACAACCGGCCGCCGTTCTCCATCGTCGGGCGCAAGAGCCGCGGCATCAGCAAGCCGAAGGACCTGGAAGGTAAGAAACTGGGCGCGCCGGCGGCCGATGGCGCTTACGCGCAGTGGCCAATCTTTGTGCAAGCCAATGGCATCGATGCCTCCAAGGTGACGATCGAGAATGTCAGCTTCCCGGTGCGCGAGCCGATGCTGGCCGCCGGCCAGGTCGACGCCATCACCGGCTTCTCGTTCTCCTCGTTCATCAATCTCAAGGACAAGGGCGTTCCGGTCGACGACATCGTCGTGCTGCTGATGGCCGACTACGGCGTCAACCTCTACGGCAACGCGATCATCGTGAACCCGAAATTCGCCGCTGAGCATCCCGACGCGGTGAAGGGCTTCCTGCGCGCTTTCATGAAGGGGCTGAAGGAGACGGTGAAGTCGCCGGCGACCGCGGTCGACTCCGTGCTCAAGCGCAACGACGTGGCCAAGAAGGACGTCGAGCTCGAGCGGCTGAACATGGCGATCCGCGACAATATCGTTACCGCGGAGGTGAAGGCGAACGGCTATGGCGGCATCGATACGGCGCGCTTTGCGGGCGCCATCGACCAGATCGGCCTGACCTACAAGTTCAAGGCCGCCAAGCCAAAGCCGGAAGAAATTTTCGACGCTTCGTATTTGCCGCCCGCCGCCGACCGCAAAGTCAACTAGCGGCGGCGCGATGTCCGACTTCGTCGCCCTGAATGGCGTGAGCCACAGCTATGGCGGCGCGGGCGGCAGGCTCGCGATAGCAAGCTCGACATCATGCGCAAGCAAAATGTGAGGGTTGCTTCTGATTTAATCCGAAGCGGTCAGACTCGAATACTTTACGCCGCGGAGTTCGTCTTCAATGGCTTGTCCGCGATGGCGGCTATTTTCCGTGCCCCCGGGCGCGATGCATTGATGGCCACGCCGATTTCGTCGGCCAGATGCTCATAGGCGGCGCGGGCGCCGCCCTCGCGGATATAGACCCCGCTATAGAGATCGGGCAGTTTCGGCAGCGGGGCATCATCCCAGACGTTCAATCCGAAATCGTTCGCCCGCCGGCGGGTTATCGCCATGACGCCGAGCCCGGCCGCGACCGCACCATTGAGGCTGGTCATGCTCGGACCGGTGAAAACGTCTTCCCACTCCAGCCCGGCCGACTTCAGTGCCGTCACCGCAAGCCGATGATAGACGCTCGCCTCGCCATGGGAGACCAGCGGCACCGGCCGATCGAGATCGAGCCGGGTGGCGACGCCGCGCACCCAGACCACTTCTTCCGCCCAGCTATGGCGCGCATCGGCCGGCGGAGTCATCGACAGGCCGACGAAAATATCGAGTTCGCCGCTGCGTAGTTCGCGTACCAGCGAATCGAAACAGTCGGTGCGTACGATAAAACGCACATCCGGCCAGCGCTCGCGGAACCGCGCCAGGATGCCCGGCAGCAACGAAGCGATGAAATCGCTCGGGGTGCCGACCCGGATCACCAGTTCCGGCCGCGGGCCGGCGTCGCCGAGATGCACGATCTGATCGTTGATCGACAGCAGGCGGCGGTCGTAGCTGACCACCATTTCCCCCTGCGGCGTCAGACTGACGCCCTGAGTGCTGCGGTCGAACAAGTCGCCGCCGAGTAGGAATTGCAGCCGCTTGATTTGAGCGCTCACCGCCGGCTGGGTCACCCCGAGCGAGGCGGCGGCCTTAGTAAAGCTGCGAAAATCGACGACCGCGACGAGCGTACGCAGGAGATCGGTCGGAATATTGGTCATGCCCCTCTCTTCATCCCCAATGCCCACGACAAAGAAGTCGTATGTGTACCAACAACTTTAGGTAACACCGCGGAACTGTAACACGTCCCGCCTGCCGATCAATTTTTGTGGTATTTAGGCGATTGTTGCTTGCCAACCTATCGCCATCGGCGGCGCAGTTATCGACCGGCGCTACTTGATGCGTTCGAGAATGCTCACGTAATTCGCCACCGCAGTTCCGCCCATATTGAAAATGCCTCCGAGGCGGGCGTTCTTCACCTGCAGATCCCCGGCGCTTCCGGTGAGCTGCATTGCGGTTAGTGCATGCATGGAGACGCCGGTGGCGCCGATCGGATGGCCTTTGGCCTTCAAGCCGCCGGAGGGATTGACCGGCAATTTGCCGTCCTTTTGCGTCCAGCCTTCCAGGATGGCGCGCGCGCCCTGCCCTTCCGGAGTCAGTCCCATCGCCTCGTATTCGATCAACTCGGCGACGGTAAAGCAGTCATGCGTCTCCACGAACGACAGATCGCCAAGCGCAAGCCCGGACGTGGCCAGCGCGCGCTGCCAGGCGTGCGCGCAGCCTTCGAATTTGAGGATGTCGCGCTTCGACATCGGCAGGAAGTCCTGCACGTGCTCGGCGGCGCGGAAGGCGACCGCCTTGCCGAGTTTGAGCGCGGTCTCCACGTCGGCAAGCACGACCGCGGCAGCGCCATCGGACACCAGCGAACAATCGGTACGCTTGAGCGGACCGGCGACGAACGGATTCTTCTCGCTCTCGGTGCGGCAGAAGTCGAACCCTAAGTCCTTGCGCATCTGCGCATAAGGATTGCCGACGCCGTTCTTGTGATT
>DATBZY010000017.1:0-7981 GCA_036512915.1 Pseudolabrys sp. | reverse complement strand
TGGATTTAAGCCAAGCTCGATCGTGGTCGACGCGCCGATCTGCCTCGGAAATTGGTGTCCGCACAACTACGGCCATGGCTATGGCGGCTCGATGACGCTGATCTCGGCGCTCACCCATTCGATCAACACCATCGCCGTGCGTCTGTCGGTCGCCATCGGCGACGGCAATCCCAAGCTTGGCCGCGCGCGCATCATAAAGACCGCGCACGATATGGGCATCCGCACGCCGCTACCGGACACGCCGTCGCTGCCGATCGGCGCCGATGAAGTCACCGTGCTCGATCACACCGGCGCCTATGCCACCTTCCCCAATCTCGGCAAGGCGGTCACCGCGCATGCCATCCTCGAGGTGCGCACCGGCAACGGGGACCTGGTCTGGCGCTACGACCGCGACGGTCCGAAGCCGCGGCAAGTGTTATCCCCGCAGGTCGCCGCCGACATGGTCAAGATGATGAACAGTGTGGTGGAAAACGGCACCGGCCGCCGCGCCCGGCTCGACGGCATCGCCGCCGCCGGCAAGACCGGCACCACCAACGCTTATCGCGACGCCTGGTTCATGGGCTACACTGGCAACTTCGTCTGCGGCGTCTGGTTCGGCAATGACGACTATGCCTCGACCAACCGCATGACCGGCGGCGCGCTGCCGGCAATGACGTGGCACAACATCATGGACTATGCCCATCAGGGCATCGAGTTGAAGCAGCTTCCCGGCGTTGCGGTACCGTCGGCGCGCCAGCAGCCGGCGGTTGCCGAGGCCAAGTCGAAATCGGGTGAGCCGCCGCCTCCGCCGCGCCCGACCGTACTGACCAAGCGCGGGGCCGATATTCTGGTCCGCGTCGAGCGGATGATGGATGACGCTAACCGCGCCTTGGGGCCGGTGCGACCGACCGTCGCCACCGAGAAGAAAAAACAGGCTGAGGCTCCGCAAAAAGGCGACGCCCTCGCCGCGGCCTTGGAGGGACGGGCGTTCGGCGGCCGGAACTGATTAGCCCCATTGCCGCGGCCAGCGTAGTCTCCCTCTCGCGAATCAATTTTTTCCCCTGCCAGCGGATCGATCGTGCGGCTGCTTCTCGGATCGCTGTTTGCCCTTGCTGTCGCCGCAGTCGTCGGCCTCGGCGCGACTTATCTCGCGCTCACGCGCGGCGCCGCCTTCGGCGCCTTGTCGATCGGCAGTTGGACCGCATGGCCGAAAACTGGCACCGTGGACGCCGACCCCTATGCGCAGGCATTGATCGCGCGCACCGGTCAATTGCCGATCGCCCTCGGCGACGGCGTATCGTTTACGGCCCAGGCCGACGATCACGGCAAACTGCTCGACGGTCGTTGCGACGTAGTTCTCTTAGGCGTCACGCCTGCGGCACGCTTCTGGACACTGTCGCTCTATAACGTCGATGGCGAGTTGGTCGCCAACTCGGTCAATCGCTACGGTTTCACCAGTCAAGAGATCGTCCGCCACGCCGACGGCAGTTTCGAGATTGTGGTCGCGCCGCGCGCAAATCCCGGCAACTGGCTGCCGACCGGCGGCGTCGAACGATACGCGCTCGTGCTGCGGTTTTACGACACGGCGGTGGGAGTTTCGACCAAGGCCGGCCGCGAGGTCCCTATGCCGAGCGTCGACACCAGGAGCTGCCCATGATCCGATGGCTGCTCTTGTTCTTCGGCGGAGCGCTGCTTGGCGGAATCGTGCATCTCGCGACCGTCATCATCATGCCGCGCACGGCGACGCAGGATGCCTATTCGCGATTGGCGCGGATCGCGCCGGTCAACACGGTCACTGCCCTGCCCGCGCCCACGCCGGAAAGTGCGTCGATGCCGTTCATGGATCCGGCCTTCGCCAGCGCAGTCTGCCGTTACGATCTTTCGCAGGGCCCACTGAAACTCACCGTGCCGGTCAGCCTCGCCTATACGTCGGTCTCGTTCTACACGCGTTATGACATAGCCTATTATGCTATCAATGACCGCGCCGCCGGCCGGCGCGTGATCGAGCTCGACCTGATGACTGCCGAGCAGCACAGCCAGATGCCGGAAGACGAGGAAATCACCGCCGCCGACCGGCTGATCGTCGAATCGCCCACCCTCACCGGCCTAATCGCAATTCGTGCGCTCGCGCCGGAGCCGGGATTGCTGCCGATGGCGCAAAACGCCATCGCCACCGCGCAATGTAAGCGGCAGGACGAGCCGAGGCCTTCCCGATAAATAGAGCATGATCCCGAAAGGTGGGAACCGGTTTTCGGGATCATGCTCAAACAAAATATTAGGCTGAATTCTAATTCAATCTGAAACGATGCGGTTCTGGCGCGCGGCAGCCAGGCTTTGCTCACGCACCCATGTTGGCGCGGAGCGGTTGTGGTAGCGCGCGAGTTGATCTTTCAATTGATTGAGCGACCGTTCGACCTCGACCGCTTGTGGTGACGAGGTCATGATGACCAATCGCTCAAGCGCGAAACGGTAACCCGTAACGCGTTGCGCCAGTTTGGCGCGCACCAGCGATACGAGCAATCCGTTCTCGCGAATGCGCCGGAGCGCGTTGGCCCGCTCCATCGGAGACATATCGGAAATGTAGGCGAGACTCTTTCGCCGTTTCTGATCGATATCGAGCACCCGCGCCGCGGTTTCGAAGAATTGCGGAAGTCGCGTCACGTCGTTGCGGATGTCGTCGGTGAGTTGTGAATAGCGCGCCGAGGGCGAGCGATAGCGGGACGACATCAAACGGCTCGCATAGGCTGAGCGGTCGAACTCAGTCCGATGATTGGAGCCGATCACACCGTATTCGCCGGCCACGGAATACCATTGCTGCCGGTCGTAGGGTGGTTCGATCAGCGGGTAGCTGAGGTCGCGAAGCTGGCGTTCGTCGTCGGTCAGCTCGAAGCTCGACGGCAAGGCCGGCCGTCCGGCGATGGCATCGAGGCTAAGCCAATCGTGAATGTCCGCGCGCACTAGCCTGGGTTGAACTTCCCCAAAATCGCCTTGCGTGGCGCAGCCCGCTAGCAGCGAAAACGCCGCGAGCACAAACAAGTGTCGGCGCCAAACGGGCATCCGCGGCGGCGGCGGAATATGCATCAGATGGTTCGGTGCCAATTCGGTTCAGCGCGCGATACGGCGGCGACGGCGGCGGCCGGCACTGGTGCCGGTGTCCGGCTCGAGGCCATTCGAACCGTCCGGATCGCGGTCGATCCGGATCACCGGAAGGATAATGACCGTCGCGGGTTCGGTATTAGCGTCGACATATCTGCCGCCGCGCGCATAACCCGCCTCGTCGGGAAATCGGATGACTTCGCCCATTGCAGTCCCCTTTCCGTCCCGGCGCAAAGCCTCTCTCGGCCTGCCGGATCGGCGCCTTATCACAATTAAAGGGGCTGCAAGGTTAACGGTCTGCTAACGCGCCCGCACTAATGTGAGCCGTCGTATGTTTGTAAAGCGTAGCAGTCATGATGAAGTCCTCCGCGTACCCCCCTCTCGACGGTCTGGTCGATCTGGCATGCCGGGACGGCGTCGATATCCGCCCGACGCTGTTGCGCGTGCTCACCGATCTCTATGTGCAGAAACCGACGCACAGTGCCGACGAAGAGACCCAATATGTCGAGCTTGCACTGGGACTGATTGAGGCGGTCGATGCGCCGACCTGCGCGGCGGTCGTGGCAAGCCTGTCCGCCTATCCCGCGGCGCCGGCGGTGATCCTTCGCAAACTGACCGGAACTGTTTCGAATCTTGGCGCCGATGACCCCGCCCAGACGAAGACCGAGGCAGACGATCTTGTCGAATTGTTCTTTGCCGCCGGCGCGGAAGAACGCCGCCTGATTCTCACCAACCTCGACGTGACGGGCGGGGCGCCAGACCGCCGTGGCCATCTGCCGCCGGCCGCCAGCGAAGTGGTCCGCCGCCTGGAGGCCGCCGCTTTGCAACGCAACGCCGGCGAATTCAGCCGCATGCTCGAGCGCGCGCTTGGCCTCAGCCGGGAGCTGGCGGAGCGGGTCGCGCGCGATCAGTCCGGCGAGCCGATTGTTGTCGCGGCCAGGGCGCTCGGCATGACGGCGGCGGTGCTGCAGCGCATCCTGCTATTCCTCAACCCGGTGATCGGGGAATCGATCGAGCGAGTCTATGAGCTTGCCCGGCTGTTTGATGAACTCACGCCGGCAGCAGCCGAGCGTATGCTGGCGATCTGGCGAAAGGGCGGGCAGCGGTCGCCGCCCGTGCACGAGCCAGTGCATTGGGACGACGAGCACCGCAGCGCACATTCGCTGTCGACCCCGGCGCAGCATCGTGTCGCCCAGGGCCGCAGTGAGCCGCACTCGCGGTTTAAAACCCGCAGCCGTTAAAACACTTCAGACCACCGCGCCATCGAGAAAATGCCGCCCGGCGCGGTCCTCGACTTCGACGATCCACACATCGGGGTCGTAGCGGATTTCTCGCACAAGGCGTGCCTCGATATCGGCCTCGGGCACCGGCGCCTCGCGGCCGAGGATGACCGTGAATATTCGGCCCGAAGGCTGCGCCTCCGCGAAGACGGCTTGCGGCGCCGGGCCATACAATGTGCTGCTGCCATCGAGCCGGTTGATCTTGATGAATACCGCGCCGGCCTCATCGGCCCCGCGCCGGCGCACCGCTGCGAAGGCGCCTTCGACGTGGCAACGGCGCACGTAAGCCGCCACCCAGATACCGGATTTCAACCGCATCGTCTTTAGTAGCACACCGCATGATCCTGAAAAGCCTGCCCTCGGACTTGATCCGAGGGTGGAAACCGGTTTCCCGCCTTCGCGACGCCCGCTTCGGCGGGCGAAGGAAGCTCGGAAAAGATCATGCGCAAGTAAAACTTTATATGGGTATCTGATTCAATCAAGACTGATCAGCCTCTAGGGCCCGCGATGCAGGCTCCGTGCTGATGCACACGTACGACAGACGTATCGATCATCTGAACCGCCGTATCATGAATTGCGGCCAGTGCATCCCTGATCTGGCCCCAGACGCCTGCTCTTCCCCAGCGAACGAAGCGATTGTAGCAAGTCGTACAGGGGCCAAAGATCCCCGGCAGATCGCGCCATGGCGCGCCTGATCGCAAGACCCCAGTCCCGCCACGTCCCTCCGCAGGAACGAATGGGCGCGCCCATTAAGGTTGTTTGGTTACGCTAATTTTCAAACGCATTTTCAAACGCAATTGAATGTAAAACAGCGCCGGTTATCCTCGCGTGTCCGGACGGAATTGCCAAACACAACGCCCGGATTCCCAGCGAGGCCGAGCATGATCGCAAGCAGCCGCGACGTTCTTCGGATACTAAACCCGACGCCGAGATTCACCCGTAACGAAGCTTGGCACCTTTGGCCGGTGACCATTCCGAAGCGATCGATTACCGGTCGCCTCGTTTGGGGAACGGTATGGCGCCGGTGGGACGGGTGCCGATGGATCTACAAGAAATTTATCGAGTAGGCCGAATTGGTTGGTGATGCCCACCCGATATATGCCCCGTGCCCGAGCGTTACTTGAGCACGTCGGCTCCGGCCTGCGCCACCTGCGCGTCCTGATGGGACGCGACCCCGGACACGCCGATCCCGCCGACGATCCTGCCACGTGAGACGATCGGCACGCCACCTTCGGCGACGCTGGCGCCGAAGGTCAGCACGCGAAGGCCGACGCCACCTCCCGCCACCGCGTCTTCCAGCACCTTCGTCGGACGGCGGAACTCGACCGCCGTTCGCGCCTTGGCTTCGGCGATGCGGACGGCGGACAGCTGCGTGTTGTCGAGCCGTTGCAACATCACCAAGTTGCCGCCCGAATCGACGATGGCGATCGCGACGCCCCAGTTGTTCTTCGTTGCATCGGCCTCGGCCGCCGCCATCGCCTTCTTTGCCGCTTCGAGCGGGATCGGCGCGCCGTACGGCGTGCTCGGCGGCGCCACCTGTTGCTGACTCATGGGTCCTCGCAGTGGGTTCCGATATTCAGGCTGCCGCAGTCACCGACAATCGGTCGGCCAGGACAGTGGTGCGCAGCACCGCCGCCAGCGCGGCCATCTCGTTGCGGCTGAGCGGCACATAGGGTGGGTAGGGCTCGCCGACGGGTATGCCGATCAGATTCATCGCAGCTTTCATGGCCGGCGCAAGCCCGCGGTGCATCCACTTCGATGGAAATAGCGCGAACTGGAGCTGCAATTTCGCGGCGCGCTCGTGGTCCTTGGCTAAGAAGGCGTCGATGACGTGCCGCGCGATCTCCGAGCCGGGCGGCGGCATGGTCGCGCCGGAGCCGCCCAGTTGCAGCGTGGCGAGCAGCATCTGCATGGTGGTGAAGTAGCGGGCGTGACCGGCGTGGTCGATCTCCACGATCAGCCGCGACACTCGCGCGAGATCGCGTGAGCTTTCCTTAATGAGCTGCACGCGGGGCAGTTTCGCGAGCGCGATGGTGTCCGGGATCGAGACGTCGGCGCCCGGGCCGGGATTGAGGTAGAGCGTGATCGGAAGGCCGGTCTCGCGGCCGATCGCCTCGAAGTAGGCAACGAGGTCGGCCTGCGTCGGTGGGCCAGCGAACGGCCGCAGCGGCGCGAGCAATTGCACCGCGGCGGCGCCAAGCTTCTCGGCGTCGTGTGCGAGTTCGATCGCGGTCTTGAACGACGGATGAGAGATGCCGACCATGGCCGGGACGCGCCCGTCGACGAATTCGATGGTCCGGCGGATCAGAGTCCTGCGCTGCTCGAAACTGAGGTATGTGTATTCTTGGGTCTCGACGCCCGCTGCGACGACCATGGTCGCGCCGCAGTCCCTCACAACGTAGTCGATCTGACGTTGCAGGGCTGGCTCGTCCAGCTTGAGATCCGACGTAAACGGTGTCAAAGGCGCGACGAGCAGTCCTGGCTTTTGCATCGCGATCTCCCTCCTGCAGCGGTAGCCGACGCTCGCCGGCGTCGGCTCGACCATGCATGAATCCGGGAATCCCCTGATGACTGCCGGACTGGGTGAATATTGGCACCTTTCCGGCTCGCCTGGAACACAGACGCGAGGTGCGGACCGCTACAAGCACCTGGCCAACCCGAACGCTGGCCGAGGGGTTGATCTGGCCCCAGACGCCTGCTCTTCCCCAGCGAACGAAGCGATTGTAGCAAGTCGCACAGCGACCAAAGATCCCCGGCAGATCGCGCCATGGCGCACCTGATCGCAAGACCCACGCGAATGATGCGGTGGACGGCGCCCACTCTGCGGCATCGGAGTGCCATAGGGTAGTTGCGTCGAAACGCAACCACATTGAGGGGAGCCGTCCATGGGTGAGGTTAGCACGATCGGTGTCGATATTGCGAAGTCGGTGTTTCAGATTCACGGCGTCGATGCGGATGGCATGGTGGTGATCCGCAAGCGTGTTGGTCGAGCGAAGGTTCTTGAGTTCTTTGCCGGTCTACCGCCTTGCCTCGTTGGCATGGAAGCGTGTGCAACGGCACACCAGTGGGCGCGCGAGCTCAAGAAGTTCGGGCACGACACCCGTCTCATGCCGCCGACCTATGTCAAAGCCTACGTGAAGCGCGGCAAGAACGATGCAGCCGATGCGGCAGCGATCTGCGAGGCCGTCACGCGGCCATCGATGCGTTTTGTGCCGATCAAGAGTGTCGAGCAGCAGAGCGCGTTGATGCTGCACCGGACGCGGGATCTCCTGATCCGCCAGCGGACACAATTGATCAATGCACTTCGTGCCCACCTGGCCGAGCTCGGGCTGGTGGCAGCGAAGGGGCATGAAGGATTGCATCAGCTGGTTACGGCCGTGGCGGAGAGCAGCGATGAGCGGCTGCCAAGTAACGCACGCTTTGCCTGCCAGGCGATCGTTGCGCAACTGAGCGCGGTGCAGACCCAGATCAACGGGATCGACACACGCATCACTCAAGCCCATCGCGCCAATGCGGACAGCAAACGACTCGATGCCATTCCAGGGTTCGGCGTGATTCTATCTACGGCTGTCGTGGCGACGATGACCGACCCAAAGGCATTCAAGACGGGACGCGAGTTTGCCGCC
>DATBZY010000016.1:0-8594 GCA_036512915.1 Pseudolabrys sp. | reverse complement strand
GGGGGGGGGGGGGGGGGGGGGGGTGTTACAGCGAGTCTGAGCATTTCGAGACGTCCCCTCACCCGTCTCGCATCTCGCTTCGCTCGATGCTCGCCACCCTCTCCCCGCTTGCGGGGCGAGGGAAGCAGCATCGACGACCTGGATTTGTTGCAAGCAAGGACCCAAAAATTCATGGACATCAAGGTCAAGGACAGCAACGGCGCCACCCTCAACGAGGGCGATTCCGTGACCGTCATCAAGGATTTGAAAGTGAAAGGCTCGTCCACCGTGCTCAAGCGCGGCACGATGATCAAGAACATCCACCTCACTGGTAACGCGGACGAAATCGAAGGCCGCACCGACAAGGTCAAGGGCCTGGTGCTGCGGACGGAGTTTTTGAAGAAGGCGTGAGGGGGAGAAATCCGGCGCGGCACC
Organism: Pseudolabrys sp.; assembly: GCA_036512915.1. Taxonomy (GTDB): domain Bacteria; phylum Pseudomonadota; class Alphaproteobacteria; order Rhizobiales; family Xanthobacteraceae; genus Pseudolabrys. The sequence goes on along the minus strand of DATBZY010000016.1, from coordinate 8,180 downwards.
ATCAAGAAGATCGCCGACGGCGATCTCTGGACCATGCCGGCCACCATCGCGCCGACATTTGCGGCGGTCTGGCTGCGGTCAGTGCATAAAACCAGCATAGGCGATGAGGCCAATGATGGCGCAGAACACGGCTGCGATCAGGACATTGCGCGGGCTTTCATTGATCTCATCCATCGGGTGACTATGCGGCGCGCGGATCGCGCGATCAAATCGCAGTTGATTCAAATTGACTCACGGCCGCCGCTTGGTAATGGGCCAGTTTGAATTGCCATAATTGAGATCGGGCTGGGATGCATTCGCGCCGGATGACGCGGCTAACAAATGCGTTTTCTAAAGAGCTGTAAAATCACGCCCACGCAATGGCGCTGCATTTTCTCTATTACAATTTTGTGCGCGTTCATCAAACGCTCAAGGTTGCGCCCGCAACGGCTGCCGGCATCACCAAGCGGCTATGGGAAATGAGCGATGTAGTGGCTATGCTTGAGGCTTGGGAGGCTGCGCAATGAACTCCTTTGTCCGGTTTATTATCTTCGCGCTCGCATGCGCTTTCGCCTATCATTCCTATGATTCATTTCGTTCGGCATTTACGGGCACAAAACCCACCGCATCGACGCCAAATAAGAATCCGCGAGCTATTTCGACGCGCACTGCCGGCATAGCGTGGGGTCTAATTAGCCTGGCTATTTCGTTGGCCGCCTTCTGGGGAACGATTATCTATTAGAATTTCTCTATCGCCACAATCAAACTGGACCACTATCCGCCACTTGACATGACTTAAATCCTATGCATATAGTCCTATTACCTGCTCATGAGGGGCGCTTCTAAAGGCGTTCGCGAAGTGGGGCAGGTGCGGCGCCCGCGCGCGTGCCTCGCAAGCACGCCCCCGGGCGGCGCCGGGACCCCGCCCCCCGGGCAGTACGACCCGGGTGCGAGGAGCTCGCTGACGGTCGGGGGCTTGAGCCCCGGCAGAAAGCACGGCCCCGGGCCGAAATAAACGCCGCGATGGAGCGCCGAGAGGCGCCCGCGTTCTCGCAAGAGGACGCGGCACAAAAGGACAATGGTCGCGCCACTCGGTGCTCCATCCCCCTCAGCTTTATGCGGGGGACCAAAGAAGGCCGCGCGAATGCGGGGATGGAATACGGCGTTTCCGGCGCCGCCAAGAATACGGGCGCACCCGCGTGCCCTGTTGGAGTACCGGCGGCGGAGCTAGCCCAACAACCACCACGGCAACCAGGGCCACAGCGTATCCGAGCTGAGCGCGACGATGATGACGCCGAGCACGGCGGCGAAGCGGAGGGCGCGGCCAAACAGGCCGAGCAGCAGCGCCGGCAGCACCAGCAAAACGAAGTACGCGGTCGTGAGCGCAATGGCGATTATTTCGAAACCGTCGCGGCTTGCGTCCGGCATCGTCCACCACAGGACGAGCGATGCAAGCCAGAACAACGTGCCGATGCCGGCGGCCACAAGCACCACGATGCGCAGCGGCGTCCAGGCTTTGTTCGTCATGCGACTTCGCCCCCGATTGCCTCACGTGAGCCTAGCAGCAACTATGCGCGCCGCTGACGACAAAAACACCTGAGGAAACGCTAGAGGAAACAACAAAGGAATCGCCATGCCCGCTTTCATCTGCACCACCTGCGGCACGCAATATCCGCCGAGCGACAAGCCGCCTGCTCATTGCGTCATTTGCGAGGAGGAGCGGCAATACGTGCCGGAGCGCGGCCAGAGCTGGACCACGCTGGACGCGCTCGCGCACAGCCACATGAACAGCTACCGCGAATACGAGCCAAGCGTGCTCGGCATCGGCTCGCAGCCGTCATTCGCCATCGGCCAGCGCGCGCTGCTGGTGCGCACGCCAGGCGGCAATCTGCTGTGGGATTGCATCGCCACGCTCGATGCCGCGACCGTGACGACGATCAAGGGGCTCGGCGGCATCCAAGCAATCGCGATCTCGCATCCGCATTTCTACACCACCATGGGTGTGTGGAGCCGCGCCTTCGTGGCGCCGATCTATCTCAACGCCGCCGACAAAGACTGGATCATGCAGCCGAACCCGGCGATCAAGTTGTGGGAAGGCGATACGCATCAGCTATGGGACGGCGTCACGCTGATCCGCTGCGGCGGCCATTTCGAAGGCGGCAGCGTGCTGCACTGGGCCGGCGGGGCGCAAGGCCGCGGCATCGTCTGCTCAGGCGACATTCTCGCCGTCACCACCGACCGCAAGTGGCTGTCGTTCATGCGCAGCTATCCGAATTTCATTCCACTGTCGGCGCGCGAAGTCGAGCATATCGGCGCCGCCATGGCGCCGTTTTCGTTTGACGTGCTGTACGGGCATTATTTCGATCGCGTGATCCCGAAAGACGCCAAGCAGGTGCTGGCGAAATCGATCGAGCGGTATCTGGGGGCGATCAAGGGCACGCGGGGGAAATAGCGACCGGCCGCGCGGTTGCCGGGTGGGAACGGCAGTCCGCGCGGCCGGCTGAGATGCTCGCCACGTGGAGGCTCGCTACTCGACTACCGTGAGCGAATTCTTGTGGGTTACTTGCCCGCTCGATCCTCGCCCAGGGTACCGGACCATGAGCGGCTTTCATGAAGGCGAAATTAAACTCGCCGGCGCGCGCGCTAAGGACAACTACGTATGCGGAAACTCGAAGCGCGCTTTACTCGCCGGCGTCGTCTTTCTCGGCCTTGCCGCCGAGCTGCTTGAGCTTGGCGAACACGGCGCTGACGTCGAGATCGCCGCCCGGCTTCTGCTGGGCTTCCGCGGCGGCGGCGGCGACTTCGGCCTCCTTGCGCGCGGTGGTCTCGGCCGCCGGCAGCAAGGTAGCGCCGGCATCGACCGGCACCGGCTTCTCTTTGTTGGCGCGGTTGACTTCGAAATCGAGGTCGGTCTGCGAGCACAGGCCGAGCGTCACCGGGTCCATCGGCGCGAGCGCGGCCGCGTTCCAATGGGTGCGCTCGCGGATCGCCGAAATCGTCGACTTGGTGGTACCCACCAGCCGCATGATCTGGCTGTCCTTGATCTCGGGATGATTGCGCACCAGCCAGAGGATGGCGTTCGGCCGGTCCTGTCGGCGCGAGACCGGCGTATAGCGCGCGCCCTTCTTGCCGCCGCGCTCGGGGTTCGGGATCGCGACCTTGGCCGCGGTCAGCTTCAGGTTGATCGCCGGATTGGCCTCGGCCTCGGTGATCTGCTCGCGGGTCAATTGCCCGGTCACGATCGGGTCCATGCCTTTGATGCCCTGGGCGGCGTCGCCGTCGGCGATCGCCTTCACCTCGAGCGGGTGCAGCTTGCAGAATTCGGCGATCTGGTCGAACGACAGCGCAGTGTTGTCCAGCAGCCAGACGGCGGTGGCTTTCGGCATCAGCGGTGCTGGGGTCGCCATGGCAAATCTCCTCTACGCTTCGCCCGCCCGTCGGGCGAAGCAACCAGATCATCGATGATGATCGGAAATGAGCCCCGAATATAGGGTCTGCCCCCCGGTCATGCAACCGTCACGGCTTGACAGGGTGGGGCGGCGCATCCCATGTCGGGGGTTACGGCGACGAAAAATACGCGCGATTTCGAGGACGTTATGGCATTGGGCCCGGAAAAGCCCGCACTCAAGGTGCTGCTGTGCTCGCCGCGCGGCTTTTGCGCCGGGGTGGTGCGCGCGATCGAATCGGTGGAGCGGGCGCTCGCGCTGTACGGGCCGCCGGTCTATGTGCGCCACGAGATCGTGCACAATCGCTACGTGGTCGAGGGCCTGCGCGCCAAGGGCGCGATCTTCGTCGAGGAACTCGACGAGGTTCCCGATACCGGCGCACCGGTGATCTTCTCGGCGCATGGCGTGCCGCGTAGCGTTCCCGAGGAAGCGGCGCGGCGCAATTTGTTCGCGCTCGACGCCATCTGTCCGCTGGTGACCAAGGTCCATCGCGAGGCCGAGATCCATCATCGGCGCGGGCGCCAGATCGTCCTGATCGGGCACGCCGGCCACCCGGAGGTGATTGGCACCATGGGCCAGCTTCCGGCCGGCAGCGTGAGCCTGATCGAAACCCTGGCCGACGCCGCGAATTTCACACCGCGCGACGCCAACAATCTCGCTTATGTGACGCAGACCACGCTGTCGGTGCACGACACGGCGGAAATCGTCGAGCTCTTGAAGAGCCGCTTTCCGGCGATCGTCGGGCCGCACAAGGAAGACATCTGCTACGCCACCACCAACCGGCAGGAAGCGGTCAAGCGCGTGGCGCCGATCGTCGACGCCATGATCGTGGTGGGCGCGCCGAACTCGTCGAATTCGCAGCGGCTGAAGGAAGTGGCCGAGCGCGCCGGCTGTCCGCGCGCGGCGCTGGTGCAGCGCGCCGCCGATATCGACTGGAACGAGTTCGGCAACATCGGGAGGCTCGGCATCACCGCCGGCGCCTCCGCGCCGGAAGTGCTGGTCGAGGAGATCATCGATGCCTTCGCGCAACGCTATGCTGTGAGCGTCGAGACCGTCTCCGCCGCCGAGGAGGGGGTGTTCTTCCCGCTGCCCCGCCCGCTGCGGGAGACCCAGGCGGCGGAGTGACGCTTTCATGGCCGTCTATACCGACGTCACGGCGGAAGACCTTACCCGCTTTCTGTCCAGCTACGACATTGGCGAACTGCTCGCCTACAAGGGCATCGCCGAGGGCGTGGAGAATTCGAATTTCCTGGTGCATACCGGCGCCGGCAATTTCATTCTCACGCTGTACGAGAAACGCGTAGCCGAGGGCGACCTGCCGTTCTTCCTCGGGCTGATGGAGCATCTCGCCGCGCGCGGCATCACCTGTCCGCAGCCGGTGAAGAACCGCCAAGGCGGCATGCTGGGCAAGATCGCGGGCCGGCCGGCGGCGATCGTCACGTTTCTCGATGGGCTGTGGATTCGCCGGCCAAACCCGGGCCACTGCGCGGCGGTCGGCGAGGCTTTGGCGCGGCTGCATCTGGCCGGCGCGGATTTTCCGAAAAAACGGCCGAATGCGCTGTCGATCGAAAGCTGGCGCCCGCTGTACGAGCAGGCCAAAGAGCGCGGCGACAGCGTGCGGCCCGACTTGTGCGCGGAGATCGCGCAGGAACTCGACGTGCTGGCCAAATCCTGGCCGTGCGATTTGCCGCAAGGCGTGATCCACGCCGATCTGTTTCCCGACAACGTGTTCTTCCTCGGCGACAAGCTGTCCGGGCTGATCGATTTCTATTTCGCCTGCACCGATACGCTCGCCTATGACGTCGTGATCTGCCTCAACGCCTGGTGCTTCGAGCCGGATCATTCCTACAACGTCACCAAGGGCCGCGCGCTACTCAAAGCCTACGACAAAGTGCGCGCGCTGTCGGCGGTCGAGCGCACAGCGCTGCCGGTGCTGGCGCGCGGCGCGGCCATGCGGTTTCTGCTGACAAGGTTAGTCGACTGGCTGGCGGTGCCGGACGGCGCGCTGGTCAAGCCGAAGGACCCGCTGGAATATTTTCGCAAGCTGCGCTTCCACCAGTCGGTGCAGAGCGCGGACGATTATGGTGGCGCATGATCCCGAAAAGTGGGAACCGGTTTTCGGATAAGATCATGCGCAAGGAAACTATGTCGTGAGCGAGCAGCGCGTCACCGTCCACACCGATGGCGCCTGCTCGGGCAATCCGGGGCCGGGCGGCTGGGGCGCAATTCTGACTTTCGGCGACCACGAGAAGAAGCTCAAGGGCGGCGAGCCGCACACCACCAATAACCGAATGGAATTGATGGCGGCGATCTCGGCGCTGGAGGCGCTCAAGCGGTCCTGCGTGATCGATATTCACACCGACAGCCAGTACCTGCGCAACGGCATCATGAGTTGGATTCATAGCTGGAAGCGCAACGGTTGGCGCACCGCCGACAAGAGTCCGGTCAAGAATGTCGACCTCTGGAAGCGTTTGGATGCGGCGCTCGCCCTTCACACCGTGCATTGGCACTGGGTGAAAGGCCATGCCGGTCATGCCATGAACGAGCGTGCCGATGAGCTTGCGCGCGAAGGGATGGTCGCCGCGCGCGCAGGGGCGGTCGGCGCGATGAAGATGAAATAGCTAAGCGATCTCGTTTGCAAAAACGAAATGGCCGGGACTTCATGCGTGAAGACGGCGCTTCGCGCCTTTTGTACCCGGCCATGACGTTTCCGAATGTGGAAAACTTCAGATCTGCTGCAACAGCGCTTCGCCGCCGGAGACGTCGCACTTGCCGGGCGCTTCCTCGATATTGAGCTTCTTCACCACGCCGTCCTCGACCAGCATCGAATAGCGTTTCGAGCGCGTGCCCAGGCCATTGCCGGAGCCGTCGAAGGCCATGTCGATGGCCTTGGCGAACTCGCCATTGCCGTCGGCGAGAAAGTTCACCTTGCCCTCGGCGCCAGTCGACTTTTTCCAGGCCTCCATGACGAACACGTCGTTGACGCCGGTCACCGCGATGGTGTCGACGCCCTTGCCTTTGATGGCGGCGGCATTGTTCAGGAAGCTCGGCATGTGCAGGTTGGTGCAGGTCGGTGTGAAGGCGCCGGGCACGGCGAACAGGGCCACTTTCTTGCCCTTGAAAATGTCGTCGGTGGTCTTGGGCTTGGGGCCCTCCGCGGTCATGACGCGGAACGTTGCATTGGGTAAGCGATCGCCGACCTTGATTGGCATGGATGTTCCTTTTCCTACGTTGCGTTGCGGTTAGAGCATGATCCCGAAAAGTGGGAACCGGTTTTCGGAAAAGATAATGCTCAATCCAAAAGCGTTTCCCGGGGCGCAAAATAGCGCCCTTGAGCCGGATTAGTCGAGATGAGTCTTGACCTCAATCGCGCGCTCGCCCTCGACCACGGTGAAGGTCAGTTCGAACTGGCCTTTCGGATCGACGCCGGGCGGCAGCCCGTCAAGTTCGAAGCCGAAATGGCGGCGACCGGCCGGCGCGCCTTGCGCAGGGCTGGGGATGGGCAATGCCCATTCGGAAGTCGGGCCTTCGACGAACAATGCGACCGGTTGGTCCGCGCCCGCCGCGAGATCAACGGCGATCAGCGGCTTTGGCCCATCGTTCACGCGGCGCACGGTCAGGCCGGCAGCGGCGGCCGGAACCGGCTTCGGCACGCGCGCCTCGGCCGCGGTGAGCGCCGTATTCTGAGAGCTGTCGCCGATGCCAAGCGTCAGCTCGGCGCGGCCTTCCGCCGGAATGCACAGTTTCTCGCACACGGCGTAGTCGAGTTTGAGGCGAAGATGCACCGGCTTGCCCGGCTGCTTGGGCGACACCTGCACCGGAAAGATCACGCTGTCCTTGTAGCCGAGCGAATTGCCGGCCTCGTCGGTAAACAGATGCGGCGCCGGATAGAGCACCTTGGCGCGCTCAAGATTTTCCGAGCCGGAAAAATCGAATCGCGGCGGCACGCCGGAATCGCCCGGGTAGCGCCAGTAGGTCTTCCATCCCGGCTGCAGCTTGATCTCGATCCCGGCCCGCAGTTGCGCCGCGCCGCTCGTGTTGGCGCCGGCGACCAGACGAACGCCGGAGCGGCTGTCCTGGCCCCAAGGCGATGCGTCGGCGGCGCGTGCCGGTGTGCCGAGCAGCATGACGACGCCGCATGCAGCAAGCGCCGCACAAATTGACTTGTAGATGCCATCCATGGTGCTCGATCTAATCGGGAAACGCATGCTGCGCCACTGAATTCATTGTGAGCATCGGGTGAATATAATCCGTGCAGAACGGCGATTTCGCCACAATTGGCTTCTTCAATATGACGGTGGTTGAGTGAACTTTGGCCACAAGCTTCGTTTGCAATGGCAGACCGATCGGGTAACCTTTCGTCATGAAATTATCGCGCAAATCCGCCGACAAGACGCCCGCGCGCGGCTATCTCGACGGGCAGATGCTGATCGCGATGCCATCGATGGGCGACGAGCGTTTCGCGCGCGCGGTGATCTACGTTTGCGCGCACTCGACCGAAGGCGCCATGGGCATCATCGTCAATCAGCCGGCGGCGAACATTAAATTCCCCGATCTGCTGGTGCAGCTCGAAGTGATCCCGGCGGCCGAGCGGATCGAATTGCCGACCCAAACGGAAGACGTCAAGGTACTTAAGGGCGGGCCGGTGGAAACCGGGCGCGGCTTCGTGTTGCATTCGGCCGACTTCTTTATCGAGAACTCGACGCTGCCGATCGACGAGGGCATCTGCCTCACCGCCACGCTCGACATCCTCAA
>DATBZY010000015.1:0-5072 GCA_036512915.1 Pseudolabrys sp. | reverse complement strand
TCTGCACCAGCACCGCATCGAGAAGCTGTTGGTGGTGGACAGCGAATATCGTTGCGTCGGCTTGATCACCGTGAAGGACATCGAGAAGGCGGTAGCCAATCCAAATGCTTGCAAGGACGAGCAGGGCCGCCTGCGCGTTGCGGCCGCCACCACGGTCGGCGACAAGGGCTTCGCGCGCACCGAGGCGCTGATCGCAGCCGGCGTCGATCTGGTCGTGGTCGATACCGCGCACGGCCACTCCAAATATGTGCTCGACGCAGTCTTGCGGATCAAACGGCTGTCAAACGCGGTGCAGGTGGTGGCCGGCAATGTCGCCACCGCCGAAGGCGCCAAGGCGCTGATCGATTGCGGCGCCGACGCCATCAAGGTCGGCATCGGTCCGGGTTCGATCTGCACCACGCGCATCGTCGCCGGCGTCGGCGTGCCGCAACTCACGGCCATCATGGATTCGGTCGAGGCGGCGAAGAAATTAGGCATTCCGGTGATCGCCGACGGCGGCATCAAATATTCCGGCGATCTCGCCAAGGCGCTCGCCGCCGGCGCCGATGTTGCGATGGTCGGCTCGCTGTTGGCCGGCACCGACGAGACGCCGGGCGAGGTGTTTTTGTACCAGGGCCGTTCCTACAAGAGCTATCGCGGCATGGGCTCGGTCGCCGCCATGGCCCGCGGTTCGGCCGACCGTTATTTCCAGCAGGACATCAAGGACACGCTCAAGCTGGTGCCGGAAGGCGTCGAGGGCCAAGTCGGCTACAAGGGCCCGGTCGCCAATGTGCTGCACCAACTGACCGGCGGCTTGCGCGCCGCCATGGGCTATGTGGGTGCGAAGCATCTGGACGAATTTCACAGCAAGGCGGAATTCGTGCGGATCTCGGGCGCCGGCCTGCGCGAAAGCCACGTGCACGATGTGACGATAACCCGCGAAAGCCCGAACTATCCGAGCCGGGTATAAGGTATTCTCCCTTCCCTGACGGGAAGGGTCATTATGGCCAAGACCTCAACCGACCCCTTCGCCGCGGTGCGCGAGGCGACGCTGGCGCATCGCGCCCAGCACGGCTGCGGCGCCTATCCTTACGACAATGGCGCGCTGCTCGGCGCGCTCGCAGCCTGCGCCAATGCGCGGCGCGTGCTCGAGCTCGGCACCGCGCTCGGTTACACCGCGCTGTGGTTTGCCAAAGGCGCGCCGGAAGCGGTGGTGGATACCATCGAGCGCGATGCTGAGCATGTGCGGCTCGCGCGCGAGCATGTCGATGCGCATGGCATGGCTGGCCACATCGTGGTGCACGAGGGTGAATTTGCCGAGGTGCTGCGCCTGTTCGACCCCGGCTACGATGTGGCGTTTTTCGACGGGTTGGCGCCGTCGCGGCCGCTGCTTCGGGACTTGCGCCGGCTGTTGCGGGCGCGCGGGCTGCTAATCAGCGCCAATTTGACCCATGCCGGCGCGGAGGCCTATCTCGCCGCCTTGCAAGAGAAGAAATCCTGGCTTACCGCCTTCATCGACGAGGAACACGAAACGGCGCTCAGCATTAAACTCTGATAATAGGGCTGCTCGCGCCGGTTTTAGGAAATCGACTATGTCCATCCAGGCCATTTTGCTGCCGCTGTTTGTCGAGGTCGCGCTGACCTTGGCTCTGCTGCTGTGGCTCGCGGTCTTGCGCCGCAACGATGTTACGAGCGGCGCGGTGCATCCATCGCAAATCGCCTTGCGTGAGCCGAACTGGCCGGTGCGCACGCAGCAGGTCGCCTATAGCTTCAGCAATCAGTTCGAGCTGCCGGTGCTGTTCTACGTGCTGACGATCCTGGAAATTATCACGCGCCATGCCGATCTGGTGTTCTTCGTGCTGGCCTGGATTTTCGTTCTGATGCGCTTCGCCCAGGCTTACGTGCACACCACCAGCAACGTGGTCTTGCGTCGCGGCACGCTCTACGTTGTCGGCGCCATCGTGCTGATCGCGATGTGGGTCATTTTCATGGTCCGCATATTGCTGGGTTTGCCGTGACCCCGGCAGCGCGGTTGGCGGCGGCCATCGAAGTTTTCGCGAATCTAGAAAGCGAGCGCCGGCCGGCGGCCGACGCGCTCAAGAGCTGGGGCCTGGCACATCGTTTCGCCGGCTCCGGCGACCGCGCGGCAATCGCGGGGCTGGTCTATGACGCGCTGCGCCGACGGGCATCGAGCGCTTGGCTGATGGGCGCGGACAGTGCGCGCGCCATCCTGCTCGGCATGCTCAAGCGCGAGCGCGGGCTCGACACGGACGCGATCGCCAAGCTCGCCGACGGTTCGAACTATGGGCCCGAAGCGCTCAGCGATGACGAACGCAAGCGGTTAGAGGCAGCCGACATGGCCGGCGCGCCAGCCCATGTCGCCGGCGATTATCCGGAATGGCTCGAGGTGCATTTTACCCGCGCCTTCGGCGATGCCCGTGCCGAGGAGGGGGCGGCGCTGGCCTCGCGCGCGCCGCTCGACCTGCGCGTCAATCCATTAAAGGCGGACCGCGACAAGGCCGCCCGCATGCTGTCCGATTTGAAGCCGGAGCCGTCGCGCTGGTCGCCCTGGGGCTTGCGCGTGCGCTTATCCGCCGACGCCAAGAGCCCGGCGATCCATGCCGAGCCCGCGTTCCTCAAAGGCATGATCGAGGTGCAGGACGAAGGCTCGCAGCTGGCCGCGCTATTCTCCGGTGCCAAGCCCGGTGAGCAGGTGATCGATCTGTGCGCCGGCGCCGGCGGCAAGACGCTCGCGCTCGCGGCGATGATGGAGAACAAGGGCCAGATCTACGCCACCGACGACGACAAGCGGCGGCTAGCGCCGATCCACGACCGGCTGGCGCGTTCGGGCGCGCGCAACGTGCAAGTGCGGACGCCGAAGTCGGTCGGCGGCGAGATCGCCGATCTGGCCGGCCGCCTCGACCTCGTGCTGATCGACGCGCCCTGCACCGGCACCGGCTCTTGGCGGCGCAACCCCGACGCCAAGTGGCGCATGCGCCCCGGCGCGCTGGAACAACGGCAGAAGGAGCAGGTCGAGATTCTCGATCGTGCGGTGCCGCTGCTCAAGGCCGGCGGCCGTATCGCCTATGTCACCTGCTCGGTGCTCGATGAGGAAAATGGCGCGCAGGTGCGCGCATTCCTGTCGCGTCATCCGGAGTTTTCGCTGCAACCGCCCGCTGACGTGGCGAATGCGCTCGGCGAGCGCGCCTTCTTGTTCACTAAGGCGGCGCGGTTGTCGGATGAAGGAATTCTGATGACGCCGCGCACGACCGAAACGGATGGCTTCTTCGTCGCGGTGGCCCGTCGCAGCGGCTGATCGCACTGGCCCCGAATTAACGATTACGATACCCGAATACCCCGATTGCGCCCCAATCCCGGCCAAAATTCTCCGCGTTGATTGCGTGATTGGAGGCCTCGACGTTCTTCAGCCCGAGGTTTTCCTTCATGTTGGTGGCAAGGCGCGATCCCTTTCATGCCGGGGTGCACGACGGCTCATTTTCCGTAGGCGGTGGCGCCGCCGCCTCGCATGCCGGTGGTGCCGTTCCCAGGTTCGCCCGCGCTATGAGCGCTTTGCAGATTGTCGGCACCCTGCTGGCGATCCCCGTCGGCATCGGCAGCGCCTATTCGATGTACCGCGCCAATTTCTCCGTCGAGACAACCTGCCAGAGTCTGCGCGCCAACATCGTCGTGATGCTCGACAAGAACGTCGACGTCACCGCGCGGCACATGCTGGTCCGCCGCGACGTCGAGGCGTTCGAACGCGCCTGCGGCGGGGTCGACGCAGACGCCACAGCGGCGTTCAAGGCGCTGCTGGCTACCGACAAGGCGGCGGCAGCTGCAACGGCCACCGCGCGGCCTGCCGAACCGCGGCCGGAGGCAGTGGCGCATAAGGCCGAACCGCGCCCGGACCTCGCCGCGAGGCAGCCGGCCGCCAACACCAGCGCAGTTACGGCCGACACCGAGCCGGTCCATCGCGACGCCTCCGCGTCGGATGCCGTCTGGCTTGCGGCGGTCCGTCGCGCCTTGGTGACCAACGTTCCCGATCCGGTGCCGTCCGGCGATGTAACCAAGACGACAGCTGCAACGCAGGCCCCTACTGCTGTCCGGCCGATTTTGCGGGAAATCCATGCAGTGAGCGACGCAGCGGCACAACCGGTGACGCTAGCGGCGCCAGCGCCGGCTTTGCCGCCGGCGACATCGGTGGCGCCAGCTCGCCCGCCGCAATTGGATGTCGATCATCCGGTGCCACCGGCGCCGATCCCCGAGATGACGCCATTGTCGAAAGAGGCCAATGCGACAACGGTGGAGGGCCGCCCGCGTTCGCGGCTCGGCGCGCTGGTCGCACAGATTCCGCTGGTCGGGCGGGCGTTAGAGGCGATGGACCTCGGGCCACATTGAGCCGTCGCGCCGGTCGCGCTGCGCAGAGCTGAACCGATATTTCGCGGTCAGCCGGCCGGATGATCCGCCGGCTGCCAATGCGACACGGTGACAAGATCGGCCTCGACCTGCCAGGGGCCGCTCTTGCCGGGCAAGCGTACCGCCATGGCCAGATGGCGGAGATAGGCGCGCCGCGGAATTTCGCGAAAACCCATGTTCCGCCACAACGGCGCGATCAGCTTGCCGTCGTTGAAGCGGTAGCCCCATTTGGCCAGGTGCCAGTTGAGCACGGTCATGCCGATGCGCGACGCATTGGACTCGCGCGAGAATTGCGACTCGGCCGAGAAGCCGGCGCCGGTGGCGACCCCATAGCCGCCGGCGACAAGTTCGCCCGCCTTGTTCCAGACCTCGAATGTGTGCACGTGACCGGCGTCGAAAGCGTCCGCATAGGCATTGCGGCTACTTTGGTTGGCATGATGCCCTCTCAGGCATCGGCGTGGTACTGCGTCGCGCGCAGCGCTAGCGGCGCGAGGGGTTGGGCTACCAGCAACGACCTAGCTCGTGCGCGGTACAATGCACTAGTACCTCTGCACAGAGGTTTTGACTGGTTGAGCGTGGTTCATCGTAGGACCGGCAGGTGTTCTGGATCAACGAGCATTTCGATACTGCGAGCGACGCCGCGCTGTCGGCGGATGAACCCTGCGCGTTCGAGCGTA
>DATBZY010000014.1:0-7469 GCA_036512915.1 Pseudolabrys sp. | reverse complement strand
GTTGTAAGCAATCCGTTGACAGATGTAAGCTTGTGGCTTACATTAAGCTGTGATCAAAACGTTCCGGAGCAAGGCGCTGGCCGAGCTGTGGGCGAAAGGCCGCACGGTCAAGATCGACGCTAAGATGCGCAAGCGCGTCCTGATCCGCCTCGATCGGCTGAATGCCGCGACCGCGCCGGCGCAGATGAACCTTCCAGGGTTTGATTTCCATGCCCTGAAAGGCTTCGTTCCGACCCGCTACTCGGTTCATGTCAACGGGCCGTGGTGCATCACTTTCGAGTTTGATTCCGGCGAGGCTCTGCGCGTCGATTTCGAGCAATATCATTGAGGAGCCAAAACATGGCCGAATATGGCGCCAAACGCGATCCGAAACGGTGTCCGACGCATCCCGGCGAATTGCTGAGCGAGGTGATCGCGGCGACCGGCAAGAGCAACGCCGAGATCGCCGCGCTGCTGGGCATTTCCCGCCAGCACCTTTACGACATCCTGGCGCAGCGCAAGCCAGTGTCGCCCGCCGTCGCAGTCCGGCTCGGTAAGCTGTTTGGCGACGGGGCAGGAGTCTGGGTGCGGATGCAGGGTGCCTACGACACCTGGCGTGCCGAGCGCGAACTCGCCGACGAGATCCGGAAGATACCCAGGCTGAAGGCGGTTGCCGCGTGAATGAGGTGCCGCGATTTGCGTTAGAGGTGGCGGGAATTTAAGCATTCCGCCATGGCCGGTCTTGTTTCCGCCTTCCATGTCTTGCAATAAGCACGCAGGAAACTGAGGGCGACCCCATGAAACTGCCGCGCGACATCGGTCCGGTGCATTTCGTCGGCATCGGCGGCATCGGCATGAGCGGGATCGCCGAGGTGCTGGCCAATCTCGGCTATACCGTCACCGGCTCCGACGTGGCCGACAGCGCCAACGTCAAGCGCCTGCGCGACAAGGGTATCAAGGTCGCGATCGGCCACCAGGCTGAGAACCTCGACGGCGCCGATGTGGTGGTGGTGTCCTCCGCCATCAAGCGCGACAATCCGGAACTGGTCGCCGCGCGCGCCAAGCGCCTGCCGGTGGTGCGGCGCGCCGAGATGCTGGCCGAGCTGATGCGGCTGAAAAGCTGCGTCGCCATCGCCGGCACCCATGGCAAGACCACCACCACCTCAATCGTCGCCTCGCTGCTCGACGCCGGCGGGCTCGACCCGACCGTGATCAACGGCGGCATCATCAACGCCTATGGCACCAATGCGCGCCTCGGCGCCGGCGACTGGATGGTGGTGGAGGCCGACGAATCCGACGGCACCTTCCTCAAGCTGCCGGCCGACATCGCCATCGTCACCAATATCGACCCCGAGCATCTCGACCATTTCCACACCTTCGAAGCGGTGCAGGACGCCTTCCGCGCTTTCGTCGAGAACATTCCGTTCTACGGCTTCGCGGTGATGTGCACCGATCATCCGGTGGTGCAGACCCTGGTCGGCAAGCTGGAAGATCGCCGCATTCTCACCTACGGAGAAAACCCGCAGGCCGATGTCCGCCTGGTCGATCTCGATCATCACGATGGGCAGTCGCGCTTCACGCTGCTGTTCCGCGATCGCGAGGGCAAGACCACCCACGCCATCGACCAGCTCACGATGCCGATGCCGGGCCGCCACAACGCGCTCAATGCCACGGCGGCCATCGCCGTCGCGCATGCGCTCGGCATCAAGGACGATGTCATCCGCAAGGCGCTGGCGGCGTTCGGCGGCGTCAAGCGGCGCTTCACTAAAGTTGGAGAGTGGAACGGCGTCGTCATCATCGACGACTACGGCCATCATCCGGTGGAGATCGCCGCCGTGTTGCGGGCCGCGCGCGAGAGCGTCAAGGGTCAGGTGATCGCGGTGATGCAGCCGCACCGCTACACGCGGCTGTCGGCGCTATTCGAGCAATTCTGCTCCTGCTTCAACGATGCCGACGCGGTGATCGTCGCCCCGGTCTATCCGGCCGGCGAGGCGCCGATCGCGGGCGCCGACCGCGACGCGCTGGTCGCGGCCTTACGCGCGCACGGCCACCGCCAGGCGATCCCGCTCGATGCGCCCGAGCATCTCGCCGGCATTATCAAGGGCCTGGCGAAGCCGGGCGACTATGTGGTCTGCCTCGGCGCCGGCTCGATCACGCAATGGGCCTATGCGCTGCCGGCGGAGTTGAAGGCGCTATGAGCTTCCCCGACATTGTCCCCGATCTGAAAGCGCGCACGCCCGAACTGCGCGGGCGGCTGCTGGCGAACCAGCCGCTCGGCGAATTTACCTGGTTTCGCGTCGGCGGTCCGGCGCAGGCGTTCTTCATGCCGGAAAACGAAGACGACCTGGCTTATTTCTTGCGGAACATACCGGCCGAGCTGGCCGTCACCGTGATCGGCGCCGGCTCCAATCTGATCGTGCGCGACGGCGGCGTGCCGGGTGTGGTGGTGCGACTCGGCCGCGGCTTCAACGAGATCAAAATCGAAGACAACCATCGCGTCGTGGCCGGCACCGCCATGCTCGACGTGATGGTGGCGCGGGCGGCGCAGAAGGCCGGCATCGCCGGCCTCGCGTTTCTGAGCGGCATTCCCGGCACCATCGGCGGCGCGCTGCGCATGAATGGCGGCGCCTATGGCGGCGAGACCAAGGACGTGCTGAGCGAGGCGCGTGGCGTCGATCGGCAAGGAAACCTGCGCAGCTTCAGCAATGCCGAGATGGGATTTTCCTATCGCCATTGCAGCGTTGCCGACGACGTCATCTTCACCGCCGCGGTGTTCCAGGGCCGCGCCGGCGATGCGGAAGCGATCGCCGCCGAGATGGCCGCGATCAAGACCAAACGCGAGACCAGCCAGCCGCGCAATCGCACCGGCGGCTCCACCTTCAAGAATCCGCTCGGGGCTAGCGCCTGGAAACTGGTGGACGAGGCCGGTTGCCGCGGGCTTAAAGTGGGCCAGGCGCAGGTCTCTGCGTTGCACAGCAATTTTCTGATCAGTCTCGACGGCGCCAGCGCCGCCGATATCGAAGCGCTCGGCGAAACCGTGCGCGCGCGCGTGAAGGCGCATTCCGGCATCGAACTGGAATGGGAAATTAAGCGGATTGGGGTCAGCTAGCATTGGCTTTACCTCTCCCCGCGTGGCGGGGAGAGGGAGAAGGAAAGCGGGTCAAGGTATGCCTAAACACGTGGCGGTTCTGATGGGCGGCTGGTCGGCTGAGCGCGCGGTGAGCTTGCGCTCCGGCACCGCCTGCGCCGATGCGCTGGAACGGCAAGGCGGCTATCGCGTCAGCCGCATCGACGTCGACCGCGACATCGCCGCGACCTTGCGCGCGCTCAAGCCGGATGCCGCGCTCAATGTTCTGCACGGCCGTCCCGGCGAAGACGGCACGCTGCAAGGTCTGCTCGAGATCGTCGGCATTCCCTATTCGCATTCCGGCGTGCTGGCCTCGGCGGTCGCCATGCAGAAGGACATCGCCAAGACGGTGCTGAAAGTCGCCAATGTGCCGGTGCCGGGCGGCATGGTGGCGACGCGCAGCGCCGCCGCCGCGCGCCATCTGCTGCCGCCGCCTTATGTGATCAAGCCGTTGGCGGAGGGCTCCAGCGTCGGCGTGTTCATCGTGCGCGCCGACCACAAGCACCCGCCGCAGGAACTGACGCGCCCGGACTGGACGTTCGGCGAGCAGGTGATGGTCGAGCCCTATATCCCCGGCAAAGAATTGACCTGCGCGGTGATGGGCGAGCAGGCGCTCGGCGTCATCGAGATCGTCCCCACCGTCAAATTCTACGATTACGAAGCCAAATACGCCCCCGGCGGCTCCAAGCACCTGCTGCCGGCGCCGATTTCCCCCACCGTCTATGAAGAGATTCGCCGGCTGGCGCTGGCGGCGCACCGCGCGCTCAGCTGCCGCGGCGTCACCCGCGCCGACTTCCGCTACGACGATAGCCTCGCGGGCACCAAGGGGCTGGCCTGCCTGGAGGTGAATACCCAGCCGGGCATGACCGAAACCTCGCTGGTGCCGGAGCTTGCGGCGCATGCCGGCATCCCGTTCGAACAGCTGGTGCGCTGGATTGTCGAGGACGCCTCACTCAATCGGTGAAGCACTCCGGTGTCATCGTCCGCGAAGGCGGACGATCCAGTAGCCCCGGTCTTTCGAAAGAATTTCTACGTTTGCGATTACTGGATGCCCCGCCTTCGCGGGGCATGACAGCTGAGAATTCTACAGCCTCCTGATCCGAGGTCCTTTCCAGGTCTGCGCCGTCAATTCCGTCACCGCCCAGACCAGCGCGTCGAGCCGGTCGGGCGAGCCGCCGGACGACAGCCCGCCGAGGCCGAAGTCGCACATCTGATCCTCCAGTTCCTGCTTCGGCGGCGCGAGGTGCTTGACGCGGCCTTGCGCATAGAGCGCCGCCATTGGCTCGGCGCGCAGATACTTGCCGCGCGTCGCATGCACCGTCTTCAGCGGCACCGAGGCATCGACGTTGCGCAGCACCGCAGCGACCATCTCGCCGCCCTGGTTGACTTCGGCCACCAATGCGTCGGCCTGCAGCCGCCGATACAACGCGATCGCCCGCATCGCCCAGCCGGCCGGGGCTAAGCCCGCCGCCGTCGCATCCTCCAGCACATAGATGCAGCCGTCTTCCGCGCGGCCGGCCGCGACGATGCCGCAAGCGTCGGCGCCTTGTCGTGACGAGGCGGGCGGATCGATGCCGACCACGATGCGCATGAGCGGCGGCGCCGCGCCGACGCGCGCGGCTTCAATCATGGCGCGCGACCACAGCGCGTCGGGCCGGTCCTCGATGATCTCGCCGTCGATCTCCTGGCTGCCGAGCCTTGTGCCGGCATAGCGCGCCAGCACCTCGTCGAGGAACGCCGGCGACAGATGCGCGGCGTTCGCCTGCGTGCCGGCGCGCGTCACCGCGGTGCGCGGATCGGCGATCAGCCGCTTCAACAGCGGAATCGGCCGCGGCGTGGTGGTGATGAGCTGGCGCGGGCGTTTGCCCAGCCGCAATCCGAATTGCAGCATGTCGAAGGTGGCGTCGGCATTTGGGTCAGTGACGACCACCAAGCGGCCAGTCAGCGATATCGATATCCTCGTAGTTTGCGAGCAGGACGCGGACTGCGCGAAGGTCCGAAGCGCGCTTGCCGACGTGTGCGCAGAATATCCTATTCACCTTCTACTGATGACGCGTGCCGAGGAGGCGGAGGTGAATTTCATAAGAGGCGAGCACGCCATCGAAATAGTCAGGTAACGTCAAGGTTCCCGGCCAATATGGCACAAGACTGGCGTATGCCGCCCCTTCGCCCGGCGGGGACTCCTTAGGATGATGGCGGAAACAATCGCGCCCGCGGCCACCCGCCCGGTCTAAGTTACCGAAGCCGCTGTGAAATCCCTCAAACTTTACTAATCGTTTACCAAATGGCCCGAAGACTAGGCACCGGCGGCGTATCGCGCGCTCGGCCGCGGAGTCACGCGTACGGATGTGCGTTACGACGACAGGTGAATAGCCAATCGGGCATGACCGAAACCTCGCTCATGCCAGAGCTTGCTGCCCATTCGGGGCTAACGTTTGAAGAGCTGGTGCGATGGATTGTCGAGGACGCCTCGCTCAATCGCTGAAGCCAAAGTTGCCACAACGTAAAGCCGCCGCTGCGCGGCTGTATTCGCACGCCTGGCCGGTATCGGCTGCGGGCTGGCGGCGGCTGGCGTGCCGCTGGGGCGCAGCGATCCTCGCATTCAAGGCGCCGCGTGGCGCCGGCTCTTCGGCGGCCGCGCTGCTGCTGCTCGCCAGCGCCAGCTACGGTGCGGTCATAGGCGGCCATGTGCCGGTGATCGTCGCGCAGGTGCAGGATATCTGCGACGCCGCGGCCAATAGCGCCGGCTTCCGCATTTCCGAGATCGCGCTGGCCGGCGAGCATGAAGTCGGCCGCGAGAACATTCTGACCCTGGCCGGCATCACCGACCGCTCCTCGTTGCTGTTTCTCGACGCCGCGCGGGCGCGCGCCAGGCTGCTGACCAATCCGTGGATCGCCGAGGCCACGGTGCTCAAGCTCTATCCCGGCCGGCTGCGCATCGAGATCACCGAGCGCAGGGCGTTCGCGCTCTGGCAGAAGGACGCCCGCGTCGTGCTGATCGCTGCCGATGGCACCGTGCTCGAAGCGAGCGTGCCGCGGCGTTTCGCGTCGCTGCCGCAGGTGGTCGGCCGTGGCGCCGAGCAAGCGGCGCAAGATTTTCTCAGTGTGCTGGCGCGCTATCCGGTGATCGCGCAGGCGGTCGAAGCCGCGGTGCTGGTGGCGGAGCGGCGTTGGAACCTGCATCTGAAAGGCGGCGTCGCGGTGCTGCTGCCGGAACGCCAGCCCGAGCAGGCGCTCATGACATTGCTCGATCTCGAGCGAACCAAGAAGCTGCTCGCGCGCGACATCGTCGCGGTCGATCTGCGGCAGGCCGATCGCGTCACGGTGCGGCTGTCGGATGGCGCCGCGGCGGCGCGCGATGAAGCGCTGAAAGCGGCCGAGAAGGACAAGAAGGCCAAGGGCAACAAGAGCAAGGGGAGCGACGCATGACCGTGCTGCGCTTCGGCCTGACGCCAAAGATGAAGCCGGTTTCGCCCAAACGGGCGGCCGTGGTCGCCGGTCTCGATATCGGCACCAGCAAGATCGTCTGCATGATCGCGCGGCTGGCGCCGCAGGCGCCGCAGGACGCGCTGCGCCGCCGCAGCCATGGCGTGCGCGTGCTGGGCTTCGCCCACACCGCGGCCAGCGGCATCAAGGCCGGCAGCGTGGTCGATCTGGAGAAGGCCGAGGCGATGGTCCGCCAGGCGATCGACATCGCCGAAAGCACGGCCGGCGTGCAGCTCGAATCCGTGGTGGTATCGCTGTCCGGCGGCCGCCTCGGCAGCGAGCGCTTCGTCGCCAATATCGAGCTTGCCGGCGGCGCGGTGAGCGAGGGTGACATCGGCCGCGTGCTGGCGGCGGCGAGCCGCCATTCGGTGCGCGACGGGCGCGCCGTGCTGCATTCGCTGCCGATCGGCTACGCGCTCGACGCCGCCGCCGGCATCCGCGAGCCGCGCGGCATGCTCGGCCACCGCTTCGGCGTGGACATGCATATGGTCACCGCCGACGTGGCGACCGTGCGCAATCTGATGCTCACGGTCGAGCGCAGCCACCTGGCGGTCGAGGCCATGGTGGCCTCGCCCTATGTGGCCGGCCTAGCGGTGCTGGCCGACGACGAGGCCGATCTCGGCGCTGCAACAATCGATCTTGGCGCCGGCACCACCACCCTGGCGGTATTTTCCGGCGGCCGCTTCGTGCATGCCGACGGTTTCGCCCTCGGCGGCCACCACGTCACCATGGATCTCGCCCGCGGACTCAACACCCGC
This sequence comes from Pseudolabrys sp., assembly GCA_036512915.1. Classification (GTDB taxonomy): domain Bacteria; phylum Pseudomonadota; class Alphaproteobacteria; order Rhizobiales; family Xanthobacteraceae; genus Pseudolabrys. The sequence continues at coordinate 119 of DATBZY010000014.1, read as the reverse complement.
ATTGCGGATGCTGAGCGAATCAAAGCGATTTATGGCAGTGTTTTGACGGGTGGGTCGGATGAACGCGACATGATCACGGTACCTCCGGTCGGAGATGACGAGCGCGAGCCGCCGCAATT
>DATBZY010000013.1:0-2352 GCA_036512915.1 Pseudolabrys sp. | reverse complement strand
TGCCGGTTGAGCCTCGTGGTGCCGAAGGCCGTCCACAAGGCCGGATTTCACCCGACCGCGATTTTCGGCGCCATGGGTGCGGCCGCGGGCGTCGGCGCGGCGCTCGGCCTCAATGCCAGGCAGATTGTCGACGCGCTCGGCATCGCCGGCAGCATGGCCGGCGGCATCATCGAATATCTCGCCGAGGGCGCATGGACCAAGCGGCTGCATGCGGGCTGGGCGGCGCAATCAGGGATTCGGGCGGCGCTATTGGCGCGGCAGGGGTTTGTCGGCCCGCGCACGGTGTTCGAGGGCGTGCACGGGCTGTTCCACGGCTTCGCGCACACGCCAAAGGGCGACTACGGCGCGCTGACAGGCGATTTCGGCGCGCGCTGGGTGACGGACACGCTGGCGTTCAAGCCTTATCCCTGTGGGACGATGGCGCAGCCTTACATCGATTGCGCCAGACGGCTGGCCGCGCGCGGCGTCAAGGCCGAGGACATCAAGGAGATCGTGTGCGAGGTGGCGGAGGGGACGGTGCACCGGCTGTGGGAGCCGCTTGCCGACAAGCAGCGTCCGCGCAACGGCTATTCCGCCAAGTTCGCCGTGCCGTATCTGCTCGCAACCGGCTTCGTGCATGGCGGCGTCGGGCTCGGCGCATTCACCGAGGCGGCGATCGGCGACCGCCAGGTGCTCGCACTTGCAGCAAAGGTGAAATTCGTGATCGACCCGGACAATCCCTATCCGAACAACTATACCGGCCACGTCCGCGCGACCATGAAGGACGGCAGCGTGATCGAGGAACGGCAACCATACTTGCGCGGCGGTGCCCAGGAGCCGCTGACGCGGCAGGACGTGACGGAGAAATTCGCGCTCAATGCGCAGCACGGCGGCTGGGCCACGGCGCAGAGCGATGCGACGTTGAAGCTGTTGGCAACGCTCTACAATGGCCGCATCGATCTGGGTGCACTGCGGATATAACCACTACCGTCATGCCCCGCTAAAGCGGGGCATCCAGTACCATCGGATGAATCGCGGACGTCGGTGTTTACTGGATCGTCCGCTTTCGCGGACGATGACGAAATGAGGGGCACAGGGCATGGCCGGCAACAGCGAACTCAGCGGCAAGGTCGCCATCGTCACCGGCGCTGGTCGTAATATCGGCCGCGCGATTGCGCTGGCGCTGGCGGAGGGCGGTTCATCCATTTTGGTGAATGCCCGCAGCAACCGTGCCGAGGCGAAGGCCGTGGCGCGCGAGATCGAGATCGCCGGCGGCAAAGCGCTGGTTCATATCGGTGACGTGGCCGACGCCATGGCGGTGCAGGCAATGGCGGACGCTGCCGTAAAGCATTTCGGCCACCTCGACATCCTCGTCAACAATGCCGCGCTGCGGCGGGAAAAGCCGTTCGGCGAGATGAGCTACGCCGAGTGGCGCGAAATCCTCGACGTCACCCTCGATGGCGCGTTTCATTGCACCAAGGCCTGCCTGCCGGGCCTACGCAAGAGCGGGGCCGGAACCATCGTCAACATCGGCGGCCTGAGCGCGCATACCGGTGCGAAGAACCGCGCCCATGTCGTGACCGCGAAGGCGGGACTTGTCGGCTTCACCCGCGCGCTCGCGCACGACCTTGCCGACGACGGCATTACCGTGAATTGCGTCGTTCCCGGGCTGATCGGCACGCCGCGCCCGAAAGACAAGCCGGAACCCGCGCATCACCTGATCCATCAGACCATCACCGGCGAGCGCGGCAAGCCGGAAGACGTCGCCGCAACGGTGCGGTTCCTGTGCGGGCCCGGTGCGCGCTACATCAACGGACAGGCCATCCACGCCAATGGCGGGGCATATCTCGGCTCGTAATGCATGGCTCGCGCGCTGCTTTTGTACGTGCATTGCCGGATAAATGCGCTCGGCTGTCCCGGCTTTTGATGGTACCTATCGGCGCATGAACCAGCAGACCAAGATCGACATCCGGCATTCCACCTGTCCGCACGATTGTCCATCGGCCTGCGCCCTCGATATCGAGGTGATCGATGGTTCCACGATCGGCCGGGTGCGCGGCTCTAGGCTGCAGAGCTATCCCGCCGGCGTGGTCTGCGCCAAGGTCGCGCGCTATGCCGAGCGCATTCATCATCCGGATCGGCTGATGCACCCGCTGCGCCGGACCGGATCGAAGGGCTCCGGTCAATTCGCGCGGATTTCCTGGGACGAGGCGCTGGACGAGATCGCGGCGAGCTTCGATGCGGCCGAGCGCGAGTTCGGCGCCGAGTCGGTGTGGCCCTATTACTATGCCGGCACCATGGGCCTCGTGATGCGCGACGGCATCAACCGCCTTGCGCATGTGAAGAAATATTCCCGCTACTACTCGACGATCT
>DATBZY010000012.1:0-12245 GCA_036512915.1 Pseudolabrys sp. | reverse complement strand
CGCTCCCAGGCCCGCGGACTGCTCTTCCATCGCCTCGTCCAGCAGGCCGTCGCCAGCGGGCCGGCACCGTACCATCAGATCATTGCCGCCAACGATCCAGCCCCAGCCCTTGACGCTACGTGAGTGAAGGGGATACCCATTTGGGATGGATTGTCGAATGCACGATGATGTCGGCACCCTGCGCGAGCTTTTCGACTTCGTCTGAGGTGGAGCTTGTGCGCGGCGGAGCGAGCGTGTCGTTGCCGGCGTCGCCGCCGATCACCACGCTGCCGGCCGGGGTATCCACGCGATAGGAGGCGTGGCCCGCCATATGGGTCGAGCGGATCGCGCTGACCTTCACGTCACCGGAGGTCCAGACCACTTGCGGCTCGTTCGTCGCTTCGAATGTAACGAGATGGATCAGATCGGCCGGTCCGCCTGCGAGCCGGCTTTTGTCCTCGGACAGGCGTTGGGCGATTTCGCCGGAATGGATGTAGGCGTCGGCGAGATGCGCCACGAATTTCTGGCAGCTGATGGTGAATCCGAGAATTGAAGCCGTATCTGCGCTGCAAACCACATCGACTTTCGGCCCTTTCGAATTGAAGTGCCAGCGCAATTGCATCAAGTCGGCGAACCCGTCCGTGTGATCGGAGTGCATATGCGTAAAGAACACCGCGTTGACCTGTGCCGGCGGCACGTTGAGTTGCGACAGCCGCATGACGGTGCCGCGCCCGGCGTCGAACTGCATTTTCACCGCGCTGCAATTGTTGGCGTCGTCGCCATAGCGGACCAGTGTGCCGGGCCCGGCGAGGCCGTTGAATTCCGGCGGCCCGCCCATGGTGCCGGTCAGAGTCACGATCATGCAGGCCGCCGCTTGCGCCACCGGCGCGGCCGCCAATAGCACGGTGCCCGCAACAAGTGCGAGCACGAATGTTAGCCACTTCATGATTCTCCCCGCGGTCAACGCCCCGCCGCATTATCGCCGAGCGCCAGCCGCCGCGCCAGCGGCTTGAGCAGGTGCGGCAGCAGATAGATCGGAAACTGCGCCAGCGCGAAATAAAGCCAGGCGACGTCCGGCACGACGAAGCCGGTGGCCGCCAGCATCAGGCCGATATTGCGGTTGCCGGCGATCAGTCCGATCGCGAAGGCGCGGGCGCGTCCGGCGCGCAGAAACACCAGCGCCGTGATCGCGATCAGGGCGAGCGCCAGCGTGAAGGCAAGCGCCGTGAGTTCGATCACCAGCAGCGGATCGGCGCGGAAATGATCGGTGACGCCATCCATTGCCGCGACCGCGAACATGAACATGGCGATCACGCTCAGCCCGTCGATGCGCTCGCGCTGCGCCTCGACGAAGCCGCGTCCGGCGATGCGGTGGACGACGGCCGCGGCAAAGGCGCAGCCGGCGATGATCAGGAACAGCTTAAGCCCAAAGGCGAACGGGAAGGCGAGCGTGGTGCCGAGAAAGACATAGGTGAACAGGCTCGCGGTCAGCGGCGTGATCGCGGTGCTCACGATCAGGCTGGCGAGCGTAAGCGCGGCGTCGAGACCCATCAGCGCGGCCAGTGCGGGCGAGGACATCAGCCCGGGCGCCGACATCTGCAAGACCAGCATGAAGAACAGACCCGGCATGCTGCGGTCGAGGCCGACGGTGAGAAACAACGTGCCGAGCACGGCGGGCACGATCAGCATCACCCAGACGGTGGCGGCGGCGATCAGTCCGGGCCGCGTCCAATGGCTGCGCAGTTCGGCTGAATCAACCCGCAGGAACGCCAGCGTCAGAATCACGACGATGGTTTCGCCGAGATACGGCTTGACCGCCGCGGCCAATGGCGGCACGGCCAGGCCGACGAAGACGGAGGCCGCAGCCAGCAGCGTGCCCTTGCGGCCGATAAACGTGAGCGCGGCCGCAGCCAGTGCAACCAGATTCATCGCCGGAAAACTCCGCCCGCGCGGCTAGGCGCTGCAGCCTTGATAACGCCTTCAATGGCGATGATCCATATATTGAGTTTGTTCCCTCGCCCCGCTTGCAGGGAGCGGGAAGGGAGAGTCCATGGCACGCACCGATGCGATCGTGCTCGGCGCCGGCATTGTCGGCAGCTCGATCGCGCTGCATCTCGTCAAGCGCGGCTTGAGCGTTGCGCTGATCGATCGTGCCGGGGTGGGCGAGCAGACTTCCTATGGCAATGCCGGCATCATCGAGGGCAACACGGTGTTCCCGCCGGCGTTTCCCACCGATTCCGGCGCGCTGATGCGCATCGCGCTCAAGCGCGCGGGCGAGGCCAATTATCATTTCTCGTTCCTGCCGCAGGCGCTGCCGTGGCTGCTGGCGTTCCGCGCGGCCTCACGGCCGGAGCGTCTCGCGGAGACCGCGCGGCTGATCCGTCCGCTGTTTGCGCGCGCGGTGACCGAGCACGAGGCGCTGATGGCGGAATCGAACGCCGCGCAGTACCTGCGCAAGAACGGCTGGCTCAAAGTGTATCGCAGCGAGCGCAGCTTTGCGGCGTTGCAGGACGAATTCGATCTCGCCGCGCAATTCGGCCTGCCGCTGCAGGCACTCGACACCGCCGGCGCGCGGGCGCTGGAACCCTCGCTCAATCCGGTGTTCGCGCATGCAGTGTTCTGGCCGCAGGCGGCGAGCGTGAGCAATCCGCTTGGATTGACGCGCGCCTACGCCGCGCGTTTTGCCGCGCTTGGCGGCATTACGCTGAAGGGAGATGCGCGTTCGCTGCATCGCGCCGGGCAGGGCTGGCGGGTGGAGACCAACGAGGGCGGGGTCGATGCACGCGAAGTCGTTGTCGCGCTCGGGCCGTGGGCCGGCGATCTGCTCAGAACCCTGGGCCTGCGGCTGCCGCTCATGGTCAAGCGCGGCTATCACCGGCATTTTTACGCGCAAGGCAATGCCGGACTGTCGCGGCCGGTGCTCGATGCCGGTGCCGGCTACCTGATCACGCCGATGGAGCAGGGCATTCGCATGACCACCGGCGTCGAATTTGCCGCGCGCGATGCGGCGCCGACGCCGGTGCAGTTCGCGCGGTTGCTGCCGCAGGCGCGCGAATTGTTTCCGCTGGGAGACGCGATCGACGCCAAAACTTGGCTCGGCAGCCGGCCGTGCCTTCCGGATTCACGGCCGGTGATCGGACGGGCGCCGGGACTGGGCGGGTTGTGGCTCGCGATCGGGCATGCGCATTGGGGGCTTACGCTCGGCCCCGCCACCGGGCGCATGCTCGCGGAGATGATCACCGGGACAACGCCGTTCTGCGATCCGGCGCCGTATCGGGCGGAGCGCTTTCTCTAATGCTCGAATTTATTTTTCCAACTCGCCAGCGCCCCGGGAAATGGCAACGCCGTCGCCTCATAGACTGCGCGCGCCACCGCGCGCGCTAGCACATTGCCCGCCACCAGCCCGAGTTCGCTGAGCGAGAGCAGCGGATCGGGCAGCGGCTTTTGTCCCATGGCGGCGGCGAACACGATGTCGCCGTCGAGCGGGGTGTGCACCGGATAGATCGCGCGCGCCAAGCCAGTCTGCGCCATCACCGCCAGACGTTTTGCCTGCGCCTTGGAGAGCGTGGCGTCGGTTGCGACCACGGCAAGCGTGGTGCTCTGACGCGGCCCGCCTTTGCTGCGCAGCGCCAGCGCATCGGCCGAGAACGATGGCGGCCAGCCGCGCCCGCCAAATTCCTTGTTCTGCTCGAACGGCGACGCCCAGAAATGCGGGCCGTCGCCGATCACCACACTGCCGGCCGCGTTCACCGCGACGATGGCGCCGACCGTCAGCCCGTCGCGGGTGCGGCCTAAGGCCGAGCCGATGCCGCCCTTCAGGTTGACGGTTGTTGCGCCCAGCCCGGCGCCGACGCTGCCGAGCGCGCATTCGGTCCCTGCGTTTTTCGCGGCCTCGTAGCCGAGTTCGCGATAGGGCGGGTAGCGGCCCCAATCCTTATTGCCGCTGCTGAGCAGGTCGAACAGGATCGCGCCCGGTACGATCGGCACCCGCGCCTCGCGCACCTGAAAGCCGCGGCCCTGCTCGCGCAGCCAAGCCTGCACGCCGGAGGCGGCATCGAGCCCGAAGGCCGAGCCGCCGGAGAGCACAATGGCGTCGATGCCTTCCACCGTCTGCGCCGGATCGAGCAGGGCGGTCTCGCGCGTGCCCGGGCCGCCGCCGCGCACGTCCACGCTCGCCACCACGGCGGTGTCGAACACCACGGCGGTGGTTCCCGAGCCGAGCTTGGCGTCGCCGGCATGGCCGACCCGCACCCCGGGAATGTCGGTGATGAGATTGCGCACGGCTATTCTCCCAGCGGGGAGCGGAAACGATTTGCAGCGGCGCGTCAATCTCCCCGCGACCCAAGGCGTGGGGAGGAAAAATCGATCATAGTCGATCACTTCAAAGTCAGACCGTTGCCGGCCGACTTGCCATCGCCACACTCGCCGGGGCATCTAGGGCCCCATGAATGGCGATGTCACAATCCTGGCCGCCCTGATCGCGGGCCTGGTCAGCTTTCTCTCCCCCTGCGTGCTGCCGCTGGTGCCGCCCTATCTCGTCTTCCTGGCCGGCACTTCGCTGGAGCGCTTTGCCGACAAGGAGCCGGAGCCGCGGGTCAAGCGCGAGACCGTGCTGGCGGCCTTACTGTTCGTGCTCGGCTTCTCCACGGTGTTCGTGGCGCTCGGCGCCAGTGCCAGCGTGGTCGGCTCGCTCATCCGCGTCTATTCGGGACCGCTGGCGACCGTCGCGGGCGTGGTCATCATCATCATGGGGCTGCACTTCCTCGGCATCACGCCGATTGCGCTGCTGCACCGGCAGAAGCGTTTGGACGTGGCCAAGCCGGTCGGGCTGTGGGGCGCCTATGTGATGGGCTTGGCCTTCGCCTTCGGCTGGACGCCGTGCATCGGGCCGATCCTCGCCGCCATTCTGACGGTGGCGGCCTCCGAGCATACAGTGACGAAAGGCGCGGGCCTGCTCGCGGTCTATTCGCTCGGCCTCGGCGTTCCGTTCATCATCGCCGCCTTCGCGATCGAGCCGTTCGCGGCGTTTCTGGCGCATTTCCGCAAATATCTGCGCCGCGTCGAGCAGGCGATGGGCGCGCTGCTGGTGCTCACCGGAATTGCGTTTCTCACCGGCAGCATCAATGAGATGAGCGTGTGGCTGCTAGAGGTGTTTCCGGCGCTGGGGAGGATTGGGTGAGCCTTCCCTCTACCCGCATCCGAACTCGGGCTTACCCGAGTTCGGCAACTTAAAGCAGCCGAAGTCGGAAACATCCGACTTCGGCTGGGGAGAGGTGAAACGCCTACTCGATCTCGACGTAGGTGATCTTGCCGCTGGCGTCCTTCTTCCAGACATACATCACGTAATCGAGCCGCGTGATGTCGCCCTTCTTGTCGTAGGCGATGTCGCCGATCACGGTCTTGAACGTCTTGCTGGAATGCATCTGTTCGGCGACCTTCTTTGGGTCGAGCGACTTCGCCGCTTCCGCCGCCTGCTTGATGATCTGCACCGCGGCGTAGCTATAGAGCGTGTAGGCTTCCGGCTCGAACTTCTTGGCGCGGAATGCCTCCACCGCCGCCTTGGCCTCCGGCTTCTTGCGCGGGTCGGGGCCGTAGGTCATCAGCGTGCCTTCGACACCCGGTCCGCCGATCGAAGCGAATTCGTCGGAGGTGATGCCGTCGCCGCCCATCAGCGGCGCTTTGACGCCCTGGTCGCGCATTTGCCGCACGATCAGACCGCCTTCGGTGTACAGGCCGCCCCAATAGATTAAATCGGCGCCCGACTGCTTGATCTTGGACACTAGCGCCGAGAAATCCTTCTCGCCGGTATTGATGCCCTCGTAGAGCACGTCCTTCATGCCGCCCTTGTTGATCGCCTTTCGCATTTCGTCGGCGAGACCTTTGCCGTAGGTGGTCTTGTCGTGGACGACGGCGATCTTCTTGCCCTTGAAGTGCTTGAGGATGTATTCGCCGGCGACTTTGCCTTGCTGATCGTCGCGCCCGCAGACGCGGAAGATGTTCCACATCTTGCGCTCGGTGACGGTCGGATTGGTGGAGGCGGGCGTGATCTCCAGGATACCGTTCTCCTGATAGACCTCGGAGGACGGCATGGTGACGCCGGAATTGTAGTGGCCGATCACGAACTTGACGCCGTCGGCGGAGAACTTGTTGGCGACCGAGACGCCCTGCTTGGGATCGGAGACGTCGTCGCCGTACGAAACGGTGATCTTCTGGCCGAGAATACCGCCGGCGGCGTTGATGTCCGCTGCCGCCTGATCGACACCATTCTTCATCTGTGCGCCGGTGGCGGCGCTCGGTCCGGTGATCGGGCCGCCGACGGCCATCTTGACTTGCGCCGCCGCTGTTCCCGTCAGCGCAACGGCAAAACCCAGCGCGAGGCCGAGCGTGGTGATCCTCTTCATCCGTTTACCCCCTTAGCTGAAAACCGGCAGGCTCAATAACCTGGAAATGTTACGTCAGGGCGGCTTTCGGCGCCAGCGCAGAAGGCCTTCGGCCTCGTTGATCCAGCGATATTGCGTGACCATTTGCGCGACGCGGGCGGCCCGAAACCCTAAGAATCCGAAGGCCATGCAGACCGCGCTGTCGACCAGATAATAGTGGGCCGACAGCAAGGTGCCGCCGAACAGGCTGAAATGAATGAACCGCACGGCGGCGCCGAGGATGAAGCTATAGGCGACGACCTGCCACCATGGCCGCCAGGTCGTTGCAATGGCGCGGCCGGAGAGCGCCGCCGCCCCGCCACCCAGAATGATGGTGACCAGGACGAACACCCCGAACGAGCCTTCCTCATAAAGGAATTCCGGAATCGAGAAGGCGGTCGAAATCCGGTCCATGGCGTTCAAGTCCTGCCGCCTTCGAGATAGGCCGACTTGATTTCGGGCCGCTCCAGCAATTCGCGCCCCGTCCCGGAGAGCATGATCAGCCCGTTGACCATGACATAGCCGCGATGGGCGAGCTTGAGCGCGTGATAGGCGTTCTGCTCAACCAGGAACACGGTGAGGCCGTCCTGCGCATTGAGCGCTTTGATGGCGTCGAAGATCTGCCGCACGATCATCGGCGCCAGGCCAAGCGACGGCTCGTCGAGCAACAACAGGCGCGGCCGCGCCATCAGCGCGCGCGCGATCGCCAGCATCTGCTGCTCGCCGCCCGACAGCGTGCCGCCGCGCTGGCCGATGCGCTGCTGCAGGCGAGGGAACAGCGTGAGCACGCGCTCGAGATCGCGGGCGAACTCGGCAGGCTCGGCGGTGGTTGCGCCCATTTGCAGATTCTCAAGCACAGTCATGCGCGAAAAAATGCGGCGGCCTTCCGGCGCTTGCGCGAGCTTGAGCCGCGCGATCTCGTGGGTCGGCAGGTGGGTGATGTCGCGGCCGCCGAACATCACCGTGCCTTCGCGCGCGCGCGGATTGCCACAGACGGTCATCATCAGCGTGGATTTGCCCGCGCCGTTGGCGCCGATCAGCGTGACAATCTCGCCCTCGCTGACGTCAAGATCGACACCCTTGAGCGCCATCACGCGTCCATAGAATGTCTTCACACCGCGGACGGAGAGAAGCGGGGAGGTCATAAGCCGACCTCCGCTTCGACCTTGGCGACGTCCTCATCGGCGACGCCGAGATAGGCTGCGATCACCTTCGGGTCGTTGCGCACCTGGTCCGGCACGCCATCGGCGATTTTAACGCCGTAATCGAGCACGACCACGTGGTCGGAAATCTCCATCACCACCGACATGTCGTGCTCGATCAACAGGATCGAGATGGCATTCTCGGTGCGAATGGCGAGCAGCAGATCGTTGAGCTCGGCGCTTTCGCGCGGATTGAGGCCGGCCGCCGGCTCGTCGAGGCAGAGCAGCACCGGCTCGGTGCACATGGCGCGCGCGATCTCCAGCCGTCGCTGCGCACCATAGGGCAGGTCGCCGGCCGGATCGTCGGCGCGTGCGGTCAATCCGACGCGGTCGAGCCACCGCCGCGCCTGCTCGATGGCGGCACGTTCGGCGGCGGCATAAGAGGGAAAGCCGAGGATGCCGAGCAATGTATAGCCGGAGGCCAGCATCAGCCGGTTGTGCTGGGCGACCAGCAGATTTTCCAATACCGTCATCCCGGGGAACAGGCGGATGTTCTGGAAGGTACGGGCGACGCGCGCCTGCTGGGTGACGAGAAAATCCGGCATGCGCTCGAGTTGGTAGAGCGCCCCGTCGGCACGCGCGAGACAGCGCTTGCCGCTGTCGGTGAGCGTTTCCAGACCGGCCCACACAGCCGCGTCACCGTGGCGAAGGCCCAGGCGGCCCTCGCTCGGTTTGTAAAAGCCGGTGATGCAGTTGAACACCGTGGTCTTGCCGGCGCCGTTCGGGCCGATAAGCGCCGTGATATCGCCTTGCCGCGCCTCGAACGACAAATTGTCCACGGCGACCAGCCCGCCGAAGCGCATGGTCAGATGCTCGACGCGGAGCAGGATGTCGCTGGCGCTGCCCATCAGCCGTGGCCTTCCTTGACCAAGTCGGCGGAGATGCTCTTGCGCTCCTTCAGGAACACCGACGGCTCGCGCGTCGCGATCAGCCCGCGCGGTTTCCAGATCATGATCAGCACCATGGCGAAGCCGAACAGCAGCATGCGGTACTGCGTCGGATCAAACGTGGGTCCGAAAACCTGTTTGAGAAAATCGAGATCGCGCATGATCTCGGTGCCGCCGATCATCACGATCGCCGCGATGGCGACGCCGATTTGGCTGCCCATGCCGCCGAGCACCACGATCGACAGGATGGTGGCCGACTCCAGGAAGGTGAAGGATTCCGGCGAGATAAAGCCTTGCCGCGCGGCGAAGAACGAGCCGGCGAAGCCCGCGAACATCGCGCCCATGGCGAAGGCGGTGAGCTTGGTGTTGGTGGTGTTGATGCCGAGCGAGCGGCAGGCGACCTCATCTTCGCGCAGCGCTTCCCAGGCGCGGCCGACCGGCAGCCGGCGCAGCCGCACGGTGACGAAGGCGGTGAGCAAAGCCAGCGCCAGGATCAGGTAGTACAGGAAGATGGTGCGATAGATGGGCGAAAATTCCAACCCGAACACGGCGGCAAAGCCGTCGTCGTCGGCATTGAACGGAATGCCGAAAAAAGTCGGGCGCGGGATGGTGCTGATGCCGGCATAGCCGTTGGTAAGGTCGGCGAAGTTGATCAGCACGATGCGGACGATCTCGCCAAAGGCGAGCGTGACGATGGCGAGATAGTCGCCACGCAATCGCAGCACCGGAAAGCCGAGCAGTACGCCCCAGAACGAGGCGAGCGTGCCGGCCAGCGGCAGCAGGATCCAGAACGAGAAGCCAAAAGTCTTGGCCAGCAGCGCGTAGGAATAGGCGCCGACCGCGTAGAACGCGACGTAGCCGAGGTCGAGCAGGCCGGCTAAGCCCACCACGATGTTGAGGCCCCAACCGAGCATCACATAGATCAGGATCTGGATGCCGAAATTGTCGACCCATTTCACGGCGCCGCCGAAGCCAACAGCGGCGACGACGATCACCGGATAAACGATGACGAATCCGATGGCGAACGGGACGAACCACTTTCCGACATGCGCACGCCAAGCCGACGGTGCGGCCGCGACCGGCCGCAGCGCGCGCTGCTTGAGCCACGGTTCGAACACCAGCGAGTAGGCAAGGCGACCCACGCCGACGATGGCGACGATCGCGAACAGCAGCGGCCAGCGCGTCTCCAGGATCAGTTCGTTGCGGATGTTCTGCGCGGTCTCGAAGCCGATCAGCGGCAGGAACAGTCCGAAGGCGAGCAGGGCTGTAACGCCCGCCTCCCGCAGCGCGCGGGCAACATCGACGCGCCGGTCTTGCGCGCCGCCTTGCATCTCACACCTTCTCGACATCCGGCCGGCCGAACAGGCCCTGCGGCAGGAAGATCAAGGTGATGGCGAGCACCGAGAAGGCGGCAACGTCCTTGTAGTCGATGGAAAAATAGGCCGACCACATGGTCTCGATCAGGCCGATGAGGATGCCGCCGATCACCGCGCCCGGCAGCGAGCCGATGCCGCCGAGCACCGCGGCGGTGAACGCCTTCACGCCCGGCACGAAGCCGTCCGAGAAGCTCACCACGCCGTAATACATCAGGTACATGGTGCCGGCGACGGCGGAGAGCGCGGCCGCGATCACGAAGGTCATCGAGATGGTGCCGTCGACGTCAACGCCGACCAGCGCCGCCATCTTCTGGTCCTGCTCGCAGGCGCGTTGGGCGCGGCCGAGCCGCGTCTTGGCGACCAGATACCAGAACGCGACCAACAGCGCGGCGGTAATGCCCCAGATGATGAGTTGCTTATAGGACAGTGTCACCGCGTAGTCGTTCTTGGTGAACAGCACGAATTCGCCCTGCACCATGGGCGGGGTCGCTTTGTTGCGCGGTCCTTGGCTGACCTGCACGAAGTTCGACAGAAAAATAGACATGCCGATCGCCGAGATCAGTGGCGCCAGGCGAAACGAGCCGCGCAACGGGCGATAGGCGAGCCGCTCGATGGTCCAGTTGACCAACGAGGTGAACAGCATCGCCACGATCAGCACGATGAACAGCGCCAGCGCGATCGAGGTGATGCCCAGCCAGGTGGTGAGGATCAGGAAGGCGATCAGCGCGATGAAGGCGGAGACCATGAACACATCGCCATGGGCAAAGTTCACCATGCCGATGATGCCGAACACCATGGTGTAGCCGATGGCGATCAAGCCGTAGATCGAGCCGAGGGTGATGCCGTTGATGAGCTGCTGGATGAAAATTTCCATGCGTCCGCTCACGCCTTCCGCGCGGCCGCCCGGCTGGCGGCCAATGGTCCGATTCTTAAGGCTTAACAGGGCGTGACATGAGCGGCAACGCTGGACCAAAGAGCGTGTTATTAAGTCCACGCGCCGCAGCAGAGGGTAAGGCAAAGGCTCATGTCCCCCACCCTCGAAATCGTCGTCCGCGTCGGTGGCTCAGCCGTGGTTTTCGCCACTCTCGCGCTTTGGGAGTGGTTCGCCCCGCGGCGGGCGCTGACGGTCGGCCGCCGACCGCGCTGGCCGGGCAATCTCGGCATTTTGGCAATCGACATAGTGACGGTGCGGCTGCTGGTGCCGACCGCCGCGGTCGGGATGGCGCTGATCGCGGCGACACGCCGCTGGGGCCTGTTCAATCTGGTCGGCGTGCCGTTCTGGGCGGCGATCGTGACCGGCGTGATTGCGCTCGATCTCGTCATCTTCACCCAGCATTACGTTTTTCATCACGTTCCGCTGTTGTGGCGGCTGCACCGCATGCACCACGCCGATCTTGACATCGACGTGACCACCGGCGTGCGCTTTCATCCATTGGAGATCCTGTTGTCGCTGGCGATCAAGATCGCGGTGGTCGCGGCGCTCGGCATTCCGGCACTGGCGGTGCTGATGTTCGAGGTGCTGCTCAACGCCACCTCGATGTTCAACCACAGCAACGTGGCGCTGCCGCCGCGGCTCGAACGCATGGCGCGCTGGATCGTGGTCACGCCGCAGATGCACCAGGTGCATCACTCGATCGCGCGCGAGGAGACCGACAGCAATTTCGGATTCAATTTGCCGTGGTGGGATCGCCTGTTCGGCACCTATCGCGCCGAACCGGCGGCCGGCGAGCAAGGCATGACCATCGGCCTGCCGGTATTTCGCGACGTTGCGGAATCACGGATCGTGCGTCTACTGACGCAGCCGTTCCGCGACGACGGTGACCGGCGACGGTAAACGCGGCGGCAATGCGGCAGAGTTAATGCAGGCCGCCGAATATCCAGATCAGTACCAGGATGGGGATCGGAACCCCGAGCATCCAAAGCAGCGCATAGCGTCCCATGGCGGTAGTTCCTTAGTGCTTGTTGTAGTGAGTTCCTTAGTGCTTGTTGTAGTGAGAAGGGAACTCGCATCTGGGCTGGCGGTTCCACGCTCACGGCGCGCGGGGAACGAAACGCCGCGCCGGCGCGTTATTTCCCCGCTGGGCCGGGGGAGTATCGAAGAGCAGTCTTCGGGAGTATCGAAGAGCAGTCTTCGAGCAAACCGTTGGAAGGATGCAGAATGAGTCAGAACCAGAAGCCCGCTGAACGCCAAGGCCAACAGCAGCAGGGCAATCAACCCAGCCAGAAACCCCGGCCAACAGCAGGGCGGCGGCCAGAAGCCTGGCCAGCAGCAGCAGCAGGATCGCCCCGGACAGGGCGGCCAGCAGGGCCAGCACAGCCAGAATCGCTGATGCACTAGCCCCGAGATGACGGAGGCCCCGCCAAGTGGCGGGGCTTTTCGTT
>DATBZY010000011.1:0-13685 GCA_036512915.1 Pseudolabrys sp. | reverse complement strand
GGTTGTTGAAGCCATCAAGATTCCGCTTGCCAATCCCGACTTCGCGCCATTCCTGCAACGCGCCGCCGACGCCAAGCCCGACGCGATCTTCATCTTCGTGCCGTCGGGCCAGGGCGGCACCTTCATGAAGCAATTTGCCGAACGCGGGCTCGACAAGGCCGGCATCAAGGTCATCGGCCCGGGCGACGTGACTGACGACGATCAGCTTACCGGCATGGGTGACGCCACAATCGGCGTGGTGACCGCACATTTTTACTCGGCCGATCACCAAAGCGCGATGAACAAGGCCTATGTTGCCGCCTTCGAGAAGGCCAACAACTTCCGTCCGGCCTTCATGTCGGTCGGCGGCTATGACGGCATGCACCTGATCTACGAGGCGCTGAAGAAGACAGGCGGCAAGGCCGATGGCGATTCGCTCATCGCCGCGATGAAGGGGATGAAATGGGAAAGCCCGCGCGGGCCGATCTCGATTGACCCCGACACCCGCGACATCATCCAAAACATCTATGTCCGCAAGGTCGAGAAAAAGGGCGGGCAGCTCTATAATGTTGAGTTTGCCACCTTCGAAGCCGTCAAGGACCCGGTCAAGGCTGCGAAGAAGTAAAGACGCGAGCTTGCGCGCGGCGGCCACGTGCTGCCGCGCGCCTTTTCTTTGCGGTCAACGCGGCAGTCGACGGCCGGCGGCTGATATGCCATCGTGCCGTCCTGAACGTCTTTCCGGGGGGCTAGGCGCTATCGCAGCGTAGACATGCTGACCATTCTATTCGATGGCATTGCCTATGGCATGCTGCTGTTCGTGCTCGCATCCGGGCTCGCCGTCACGCTCGGATTGATGAATTTCGTCAATCTTGCCCACGGCGCCTTCGCCATGGCCGGCGGCTATGTCACCGTCGTTCTGGTCAACCGCCTCGGTGTTCCTTTCCTCGCCTCCCTGCCGCTCGCTTTTCTGGTGAGCGCGATCCTCGGCATTATCTTGGAGCGTACGCTCTATGTGCATGTCTACAAGAAACCCCACCTCGACCAGGTGCTGTTCACCATCGGGCTTGTCTTCATGTCAGTGGCCGCGGTCGATTACGTCATGGGGTCGAGCCAGGTTTTCGCGCGAATTCCGAGCGTCTTGCAGGGCCAGTTCATTGTCTTTGGCATCGGCGTCGGCCGCTATCGGCTGCTCATCATCGTGATCTGTGGACTGCTCACGGTCGGGCTGCAATTCATTCTTTCTGGCACTCGATTCGGCAGCCGCCTGCGCGCCGCCGTCGATGATCAAAGGGTGGCGAGCGGGCTCGGCATCAATGTCAATCGGGTTTTCGCGTTCACCTTCGCTTTCGGTTCCGGCCTGGCCGGACTCGGCGGCGCGCTCGGTGTCGAGATCCTCGGCCTCGATCCGACCTTCCCGCTCAAATTCATGATCTACTTTCTGATCGTAGTGACGGTCGGCGGCACGTCGAGCATCACCGGCCCCTTCCTCGCATCGCTTTTGCTCGGCATCGGCGACGTCGCCGGCAAATATTACGTGCCGACTCTCGGCACCTTCGTCATCTACACCATCATGATCGTCGTGCTGATCTGGCGGCCGCAGGGACTGTTCTCCCGCGCCGCTTCACGATGAGGCACCAGTCATGACACCGCCTCCTTCCACCATCCGCGCCGCCACGGAGTGGCTCTCCGCTCGTGCCCGCTGGCATCCGCTCGAGATCGTGTTCTGGCTTGCCGCATTTGCCGCGATCTACCTGTTGCCGGACAGTCATCTCATTCTCACCGAGATCGCCTGGCTTGGATTATTCGCGCTCTCGCTCGATCTGATCCTCGGCTACGCCGGCATCATCTCGCTCGGGCATGCCGCCTTTTTCGGCTTCGGCGCCTACACCGCCGCGCTGCTTGCCAAGCACGAAATCATCAACGAGCCGGTGCTGGCATTGCTCGTTGCCGGTTTCGCCGCGATGGCGCTCGGTTTCGTCACCAGCTTCCTGGTGCTGCGCGGCTCCGACCTGACGCGGCTGATGGTGACGCTTGGGGTGGCGCTCTTGCTGCGCGAATTGGCGAACAGATACGGTTGGCTCACCGGCGGCGCTGATGGGCTGCAGGGCGTTATCATCAAGCCGGTGCTCGGGATGTTTCGTTTCGATATGTTCGGCCATACCGGTTACATTTATTGCCTGACCGTGCTGTTCTTCCTCTTTCTGATTGCTCGGCGCCTGGTGAATTCACCCTTCGGGCTTTCCCTGATGTCGGTGAAAGGCAATCCGCTGCGTTCATCGGCGATCGGAATCTCGGTCGATGCCCGTCTGGTTGCGATCTACACTGTTGCTGCTGGCTATGCCGGCATCGCCGGCGCCCTGCTGGCGCAAACCACGGCTTTCGCCTCGCTCGAAGTGTTCTCGTTCGATCGCTCGGCCGATCTTCTGCTGGTGCTGATCATCGGCGGCGCCGGCTATCTCTATGGTGGCTTGATCGGCGCGATCATCTTCAAGTTCATGCAGGACTATCTATCGGTGTTGACACCACAGTACTGGCCGTTTTGGATCGGCCTCGTTCTGGTGGTGATCGTGCTGGTCGGCCGCGACCGTATCACGTCATGGACGGCGCCTTTCCGTCGCGTCGCCGCGCGTCTGAATTGGCAAGCGTTGGCGCGCCGCGTGGCCGCCTCGTCCACCGAAAGACACTGACGATGACCGTGGTGCTGGAAACGATCGATCTGGCGAAACGGTTCAGCGGCATCATCGCGGCCAATAACATTTCGTTGCAGATTGCCAAGGGAGCCCGGCACGCCTTGATCGGGCCGAACGGCGCCGGTAAGACCACGTTGATCAATCTGCTCACGGGCGTGTTGCGGCCAACGGGCGGCCGCATCCTGCTCGACGGGGAAGACATCACCAATCTTCCTACGCACAAGCGGGTGCGGCTTGGGATCGTCCGCACTTTCCAAATCAATCAGTTGTTCAGCGAACTGACGCCGCTCGAAACCATCGGACTGGCAGTATCCGAACGGCGCGGGCAAGGCCTCGACTGGTGGCGAATCGTTGGCAGCCGGTCAGACCTTGTGACGGAGGTGGTCGAAATCCTGGAGCGTTTTCACCTCACCGATGTAATCGATAAGCGCACCGCGGTTCTGCCCTACGGCAAGCAACGTCTATTGGAAATAGCGGTCGCGATCGCCTGCCGTCCGCGGGTGCTGCTGCTCGATGAGCCGGCGGCTGGGGTTCCCGAGGACGAGCGGCACGAAATTCTGGCCGCCGTTGCGGCATTGCCTAACGATGTCTCCGTGCTGCTGATCGAGCACGACATGGACATCGTGTTCTCGTTCGCCGATCGCATTTCGGTGCTGGTCAACGGCGCGCTGTTCGTCGAGGGCAGCCCCGAAGAGGTCGCCAACGACGCTCGCGTTAAGGCCGTCTATCTCGGCGAGGAGGCGGTCGATGCCTGACCTCCTGAATGTCGAAGGGCTGACTGCCGGCTACGGCGAGGCGATCGTGCTGACAGATGTCACCTTCAAGATCGCCGAAGGCCAGGCGCTGGCGCTGCTTGGCCGCAATGGCATGGGCAAGACCACGCTTGTCAATTCGATTATCGGCGTGACTCGTCACATCAGTGGCACCATCAGTCTCGACGGCCACGATATCACCGGGATGCGCCCGGACCAGCGTGCGCATGCCGGCATCGGCTGGGCGCCGCAGGAACGCAATATTTTTCGTTCCCTAACGGTCGAAGAGAACATGACCGCGATCGAGCGGCCGGGACCGTGGACGCTCGCCAAGGTCTATACGTTGTTTCCGCGCCTCGCCGAGCGCCGTCACAATCTTGGCAACGAGCTTTCCGGCGGCGAGCAGCAGATGCTTGCGATCGCCCGCGCGCTCATCCTCAATCCGCGCATCATGCTGCTCGATGAGCCGCTCGAAGGGCTCGCGCCGATCATCATCGAGGAACTATTAGCCGTCTTGCGCAAGATCATTCGCGAGGAAGGTCTTTCGGCGATTCTCGTGGAGCAAAACGCGCACAAAATTCTGAGCGTGGCGGATCGAGCCATCATCATCGAGCGCGGCACCATCGTTTATCAGGGCGATAGCGCCGCGCTCAAGGCCGACCGGGCGCTGCTGGAAACCTATGTGGGTGTCACGGGTGCAAGTGGCGATAGCCGCAAAGCGCGCCGTGATGCGCGTCGAGCGACGTCCTCGGAGGGGAGCGGCACCGGATAAGACCGGTGCCCGAAAAAAAACGCTGCGAGTTTAGGAGCTTAGGTCGGCGACCCGAGTCCGGCTAAGGATCCAGGTCCTCAAGCCAATTCCTCTCTCCTTTTCACCAATCGAAATTTGCCAGTCCGAATAACGCCTATTCCAACGGACCCACCGAAAATGGGCTAGTCAATCGGTTAATTGTGGATCATCTTTCCGCCCGGGGATACTCGAAAGTCACAACAAAGAAACGGAATAGGGGAGAATACGCCGTGGCTCAAACAATAGAGGGATTTGTCGGCAACGCATTGGACGACGCGAAAATATCGCCGCTCCATGTCAAAGTGATCGCGCTGATCGCCGCCGGTTACTTTTTCGACGTCATCGACCTGATCGTGCTGGGCTCGCTGATCCCGGACATGATCGCAACCAAGTTCGCGACCGGTCCCGAAGCCGCCATAATTGGAAGCGCGACCGTGTTCGGGATGTTCATTGGCGGCGTCGGTCAGGGCGAATTCAGCGACCGCTGGGGCCGCAAGACGGTCTATCAGTTCAACCTCTTGCTGTTCGGTGTCTTCACCATTCTCGGCGCATTCGCTCCGACGGTGACGTGGCTGGCAGCGGCGCGCTTCGTGGCGGGCCTCGGCCTCGGCGGCGAGCAGCCGCTCGCCTTCGCTTATGCCGGCGAATATTCACCCAAGCGCATTCGCGGCCGCATCCTGGCGTTCGTGCACTTCATCGGCGGCGCCTGCGTGTGGCCGATCGCGGCGCTGTTCACGCTCGCGTTCCGCGATCAGATCGGCTGGCGCGGCGTGTGGATCGTCATCGGCATCGGCGCGCTGATCGTCTGGGTGCTCCGCTTCGTGCTGCCGGAATCGCCGCGCTATCTGGCCACCCACGGCCGCGGCAAGGAAGCCCTTGCCGTGCTTGCTAAGATGGGCATTGCCGGGCCGAAGGAGGCGCTCACCACCGACGCCGCCAGCGACACCAAGACTGATCCGTTCGCCCTCGTCTTCTCGATGTTCCCCAGGCGCGTCATCGCCGGCATGATCTGCTTCTCTGCGTTTTTCGGCGTCGCCATCGGCCTCGGCACCTGGCTGCCCAACATCATGACCGCCAAGGGTTTCACCATCACCAAGTCGCTCACCTACACCTTCGGCATGACGCTGGCGGTGCCGTGCGCGAGCCTGTTCATGATGTATGCCCTCGACAAGTTCGGCCGCAAGATCACGTCGGTGTGCGCGTTCGTCGGCGCGGGGATCATGGCCATTGTGTTCGCGAATGCAGCTTCCGATACCCAGCTTCTAGTCGCCGGCTTCGTGATGATCTTCTTCATCCAGGTCGCCGGTAACTCGATGCAGATCTTCGCGTCGGAGGTGTTTCCCACCAATGCGCGGGCATCGGGATTTGGCTGGGCGGCGGGCGTCGGACGGCTTGCCACCGCTTTCATCGTCCCGCTTATCCTGTGGATCCAGACCGGCTACGGTCTGACAACTGTGTTCGTGTGCCTGGCCATCGTTCTGCTGATCGCTGCGGGCGCGGTCACTCAGTTGGGTCCGGAGGCGCGGCAGAGGGGCCTCGACGAAATCGCCCCGCCGACCGGCTGAGGACGCAAGGAGCACAAATGCGCGGGGCCCGGTTCGGCGTCATGCCGGCCGAGCCTCGCCACTTCAAATCGATCCGGATGAACGGAATTGACTGAGCAGCAGAGTCGTCCAGTGGCGGCGACAGCCAAGAATGTCAGCTTCTTGTCGCGCAGCGACCAGGGCGGCCGGCCCGACGGCACCCAGGTCATGGTCCACAAGGGCCATGCCTTTATCGGCCACATGTTCAGCGACGGCATCAGCGTCATCGACGTGCGCGATCCGCGCGCGCCGAATCCGCTGGCCTTCGTATCCATGCCGGCGAATACGCGCTCGCACCACATTCAGGTGCACGGCGACATCCTGCTTGCCGTCAACGGCGCCAATGTCTGGGCCATGCAGCAGTTCACCCAGCAGAAGGACTATTTCACCAAGTCGCTCACCGACTCGTTCACGGATCGGACGCAAAGTTTCGCGTCCGGCCTGCGCGTCTACGACATCTCAAAGCCGGCCGCCCCGCGCGAGATCGCATACCTGCCCGTCGAAGGCCTCGGGCTGCATCGCATCTGGTGGGTCGGTGGCCGCTACGCTTATGTCTCGGCGCACATGGAAGGTTTCACCGACCACATCATGGCGGCGATCGACGTCTCCAACCCCCAGCGCCCGGCACTTGCCGGCCGCTGGTGGCTGCCCGGGATGTGGCGCGCCGGCGGCGAAGAGCCGGTAGCGCCGAAGGGCAAGCGTTGGGCCGCGCATCACGCCATCGTCGCCGGCCATCTCGCCTATGGTGCTTGGCGGGACGGCGGGCTGACCGTGCACGACATCAGCGATCCGGCGAAGGCCAAGCTTATCAGCCACACCAACTGGTGCCCACCCTTTGCCGGCGGCACACATACGCCACTGCCCCTGCCCGACCGCAACCTGCTGGTGGTCGCCGACGAAGCCACCTCGATCAATTGCGCCAACGGCATTGCTTACACTTGGGTGCTCGACGTGCGCGCACCGGAAAATCCGGTCACCATCGCCACACTGCCGACGCCGAAGGAAGAAGATTTCTGCGCCAAGGGCGGCAAGTTCGGCCCGCATAATCTGCACGAGAACCGGCCGGGCGCGTATCAGAGCTCTAACCTGATCTTCGCCACCTATCACAATGCGGGCTTGCGGGTGTACGACATCGCCAACCCGTTCGAGCCGAAGGAAGTTGCGTATTACGTGCCACCCCCACCGGAACGACTGGTCGATATCCGGCCGAATACCGCCAAGGTCATCCAATCCTGCGACGTGTTCGTAGATGTGGACGGCCGCATGTATCTCACCGACACCAATGCGGGCCTTTACATTTTGCAATATGAAGGCAAATAGCGCGAGAAACGGAGCACGTGAGGGATGACGGAAAAGTTTGGACGGCTGGCGCTGCATATGTGGACGATCGACACCGCGCCGCTCGCGACCGCGCTCGATGCCGCGCGTGTTGCGGGCTACGACGCGGTCGAGCTGCGCCGCACCGACTTTAAACGATGTTTCGATGCCGGCATGAGCAACAAGCAGGTGCTCGACCTTATTAAGAAGAGCGGGATTCCGTGCGGCGTGCTGGGCGTGGAATATGGCTGGCTGTTTGCCACCGGCGACGAAAGCAAGCGGCTGTTCAAGGTGTTTCGCGAGTCGTGCGAGAATGCGGTCGCGCTCGGCTGCAATATGCTCATGAGCGCGCCGGGGCAAGTGCAAGGCCCGATCAAGGACGCGATCAAATATTTGCGTGATGCCGGCGATATCGCCGCCGAATACAAATTGCGGCTGGCGATTGAATTCAATTCGCAGCACGACGTGCTCAATAGCCTTGCAGTGCTCGCCGAATTGATCGAGGGCGCGAACAAACCAAACTGCGGCTACCTGATCGACGCCTACCACTTCACCCGCAGCGGCGCTGGTGGCCGCGGCTTCGAGGATGTTCCGGCTGATAAGATTTACTGTTTCCAATACAGCGATTTGTCGCTAACCCCAGTGATCGGCGTGCGGCGGCCGACCGATCGGCTTCCGCCCGGCAAGGGCGTCGTCAAATGGCGCGAGATGCTCGGGCTGTTGGCGGAAAAGGGCTATACCGGCTATCTGAGCTACGAGGCACCCAATCCCGATCAGTGGGCCCGCGCGCCCTATGACGTCGCGCGCGAGGGCGTCGAGCTCACACGCAAGCTGCTCAAAGACGCCGTTCCGAATTACGTGATGTGAGGCAAACAATGAACCAATCAGCCGCAACGACCACCGATCCGCTCTTCGCCGGCCTGAACGACCGCTCGATCACCGCCATCCCTGCGACCGTCGAGAAGCAGCGCTACATGACCAGCGTTGCGCCCAAGGCCGTCAATCCAGGGAAATGGGTCGAGCAACCGCGGCTGCCGATCCCGACCGGCGAACACGCCGTGATCGAATGTCAGGGCAAGATCCACGTGATCGCCGGCTATGCGCGCCATCGCGTCGATGGCAATTTCCATCAAGTGTTCGATTCCAAGACCGGCACCTGGTCGCTGAAGGCACCCTTCCCGCTGCCGTGCAATCATGTCGCCGGCGTTTCGATCGGCTCGAAGGTCTACACCTTCGGCGGCTTCATCGAGCAGAACCGCTGCCCGCATTCCAAATGCTTCGTCTATGACACGGCGACCGATCAGTGGGCCCCGATCGCAGCGCTAGCGCGGCCGCGCGGCGCGATCTCAGCCATTGTGCTCGACGGCAAGATTCACCTGCTCGGCGGGCGCGACGTGCGCTCGGTGGAGTGGCATGAGATTTACGATCCCGCGACTGACAAATACACGTTCCTCTCCGGCATGCGCGGCTCGACCGGCACGCAGCCCTTCGTCGGCCAGCGCGACCACATGGGCGTCGCTATTGTCGATGGAAAGATCCACGCCATCGCCGGCCGCATGGACTCCTACGACTTCAACACCAGCCTGAATGCCGTCTACGACTCCAAGACCGACGCATGGTCCTTCCGCGCCCCGCTGCCGACGGCACGCAGCGGCGTGTCGGCCGTCTATATCAACGGCAAGATTGTGGTGTTCGGCGGCGAAGCCACCGGCAAGGTGTTCGGCACCAACGAGGCCTACGATCCGAAGGCCGACACTTGGGAGGCGCTCGCACCCATGGCACTCCCGCGCCACGGATTGCATGGCGCCACCGTCGCGGTAATCGGCAATATGGTGCACGTGCCCGGCGGCGGCCCTGTCCCCGGCGGTCAGGTGCAGGGAGCCTATCACGACGCCTTCACCTTTGGCTGACGCAAACCCGAAGCGCGCCGCAAAGACCTATAAGCGGCGCGTGCGCGCTCATAATTCCTTCGCGCTTTGTTCGCGCAAGTTGACCATACGTAAGGTGCTTTGGGTTTCTCATCCGGTCTCATTTGCTGTGTATGGTTACAGTAAGCAAAATACATGCCCAATAAATGAAGCGGCCGCCGTTGCCGGCGGCCGCAAAAATGTGTCGAACAAAATGTTGATGCGGCTCGCGATAGCGATGCTACTCACCGCGCCGGGCGCAAATCGAGTCCGGCCACACCAACCGCGAGATTGAGGCCGGTCTGCCCTTGCACTGATACTGGTTGCAAGGTCACGGTACGGTCCGAACCGCCGACCAGCACATTGGCTCCGACACCCGCGCCAACGGTCGCCTCGGCACTCGCGCCACCATAGTTACCGGCGAGCGCGCCGAAACGCTTGTTGCTCGGCGCATAGACCGCCCAGATCATTTCGCCACCGGCGGTGGCGCCGAGATCGACGCCGAACTTCCTGATCGACCCGGTATAAACCTCACGGGGGCCGGGCTGCGACGGCGTGAACATGCAGGTCACATCCTTCTTCGATGCGATGATGAGGCCGATCCCGGCGGAAATATCGCAGGTCAAGGTACCGACCTTGGTCCGATTGGGCGCTTGCGCCATGGTCGGAGCAGGCAGGGCGACCGCTGCGACGACCGCCAGGGCGGCAAGAGCGCTCAAAGGCCCATGCCTGTCAGACTCTCCCTTTTCAATGGATGATTCCCTACCAGCGCCAGGCGGAAAAACAAGTTCCCTAGCCCCCAGCGTGTGAGAACACAGCCCCGTAATGGCCCGCGCAACGTTGGTTAGGCAACGCAACGGCCGGAGAAGTTCGCTTGCGCGGATGCCGACAACGGACTGAACACGGGATCGCACCCGACCATTACCACGGGCGACCTGGCTGGCGATCGTTGCTTTCCGACCGTCGTTGTCGGCACGAGCAAACGGTCGGCTTTGTGGCTGCGGTTGACGGACTGCACGTTTGGTTCGTGCTCGACTGTGGGCCACGCGCCAACCGCTAAGCTCAATCCCACCGGAGGCGCGATCAAATCCAACGCGAGCACCACCAGGATGCCTGCCACCAAATATATAGCAAAGCCGCGCATCGGCGTTCTCCAGCGTCCTTGGCGACATCGGGGCATGTGCCGCGATGAGTCTCGCCCAGGTACGGATAGAAAACGGCTGGCGATCAAATAGGTTCCGGAGCGCGACTAGCCCGCGCCTACGTATCGGCGGGCGCTCAGCGCGCGGCGAGGATCTGGCTCGCGGGTATCACGATATGGCAGCGCAGCCCGTCCGGATCGAAGTCCATATTCACCTCGGCATCGAGTTCACCTCGGCATCGAGCGCGCGGGCCAGATTCCGCTCAATGACCATGCTGCGAAAGCCTTTCTTGCGCCTCACCTTCACCTTTGGGCCGAGCTGTTCACGCCAATCGAGATCGAGCGCATTGCCGTCGGCACTTTCGCACCGGCCCCAGGTGATGGAGACGCGCCCATTGGGCACCGAAAAAGCTCCGAATTTTCCCGCGTTGGCCGCGAGCTCATGCAGCGCGAACCCGAGATTTTGCGCCGCTTCCGGCTTGAGCGCGACCGCCGGACCTTCGATCGCGACCTGCCCTGCACCAGGTTCGATATAGGCGGGAGATTCGTTGCACAAACGGCGACAATTCTATGGCTCGTCTATGGCTCGCGATTTTCAATGATTATCCGTGTGCCTTTGCCGACTGGGCACGTGCAGGGAACTTTTAGCGGCAGCTTACGTTCTCGCATGAGGGTTTCATCGCAAAATCAACAATTCGAGGAAAAGAAAATGACTACGCGCGCAGCCAAATCCGTAGCCGCCGACGAAATCGCGGCGATCGAGGATTTGATGAGCGACCTTGAAAAGCGACTGCGCCGCTGTCCGGAACCGCGCGGCGCGAAGCTTCCGGTGCCTCAGGTGAGGTTAGCGATTTCGTCAGCGACGCGCTTTCTGGCATCATGAAGCGCGTGCGCGAAAGCGCGAGCGATGTCGGAAAATCTGTCGCAGACGAAGCGTCGCACTTCGGGAGCGACGCCCTTAAAAAAATGACCGATGAGGTCGAGCACCGACCCCTGCTCATGCTGGGGATCGCCGCGGGGATCGGTTTCCTCGCCGGCCTCGCCAACCGCCGCTAGCAGCATGCAGCTCTATAACATCGCCGCGGCGGCCATCGAGCATGTGCTCGGCCGATTGCTGCGTCGCGCCCTGTTCGCATTTGTTATTGCGGCGCTTGCGATTGTAGCGGTTTATCATTTTACCATTGCCGGAACGCTTGCGCTGGAAGCACAATTTGGGGCGTTGCAGGCGCAGCTGATCGCGGCTGCGATTTACGCCGCCATCGCGCTGATCGCCTGCGCGATGTTGTGGGTGCTGCGGAGTAAATCCGCTAGCGCTAGCGCGCCGGCGCTCAGCGGCCAGCGCGAAATGCAAATGGCAATGCTCGTAGAAGCCGTGATGCTCGGCTATGCTCTGGCGCGAAAAGGCGAGCGAGCACCCTAGTTTCCGAGTGCCGCCCGCCACATTTTCGGTATTCCCGCCACCCGCCGCCTAGCCCGCGCGCCGCTCACGCCGCTTGGCGTTGCGCGCGAAGAACAGCGCCTGGCTCAGCACCGCCGACACCGTCGCCGGCTGGAACGGCTTGGCGATCAGGAATGCCGGCTCCGGCCGCTCGCCGGTGAGGAAGCGCTCCGGATAGGCGGTGATGAAGATCACCGGCACCTCGAAGGTCTTCAGCATCTCGTTCACCGCGTCCAAACCGGAGCTTCCGTCGGCCAGTTGGATGTCGGCCAGAATGATGCCCGGCCGCTTGGCCGTGGCCAGCGCCACCGCCTCTTTATGGGTGCGCGCGACTCCCAGCACCCGGTGACCGAGGGCTTCCACCAGCCCCTCGAGATCGAGCGCGATGAAGGTCTCGTCCTCGATAATCAGCACGTCGGTAGCGATCTCGGAAGCGAGCTCGCGGCCGGACTGCTCCACCAATTCGCGCAGTTTCGGAACGTCGATAGCCAGCACCTTGGCGGCGTCGTCCTCCGACAGCCCTTCCAGCGCGACCAGCAAAAACGCTTGCCGCGGCATGGGCGCGATATGGGCGAGATGACGCTCCACCGCCTGGTTGGGGTCGCCGATGGTGGCTTTGGCGTTCACGCCGACCGAATTCCAGATCTTGGTGAACAGCTGATAGAGCGCGATCCGGGTCGAGGAGGTGGCGTCCAAGACCTTGGGGTCCTGAATCAGGGCCTCCAGGGTAGCCGCCACATAGGCGTCGCCCGAGGCCTGGCTGCCCGAAAGCGCCCTGGCATAGCGGCGAAGATACGGTAAATGCTGTGCAACTGCTTGAGATGTCGACAAGAATCCCTCCGAACAATGCGCGCCCAGGGCTTAACGGGGCGCTGCCCCCGAATATCCGTTGAACCGTAGTTAGGCTAACAACGTGGCTTCGGGAAAAAAGTTCCCTATCTGAGGGAACCATCCGCCAATTCATGGGTTTTGAATAGATGCGACAGGGGGACCTGCGCCCGGGCAGGGCCAGGGGATTGGGGGTCTGACAATGGATGAACGCAAACCCGTGGGACAACAAAAACCAATGGAAACCGCGGCCACCCGCAATCGGAAAGACAACGCCAAACCGGCCAAGCTCGGGCGCGAAGTACAGGCCCGGCTCGGCCAGCAACTGCGCGCCATGTACGACGACGTGGTGAACCAGGGTGTACCGGACCGGTTTGCCGAACTGCTCAATCGTCTCGACGGCAATGGCAAGGATAAGCACTAATGCCCATGGACGAGTCGGTACGCAAAGCCGTTCTCGGCGCGGTGCCAAGCCTGCGCGCCTTCGCGATCTCGCTGTGCGGGAACGTGGACCGCGCGGACGACCTGGTGCAGGAGACGATGCTGCGCGCGCTCGCCAATATCGATTCATTCCAGCCCGGCACCAACATGTCGGCGTGGCTGTTCACGATCCTGCGCAATCATTTCCGCTCGGAATACCGTAAGCGCCGGCGCGAGGTCGAGGATGGCGAAGGTCATTATGCCGACACGCTCAAATCGCAGCCCGAGCAACACGGCCACGTCGAGTTTCGGGAATTCCGCGAGGCGCTGACGCAATTGCCGGCGGACCAGCGCGAGGCGCTCATTCTGGTCGGCGCATCGGGGTTTTCCTACGAAGAGGCCGCCCATATCTGCGAATGCGCGGTCGGCACCATCAAGTCGCGCGTCAATCGCGCGCGCACGCGGCTGGCGGAGATTTTATCGATCGATAACGCCGGCGAATTCGGCCCCGACGAGCAGACGCGGGCGGTGCTGGCGGGCGGCGGCGAGTGAGCGGGGCGATTTTTATTATTGCGGACGTGCACTCATAAGGCCGGAGCCGCCAGAGCGAGGTTCCCAGTTCGAGAACTTGGGTGCCATCTGCGCCGATGCCGTCAACACCGGGCACGCGACAAACACGGCTCTAGCAGCCTGTCGGATTGAGGTTTGAGACTGAAGGCCGAGAGCGATTTTGCCGTCGGCAGAACCGCGACGGGCACTTGATGGCGTCCCGACCGCCTTGCGACCGCCTATATCGCCCTGTGGCCGCTTTTTTTTCGCAGCAGGGACCCGCGCCGGCTT
>DATBZY010000010.1:0-2832 GCA_036512915.1 Pseudolabrys sp. | reverse complement strand
ACGGCGTACCCGGCGCCGCCAAGAATACGGGCGATGGTGCTTGTCTTGGCGTGAACCGGGTAAACCCGGCACGCGCTTGCGTTGGCTACGCGAAATATTCGTCGATGATATTCCGATAAATCGTCGTCAGCGCGCGCAGGTCGGCAACCGGCACGCGCTCGTCCACCTGATGCATGGTCTGCCCGACCAGGCCGAATTCCACCACCGGGCAATGGGCGGTGATGAAGCGCGCATCGGAGGTTCCGCCGCTGGTGGAGAGTTGCGGCGTGCGGCCGGTGACTTTCGTGATCGCCTCGGTCACCAGCTCGGTGAACGGGCCCGGCTCGGTGACGAATACCCAGGCGTTCGATGGCTCCCACTCGAACGCGTAGCGGATCTTGCCGCCGGCCGCTTTGGCGGCGCGCTTCTCGATCAGCTTTTTCAGCGAATCCAGCGTGTGCTTGTCGTTGAAGCGGATGTTGAAGCGCGCGCGCGCCTCGCCGGGAATGAGATTGACCGTCTTGTTGTTGACGTCGACCGAGGTGAATTCCAGATGCGAGGGCGGGAACAGCGCGGTACCGCTATCGAGCGGCTTGGCCTGCAGCGCCGCAACGAGCGTCACCAGCCCGCGGACCGGATTTTCCGCCCGCTGCGGATAGGCGACATGGCCTTGCCGGCCGGTCACGATCAGGTGGCCGTTGAGCGAGCCGCGGCGGCCGATCTTGATAGTGTCGCCCAGTTCCGCGACATTGCTCGGCTCGCCCAAAATGCAGTGGTCGAATTCTTCGCCGCGCTCGGTCGCCCATTGCAAGAGCTTGGGCGTGCCGTTGACCGCGCTGCCTTCCTCGTCGCCGGTGATCAGGAACGAGAGCGAGCCGCCGCCGCTCTTCTGCGGCTTGCCGTCATGGTGGCTGAGATAATCGAGCACGGCGGCCAACGCGCAGGCGATGCCGCCCTTCATATCGACCGCGCCGCGGCCGTAGAGTTCGTTGTTCGCCACTTCGCCGGCGAACGGCGGATGCTGCCACGCCTTCTCGTCGCCCGGCGGCACCACGTCGGTATGGCCGGCAAACATCAGATGCGGCGACGCCGTGCCGATGCGGGCGTAGAGATTCTCCACGTCGTCCGCGCCCGGCTCGCTGAAGGTCATGCGATGCACCGTGAAGCCGGCCGTCTTCAGGGTGCCTTCGAGGAACTTGAGCGCGCCGCCTTCCGCCGGCGTGACGGAACGGCAGCGCAGCAGATCGCGGGCAAGGGCGAGCGGATCGGCGGACATGACTGGCGTTCGCCTTTCAATCCCTCAGCAGCTCGTTGATGCTGGTCTTCGACCGCGTACGCTCGTCCACGCGCTTGACGATCACCGCGCAGTAGAGACCGGGGCCGCCGCTCTTGCCGGGCAGCGTGCCGGGCACCACCACCGAATAGGCCGGCACCTCGCCTTGCAGAACCTGTCCGCTCTCGCGGTCGACGATGCGGGTGGAGGCGCCGAGATAGACGCCCATGGAGAGCACCGCGCCGGTGTGCACGACCACGCCTTCCGCCACTTCCGAGCGCGCGCCCACAAAGCAATTATCCTCGATGATCACCGGCCCGGCTTGCAGCGGCTCGAGTACGCCGCCGATGCCGGCGCCGCCAGAGATGTGGCAATTCTTGCCGATCTGCGCGCAGGAGCCGACGGTCGCCCAGGTGTCGATCATAGTGCCGCTGTCGACATAGGCGCCGAGATTGACGAAGGACGGCATCAGCACCACGCCGGGCGCGATATAGGCCGAGCGGCGCACCACGCAGCCGGGCACCGCGCGGAAGCCGGCCTTGCGAAAGCGCGCGGCGTTCCAGCCCTTGAACTTGGAATCGACCTTGTCCCACCACACCGCCTTGCCGGGGCCGCCCGCGATCACGCTCATATCGTTGAGCCGGAACGACAGCAGCACGGCCTTCTTCAGCCACTGATTGACTTGCCAGCGGCCGTCGGCCTGGCGCTCGGCCACGCGCGCCTCGCCGCGGTCGAGCAATCCAAGCGCGGAATCGACGGCCTTGCGCACCGCGCCCTTGGTCTTCGGGCCGATTTTGTCGCGGCTCTCGAAGGCGTCGTCGATAATCTTGGCAAGCTTGTCGGTGGACATGGGGCAACCCGGCGCTCGTTTGGCTGCGGTTTGTCGGGGGCCGGGCAGGGGATGTCAAGCGCTGCGCTGGGGCTTAAGGATTCGCTCAAGAAATCCGGCGAGATCGTCGGTCAGATAGTCGACATGCGGCTCATCGCGCCCTTCCAACTCCCAGTCCTCGCGAAACACCTCGCGCTGGCCTTCCGGCACCACCAGCACCGTGGTCATGCCGAGCGCATGCGGCGCTTCCAGGTTGCGCGCGAGATCCTCGAACATGGCGGCCTTGGCCGCATCCACATCATGGCGCGCCAGGAAGCGTTCGTAGGTTTTCGCGGCCGGCTTCGGCTCGAGCTCGGCGGCGACGATGTCGAACACGTCCTCGAAATGCTGATCGATTTCGAGCCGCCGCATCACCGCATCGGCGTGTTTGCGGGTGCCGTTGGTGAGGATGAGTTTGCGGCCCGGCAATTTCCCCAGCGCGGCGCCAAGCGCCGGATTGGGCTCGAGCGGCGAGTGATCGATCTGGTGGACGTATTCGAGATAGTCATCCGGGTTGAGCCCGTGCTCGGACATCAATCCGCGCATGGTGGTGCCATAGCGCTTGTAATAATCCTTCTGCACCCGGAACGCCTCGTCCTTCGACACTTTGAGAAATTCGGCCACGTAGGCGCGAATGCGGTCGTCGACCTGCTGCCAGAGCAGATGATGCGGGTAGAGCGTGTTGTCGAGATCGAACACCCAGGTATCGATC
>DATBZY010000009.1:0-6030 GCA_036512915.1 Pseudolabrys sp. | reverse complement strand
ATCAACTCGCACGTTTGCTCCGCGCTTCCTTCAGACCCCGCCTCGCGGCGACGGCCCTTGCGCATTGCTAACCCTTCACCTCCATCAGGTTGGGTGGAGGACTTTCACCTCCAAGCTACTGAACATGCCCGGCACACAACGAAAAACCCCCGCGGTCCACGCGGGGGTTTTTGTTTGAGCTGCGGCTCGCGGCTAGACGCTTTCGGCACCAAAGGCCGCCTTCAATAGGCCGAGCTGACGCTCGACCGGATTGATGGCGGCGATCTGGTCGGTGGCGGCGCGGTTGTGGATGGTGTTGTCGAGCCGGCGCACCTTGCTTTGCAGCTGCTGCGACCGCTCGATCAGCGCGCGCAGCGCCTCCGGCAGCAATTCCATGTTGTTGGCATCGTGGGTGTCGGCGGCCGACAGCTTGACCTTGGTCTTTTCCTTGTTGGCCTGGGCGAGCGACATCTCGCCTTCCTTCACCGCGCGATGCAGCAGCAGCCAGGAGGCGAGTTGCATCAGTCGGGTGGTGAGCCGCATGCTTTCGGTGGCATAGGCCAGCGCCGCCGCCCGCTCGAGTTTCTTGGATTCCTGCCGGCCGGGACCGTCCAGATAGGTCGCGGTCTCCTCGACCAGCGCCATGCCGTCACGGAACAGATCGGCGAATGCTTGCGAATTGGCGAGCCGCTCACCGAAAGACACCGGTTGCGCTTCGCTCAACATTTTCTCGGACATACTGTTACGCCTTACTTACCCGGACAGGGCCGTTACGCGCACCCGTAAGTGAAGCATCGCGCTGTCGGCCCGCTCTGTCCAGACGGCGGCCTCGCAAACCTTCCGACATAGTTGCCGGGCAAGCTTAAGAACGCGGGTCCGCCGCTGTCACAATTGACCCAAAACGGGACAAAAAAAGAGCCGCCGTCGCCGGCGGCTCGAAGGTGATAACAGGGAGGCGTCAAACAGAGTGGACAGGAGCCACTCAATGTCCATGAAGATGGACGATTAGAGTAATGATCCAGAAAGCTTAACGAGCGGTTAACACGTTAAGCACGATGCCGGATATTTGGGTTCCAGCGCGGAAACCGTGCCTGGGCCGGCCTTGGGGACCATGCGCTAGCGCTTGAAAAACTGATCGGCAGCCGCGCGCTTGGCGCGCTTTTGCGCCATATCCGCTTCGAGCCGGTTGATCTCGTCGTGCAGAAACTGCACCCGCAGGCTAAGTTCCTCCACCGACAGCAGGCTTAAGTCCTGCCCGACCTCGTGCGCGACTTTCTTCTTCGGCCTGTCGTCGTCGTCGATCGCCGCCATTTTCCCACTCCCGCGAGCATGATCCCGAAAAGTGGGAACCGGTTTTCGGAAAAGATCATGCTCAAGCAAAATTGAGCAAAATCTAACCGCAGTCGGCCGGGTTGTCACATCGCCAAGGCCCACCTAAACAAGGCCGCCCGGACAAGGTCCGCCTGCTGCAAAAGTCGAGGAACCGATGGCCACACTTCCCACCCGCATGACCGCCATTGGCATCAAGGCCCCCGGCGGGCCTGAGGTGCTGGTGCTGGAACAGCGCGCGGTTCCCAGCCCCGGCGAGGGCGAGATTCTGGTGAAGGTGGCCGCCGCCGGCGTCAATCGGCCGGACGTGATGCAGCGGCAGGGCCTCTACCCGCCGCCGCCGGGCGCGCCGGATATTCCCGGCCTCGAGATTGCCGGCGAGATCGTCGCGTTGGGATCGGGCGTCAAGCGCTGGAAGATCGGCGACCGCGTCATGGCCTTAGTTGTAGGCGGCGGCTATGCGGAATATTGCCTCGCGCAAGCCAGCCACGTGCTGCCGGTGGGCACGCTGCCGATAATCGAAGCGGCGGCCATTCCGGAAACCTTCCTCACGGTCTGGCACAATGTGTTCGAGCGCGGGGCCTTAAAAGCGGGCGAGAACCTGCTGGTGCATGGCGGCTCATCGGGCATCGGCACCACCGCGATCCAGCTCGCCAAAGCTTTCGGCGCGCGCGTGATCACCACCGCCGGCTCGGCGGAAAAATGCGCGGCCTGCCGCAAGCTCGGCGCCGACGTCGCCATTAACTATAAAACCGAGGACTTCGTCGCCGCCACCAAGGCGGCCACCGGCGACAAGGGCGCCGACGTTATACTCGACATGGTCGGTGGCGATTACATCGCGCGCAATTACGAAGCCGCCGCGGTCGAGGGGCGCATCGTGCAGATCGCGTTTCAGGGCGGGCCGAAGGCGGAGGTCAATTTCATGCGCCTGATGCTCAAGCGGCTGCATCATACCGGCTCGACGCTGCGTTCGCGCTCGAATGCCGACAAGGCCGCGATCGCGCGCGCGGTCGAGGACAACGTGCTGCCGCTGCTGGCGGCCGGTAAGGTCAAGCCGATCATCTACAAGACCTTCCCGCTCAAGGACGCAGCCAGCGCCCACGCGCTCATGGAATCCAGCGCCCATATCGGCAAAATCGTACTAACCCTTTGACCGCGCAGCTAAACTATTGCCCGCGCGAGACCGGGTCATACCTCCTGGCAGGACGCTGCCGGGGCTTGAGGCCGCGAAATCGGCGCAATGTCGAACGTAGACTGAGCCGGGTGGGATTGTTTGCAAGTCTTCACCGTCGGCCGGGCCGGACCGGCAGGCTGAAAGGCGCTGCCGCGGGCGGGGGTTTTGTTTTGATCGTGACACGTTGCGTGACGGCCGTAGCGGTTGTGCTTGCGCTCGCCGCCTCGCTGCTGGCGGCGCCGGCCGCGCGCGCCGTCGAAGCGGTGAACGTGCGGCTCGATGCCGCGGCCATCGATCTGACCGCCGCCACCGAACGCCAGAAGACCGAGGGCGATCGCATCCAGGTGTCGACCGCGCCCGGCCCCGACGGCATCGTGCGCCGCATCGAGGTGCGCGCGCGCGAAGGCAACACCAACTGGGCGGTGTTCGCGCTCACCAACAACAGCGATGAGCAGATCGACCGGCTGATCGTCGTGCCGCATTACCGCATGGTCGGCTCCGGATTGATCTGGCCCGATCTCGGGATCTCGCGCATCGTCGCCATCACGCCGAGCTCCGGCGACAGACCGCTGCGGCAGGAAAGCACGACCTCGGACATTTTCCGCGTCACGCTTGATCCCGGCACTGTCATCACCTTCGTTACCGAATTGCGCACCGACAAGCTGCCGCAGATCTATTTGTGGGAACCGGACGCCTATAAGGACAAGGTCAACAGCTTCACGTTGTACCAAGGCATCGTCATCGGCATCGCCGGCCTGCTGGCGCTGTTCCTCACCATCCTGTTCGTGGTCAAGGGCTCGGTGATGTTCCCGGCCGCCGCCGCGCTCGGCTGGGCCGTGCTGATCTATATCGGCATCGACTTCGGATTCTGGGGCAAGGTGTTCGACATGTCGGCCGGCGCCGAGCGCGTCTGGCGCGCCTGCGGCGAGGCGATCCTGTCGGCGACGCTGCTGGTGTTCCTGTTCGCCTATCTCAATTTGTCGCGCTGGCATGTGCGCTATGCCCACATCACCATCGCCTGGCTTGCCGCGCTGGCGGCGCTGGTGGCGGTGGCGGTATTCGATCCGGCGATCGCCGCCGGCATCGCCCGCATATCGCTGGCCGGCATTGCGCTGTGCGGGCTCGCGCTGGTGATCTATCTCTCCACCCACGGCTTCGACCGCGCCGTGCTGCTGATCCCGACCTGGCTGCTGCTGGTGGTATGGACGCTGTCGGCGGGACTGGCGGTGCTTGGCTTCGTCACCAACGACATTATCGGCCCGGCGCTGCTGGGCGGCCTGGTGCTGATCGTGATGCTGATCGGATTCACCGTGATGCAGCACGCCTTCGCCGGCGGCATCACCCACGGCATCGTCTCCGACGTCGAGCGCCGCGCGCTCGCGCTCACCGGCGCCGGCGACATGATCTGGGACTGGGACGTCTCTGCCGACAATATCTACACCAGCCCGGAAACCGAGCATCTGCTCGGCCTCAAGCGCGGCGCGCTGGAAGGCCCGGCGGCGCTCTGGCTCGACGTGCTGCATGCGCTCGACCGCGACCGCTTCCGTGCCTCGCTCGACAGCGTGGTGGAGCAGCGCCGCGGCCGTCTCACCCAGGATTTTCGGCTGCGCGCATCGGACGGGCATTACCTCTGGTTCACGCTGAAGGCGCGGCCGGTGGTCGGCTCCGACGGCGAAGTGGTGCGCCTGGTCGGCACGCTCACCGACGTGACTGACTTCAAGAACGCCGAGGAGCGGCTGCTGTTCGATGCGGTGCACGATAACCTCACTGGCCTACCCAACCGCGAACTGTTCATCGACCGCATGGAGGCGGCCTTCGCCTTCTCCCGCTCCGATCCGCAAATCCGGCCTTCAGTGCTGGTGATCGATCTCGACCGCTTCAAGCAGGTCAATGATTCGGTCGGCATCGCGGTCGGCGATTCGATCCTGCTCACCATCGCGCGCCGGCTCGGGCGGCTGCTCAAGCCGCAAGATACGCTGGCGCGGCTGTCCGGCGATCAGTTCGCCATGATCCTGCTGTCGGAGCGCGAGCCCGCGCGCATCGTGGCCTTCGCCGAAACGATGCGGCGCGCCTTGCGCGCGCCGATCGCGTTCAACGACCGTGAAATCTTCATCACCGCCTCGATCGGCATGGCGCTGGCCGAGAACCAGCCGCATCGCACCGAGGAGGTGCTCAAGGACGCCGAGCTTGCGATGTACCACGCCAAGCGCATTGGCGGCGACCGCATCGAGATCTTCAAGCCGGCCATGCGCTCGCGCAAAACCGACCGGCTGACCATGGAATCGGAATTGCGCCGCGCCATCGAGCGCCAGGAGATCAAGGTGCTGTTCCAGCCGATCGTGCGGCTGGAGGATCGCGCCATTGCCGGCTTCGAGGCGCTGGCGCGTTGGGATCATCCCAAGATGGGCCGCCTGTCGCCGGCGGAATTCATCTCCATCGCCGAGGAAATCGGCTTGATTGTCGATCTCGGCCTGTTCGTGCTCGACCACACCGCCCGACAGCTCGCGACCTGGCAGGCCGCCACCCGCGGACGCGAGCCGGTATTCGCCAGCGTCAACGTGTCGTCACGTCAGTTGCTGCGCCACGACCTGATCCAGGACCTGCGCAGCGTGCTGTCGCGCACCACGCTGGCGCGCGGCACGCTCAAGCTTGAAATCACCGAATCGCTGGTGATGGAAAACCCCGAGCACGCCGCCCAGATTCTCACCCGCATCCGCGAACTCGGCGCCGGTCTCTCGCTCGACGATTTCGGCACCGGGCATTCGTCGCTTGCCTATCTGCAACGATTTCCCTTCGACACCATCAAGATCGACCAGTCGTTCGTGCGCACCACGGCGCGCGGCACGCGGCCGGTGATCTTGCGCTCGATCATCGCGCTCGCGCATGACCTCGGCATGGAAGTGGTGGCGGAAGGCGCCGAAACCGATTCGGACGCGGTCGAGCTCTACCAGCTCGGCTGCGAATACGCGCAAGGCTTCGCCTTCGGCGAGCCGATGAGCGCGGAGGCCGCTCGCGACTTGCTGATCGAGAAACCGGTCCACAATCGCGCGCTCAAGGCGATTGCGTCTGAATAATAGCAGTTTGATGTAATTTGCGACGCAAACTTGCGCGTCGGCGCACGGACATATTATCTGAGCATGATCTTATCCGAAAACTGATTCCCACTTTTCGGGATCAAGCTCTACGCGTGGCCGGCTTCGCTCGACAGCATGCCGGGGTCGATGCCGATCTTGCGCAACGCCTTTTCGTATTTGGCGTCGGTGTCGGTGCCGAAGATCAATTCCGGATCGGCGGCGCAATGCAGCCAGCCATTCTGCTGGATTTCCTCTTCCAACTGGCCGGGCGCCCAGCCGGCATAGCCGAGCGCGAGGATGGCGCTGGCCGGGCCGTTGCCGCGTGCGATCGCCTTGAGGATGTCGAGCGTGGCGGTGAGGCAGATGCCCTCGTCGATCGGCAGCGTCGAGTTCTCGATAAAGAAGTCGGCCGAATGCAACACGAAGCCGCGCCCGGTTTCCACCGGCCCGCCCTTAAGTACCTTGACGTCTTCC
>DATBZY010000008.1:0-10022 GCA_036512915.1 Pseudolabrys sp. | reverse complement strand
GCTAGAGCATTTTCAAGATTGACGGAATCGGCGGGGTTCTCTCTGGGCCGGATTTGTGATTCAAGCTACGTGTCGAATCGGCACGGAGGCTTCGATGGGCAAGCCCTATTCTCAGGACTTGCGTGAGCGTGTGATTGCGGCGGTCGATAGCGGAACTGGCGCCTATGTGGCTGCTCCGCTGTTTCGGGTCAGCGTTTCCTATATTTACAAGGCATTGATCCGGCGGCGCACGACCGGCGAAGTGACCGCACGTCGGTCCGGTGGCGGTCCCAAGCCGAAGCTCGCGCCGCACGATGATGCCCTTCGTGCACGCGTGGCCACCCATCCCGATGCGACCCTGGAGGAACTGCAGGCCTGGCTTGCAGGCGAGCGCGAGGTCAAGGTCAGCATCGGCTGCCTGTGGAACAGGCTCAAGTTTCTCAAACTCCCGCTCAAAAAAAGTCGGAACGAGCTGCCGAACAGGATCGGCCGGATGTCGCCGAGGCACGATCGGAGTGGCGTGCGAGCCAGCCTGATCTGAACCCGGAACGGCTGGTCTTTATCGATGAAACCGGGGCGGCGACCGACATGGCGCGCCGCTATGGCCGCTGCCCGCGCGGGCAACGCCTCGTGTCCAGCGTGCTGCGCGTCGGTGAGATCGCCGCACCTTGTGTGTTCGACGGACCGATGGATGGTTCGAGCTTTCGCGCTTATGTCGAGCAACTCGTGGTCCCGATCTTGCGGCAAGGCGATATCGTAGTGATGGATAATCTCCCCAGCCACAAGGTCGTCGGCATCCGCGAGGCCATCGAAGCCGCCGGCGCCCAGTTGCGCTACCTGCCTTCCTACAGTCCCGACTTCAATCCCATCGAACAGTTCTTTGCCAAGCTCAAAGCCCTGTTGCGAAAGGCTGCCGCCAGAACCATCGAAGCTCTCATCGCGGCAATCGCCGACGCACTCACCACAGTCAGTCCCCACGAATGCGCAAACTACCTCGCAAACCAAGGCTATCGCCGCCAATCATGAAAATGCTCTAAGTCCCGCGATCATGATGCCGAGCGAGCCGAAATTGGCGAAGCCGCACATCGCATAGAGCATGATCAGCCGCGAGCGCGCATCGAGCGCATCGGCCGGCAGCTTGGCGAGCTCGAGATAGGCGATGAGTTCGTTGAGCACGCTCTTGATGCCCATCAACGAGCCTGCGGTGACCGCCTGGTCCCACGGCACGCCCATCAGCCAGCACACCGGCGCCATCGCGAGGCCGAGCATGCGCTGCAGCGTGATTGCGCTGCCGGCGACATCCGGCAACAGGTTCAGCATCGCGTTGGCGAGATGCACCAGCGCCACCAGCACGATCAGCATGGCGACGATGTTGAGCAGCAGTTCCAGTCCCGCCGCGGTGCCGCGGCAGATCGCGTCCATGGTGCTGTCGGCGACGCGGCCGATCTCGACCGTGCCGACATCGGTGCGCTCATCGGGCAAAACCGGCACCATTAATTGGCTGATCAGCAGCGCCGCCGGCGCGGCGAGGATCGAGGCCACCAGGATGTGGCCGGCGACATCGGGAATGGCGCTGCGCAGGATCGTGGCATAGAGCACAAACACGGTGCCGGCGATGCCGGCCATGCCGCCGGTCATCACCATGAATAATTCGCCGCGCGTGAGCCGCGCCAAGTAAGGCCGGATGAACAGCGGGGATTCCACCATGCCGAGGAAGATATTGGCGGCGGTGGACAGCCCGACCGCGCCGCCGATGCCCATGCTGCGCTCCAGCACCCACGCGAAACCGCGCACGACCGGCGGCAGAATGCGCCAGTAGAACAGCAGCGTGGTGAGCACGCTCATCACCAGCACGACCGGCAGCGCCTGGAACGCCAGCACGAATTCGGCGCGGGCACTTTCAGATCGAAGGGCAGGGCGCCGCCGCCGACATAGCCGAACACGAAGGACGTCCCGGCTTGCGTCGCAGCAGCGATCGCGTCGACCGCGCGGTTGATGCCGGCGAACGCGGTTTTGATCTGCGGCACCTTGAGCAGCAGCAGGGCGGTTGCGAAGGTCACGAGCAGCGCCACGCCGGCGCTTTTTCAACTCACCGCGCCGCGGTTCTCGCTGATCGCCCAAGCAAAACCGAGCAGGGCGGCGACGCCGAGCGCGGATTGCAGGTGGCCCATGTCATAATCCCCCAACACGGCGGTGGTTAAGTCGCAATTGGTGACTTGCCAAAGCCGGCCCGCTCACGAAAATGCGCAATTGCCGGGGCCAAAGCAACCAAGAAGCCAACCGGAGTTCGCATGACCCGCATCCGCTTCGATTTCGGCACGCTCACGCTTGACGCCGAACTGCTCGACACGCCGACCGCTAAGGCGATCGCCGCCGCGCTGCCGATCTCCTCAGCGGTGCTTACCTGGGGCGAGGAGGTCTATTTCGACGTGCCGATGGAAGTGGCGCGCGAGCCGGACGCCCGCGCCGTGATTACGCCGGGCGAGATCGCCTACTGGCCGCAAGGGTCGGCGATCGCCATCGGCTTCAGCCGCACGCCGATCTCCAAGGGCAACGAGACGCGGCTCGCCAGCCCCTGCAATGTGTTCGCCAAGGCCATCGGCAGCGTGAAGCTGCTGGGCAAGGTGAGGACCGGGGTCAAGGTCGAGGTGACGGCGGTCCCGTAAGTTGCCGCGACGAATGTTCGCCACCAGTGCGATGGCCTGTCGCTGCCACCGTTCTGTGATAGGTCACCCTGATCAGTCAAATCAGCGTTAGGAAAGACGATGGCCAGCGACGATAAGAAAGCTAAAACGAGTTCGGCGCCAAAAAACGAGGCCGCTACGACGAAAAAAGATGAGGGCCAGCCGAAGAGCAAAAGCCCTTCAGCGACTGACGCACCCAAGGCTGAGGGCGGCGAGTCCGCTGCCGCCTCATCCTCAAGCTATAGCCGGGGCGAGGGCCAGAAACCGGTTTCTAAAGCTTACAAGGATAACTGGAACGCGATTTACGCGAAAAAGACGACGAAGAAGAAACGGTAGAAGGACCAATCGAGCCTCTGTCGCCGATCAGGTCAGCCTCGCCCGACGAACGGCATGGTGTTCGCCATCACCGTCATGAATAGCACATTGGTGTCGAGCGGCAGGCTCGCCATGTAGACCACGGCGTTGCCGACATGCTCGGGCTGCATGCGCGGCTCGATCATCTTGCGGCCGTCCGGCTGCAGCACGCCGTCGCCCTGCACCATGCGCTCGGTGAGCGGCGTCGCCGCGTTGCCGATATCGACCTGCCCGCAGCAGATGTCGTATTGCCGGCAGTCAAGCGAGGTGGATTTGGTGAGGCCGGTAACCGCGTGCTTGGTCGTGGTGTAGGCCACGGAAAACGGGCGCGGCGCGTGCGCCGAGATCGAGCCGTTGTTGACGATGCGGCCGCCGCGGGGCTTCTGATCCTTCATGATCTTGATGGCTTCCTGGGTGCACAGGAACATGCCGGTGAGGTTGGTGGCGACCACATTCTGCCAGGTCTCGTACGGCAGCTCCTCGAGCGGCACCGGCGGCGCGCCGATGCCGGCGTTATTGAACAGCACGTCGAGGCGGCCGAAGCTCGATTTCACGGTCGCGAACAAGGCCAGGATCGACTCGCGCTTCGACACGTCGGTCGGCACCGCGAGGGCCTGCGAACCGGCGGCGTTGACCTCGCCGGCGACCTTGTCGAGCGGTTCCGGACGGCGGCCGGCGAGCACGAGGCTGTAGCCGGCCTTCGCCAGCGCGATCGCCACCGCCCGGCCCACTCCGGTGCCGGCCCCGGTCACCAGCGCAATCTTAGCGGACGCACTCATCGGCTTTCCTTCCCTCTGTTCTGCTTTGGCGCGATTGTTCGGCAAAACGCCATATCATACAAGCGCGCGCTATCTGCGGCCGCGCAACCGTGCCGCATTTGCGGAGCGGGGGAGGTCAGCTCGCGAGCGCGGCGGGCACTTCGATGGGCTGGAACGACTCGGGCGCCTGCAGCCGGGCGGTGATTTCGGCGGCGGGCACCGCCCTGCCGAAGCGATAGCCCTGCATGGAGTGCACGCCGGCCGCGCGCAGGAACAGCTGCTGGTCGGCGGTCTCGACGCCTTCCGCCGTCACCTTCATGCCGAGGCCGCGGCCGAGGCTCACCACCGCGTGCACGATGGCCGCGGCATCGGCCGCTTTTTCGATCGAGCGGACGAAGCTGCGGTCGATCTTGAGCTTGTCGAATGGGAAACGGCGCAGATAGAGCAGGCTCGAATAGCCGGTGCCGAAATCGTCGAGCGCAAGCCGCACGCCCAGCGCCTTCAGACGCACCATGCTGGCTTCCACGATGTCCAAATTGCCGAGCAGTGCGCTTTCGGTGAGCTCGAGCTCGAGCCGAGCCGGATCGAACTGGGTCTCCGCCAAAGTGCGCTCGACCAGCTCGGCGAAATCGGAGCGGCGGAATTGCAGCGGCGAGACGTTGACCGCGACCGGCAGACCCGGCCATGCCTTGCCGTCGAGGCAGGCGCGGCGCAGCACCCAGGCGCCGAGCTCGATGATCAGGCCGCTGTGCTCGGCGGCGGCGATGAATTCGGTCGGCTCGATTTTGCCGCGTTGCGGGTGCGCCCAGCGGCAAAGCGCTTCGACGCCGACCATCGTCTCGCCGCTCTTGTTGACGATCGGCTGGTAATGCAATTGCAGGTGATCGTTCTCGATCGCCTCGCGCAGGTCGCCTTCGAGCAGCTTGCGGCTGGACAGGTCGGCATCCATGGCGGCGTCGTAGATGCAGGCGCGGTTGCGGCCTTCATTCTTGGCGCGGTAGAGCGCCATGTCGGCATAGCGCATGATGTCGGCGGCGCCGGCGCAATTGCGGTCGATCACCGCGATGCCGATCGAGGCGCCGATCACGATGTTCTGCCCGCCGATGGAGTAGGGCGCGCAGATCGCGGAGATCATGCCTCGCGCGAGGTCGGGTTGCCGTAACGCTTGAGTTCGAGCCAGGTGCCGTTGATGGCGTCCCACATCTCCATCGTCAACGCGGTGCGCACCGCGCGCGCGTTGCTGCGTGCCATTTCGAAGCAGCTGCGGATCGAAGACGAATTGGCGCTGGAGAAGGCGAGGAAGTCGGTGACGTTTTCCTCGTTGGCCTCGTCATACACCTTGAAGAAGGCGGTGGAGCAGCCGGCGGTGGCGACCGCCGATTCCCATTCATTGCTGGTGCCGACATAGGCGAGCGGGAGCGCCGACAGCCGCTGCGTGGCGTCGAGAATGCGCGCCAGATATTCCGCGCGCTCCACGTAGCGCGAAAGCCAATACAGATTGTCGGCGGTGCGGGAAAGCATGATTTAAATCGTGTGCCTCATCCGTCCAACACCCAGGTGTCCTTGGTGCCGCCGCCTTGGCTGGAATTGACCACCAGCGAGCCGTGCTTGAGGGCGACACGTGTGAGGCCGCCCGGCACGATGCGGGTGCGGTCGCGTCCGCTGAGCACGAACGGGCGCAAGTCCACATGCCGCGGCGCCACGCCTTCCTCGACGCAGGTCGGGCAGGTGGACAGCGCCAGCGTCGGCTGTGCGATGAAATTCTTCGGCGCGGTCTTGAGCTTGGCGCGGAACTGCTCGATCGCGATCTTGCTCGCCGTCGGCCCGATCAGCATGCCGTAGCCGCCGGAGCCGTGCACTTCCTTCACCACCAGCTCATGCAGATGGTCGAGCACATAGGCGAGATGCTCGGGCTCGCGGCAGCGCCAGGTCGGCACGTTTTTGAGGATCGGTTCCTCGCCGAGATAGAACTTCACGATCGCCGGCATGAAGCTGTAGACCGCCTTATCGTCGGCGATGCCGGTGCCGACGGCGTTGGCCAGCGTCACGTTGCCGGCCTGATAGGCCGACATCAGGCCGGCGACGCCGAGCACGGAATCGGGGCGGAAAGTGAGCGGGTCGATGAATTCGTCGTCGATGCGGCGGTAAATCACGTCCACCCGGCGCAGGCCCTGCGTGGTGCGCATGTAGACGATCTCGTTCTTGACCAGCAGATCGCGGCCCTCGACCAGCTCGACGCCGAGCTTGTCGGCCAGGAACGAATGCTCGTAATAGGCCGAGTTGAACACGCCGGGCGTGAGCAGCACGACGGTCGGCTCGCGCACCGCACTGTGCGGGGCAACCGATTTGAGCGTGGCGAGCAGTTCGTCCGGATAGTTCTCCACCGGCGCGATGCGGTGGCGCGCAAACAATTCCGGAAACAGCCGCATCATGATTTCGCGGTTCTCCAGCATGTAGGAGACGCCGGAGGGCGTGCGCGCATTGTCTTCCAGCACGTAGAAGGTTTCGGCATCCACGCGCACCACGTCGATGCCGGCGATATGCACGTAGATGTCGTGCGGCACGCTTTGGCCGCTCATCTCCGGACGGAATGCCGGATTGCGGAACACCAGATCGTCGGGCACGACGCCGGCGCGCAGGATTTCGCGCGCGCCATAGACGTCCTTGATGAACAAATTGAGCGCCTTGACGCGCTGGATGAGGCCGTTTCCAGCAGCCGCCATTCGGCGCCCAATGATGCGCGGGATGACGTCGAACGGGATCAGCCGCTCCTGCGCATCGCCGTCGCCGTCGCCTTCGCCATAGACGGCGAAGGTGATGCCGATGCGGCGAAACAGCAGCTCCGCTTCGCGCCGGCGATAGTCGAGCACGTCCGGCGGCACCTCTTGCAGCCAGCGGGACAGCTCGGCATAGGCCGGGCGCACGCCGCCGTTGTGGCCCCTCATTTCATCGAAGGCGGCGACCATCGCGGACCCCCAGCAAACGCCTTAAAATCTTTCCCCAGGAGCCGTTCGCGGTTTCCGCCGTCTCAGCGGGCACCCCTGCGGTCTCCCTGAGGTCAGTGTTGCAAGCTTCAGGCCAAGAAAAAGGGCGGTAAAGCGCCTATTTCCGCGACTCTGCAATGGCCGGCGCTGCCAAATGCTGCCCATTTTTTGGGCGGCTAGGGGCATGTGATGGGAGGCAGCCTGGCCGCCATGGCTCGGCTGCGGCTTGAGTGACTGGCGAGGCCACGCTAGGTGTTCGGGCGGACCGAAAAGGATGCCATGACCGCCATGCCGAGTGCGTCTCCCGAGATCGTCACCGCGGCGGTCCTTGTCATCGGCGACGAGATCCTCTCCGGCCGGACCAAGGACAAGAACATCGGCTATATCGCCGATTATCTCACCGCCATCGGCATCGATCTCAAGGAAGTGCGCGTGGTCTCCGACGACGAGACCGCGATCGTGGAAGCGCTCAACGCGTTGCGCGCGAAATACAGCTACGTCTTCACCACCGGCGGCATCGGGCCGACGCACGACGACATCACCGCCGATTGCATCGCCAAGGCGTTCGGCGTGTCGATCGATCACGATCCGCGCGCGGTCGCGATCCTGCAAGAACGCATGGCGAAGCTCGGCACCGAGCTCAACGAAGCGCGGCTGCGCATGGCGCGCATCCCGAAAGGCGCCGAGCTGGTGCACAACAAGGTGTCGGGCGCGCCCGGTTTCTGGATCAGCAATGTCATCACCATGGCGGGCGTGCCGTCGATCATGCAGGCGATGCTCGATGAGGTGGCGCCGAAACTGAAAACCGGCACCAAGCTCTTGTCGGAAACCATCCGCG
Source organism: Pseudolabrys sp. (assembly GCA_036512915.1). Taxonomy (GTDB): domain Bacteria; phylum Pseudomonadota; class Alphaproteobacteria; order Rhizobiales; family Xanthobacteraceae; genus Pseudolabrys. The sequence goes on along the minus strand of DATBZY010000008.1, from coordinate 2,425 downwards.
CCGACGCCAAGGAAGGCGACGTCGGCACCGAGCTGGGCGCGGTCGCCAAGGCGCATCCGGACGCGATCATCGGTAGCTATCCGTTCTTCGATGAGAAGCTCGGACCCAACACCAATATCGTGGTGCGCTCGCGCGATGCCGGCAAGCTCGCGCAAGCGAAAGCCGCGATCGAAGGCATGCTCAGAAGCGTGAAGAAGCAACTGGCCGCCGGCGCGCGGTAGAGCATGATCCCGAAAAGTGGGAACCGGTTTTCGGAAAAGATCATGCGCAAGCAAATAGAGATTACTGCATGCCAAAACCGCAAACCGACAGCTTGCCGCGCCCGGACAAAATATTTCCGGTATCCTGGGATCAATTTCACCGCGACTCGCGCGCACTCGCTTGGCGGCTGCACGAGGCCGGTCCGTTCGACGCGATTGTCTGCATCACCCGTGGCGGGCTGGTACCGGCGGCGATCGTGGCGCGTGAACTGAATGTGCGGCTGATCGAGACCGTGTGCGTGGCGAGCTACTACGACTATAAGAATCAGGGCGAGCTCAAGGTGCTCAAGGGCATCGCGCCGGAAGTGACCTCGATGCGCACACAAGGCAAGCGCGTGCTCATCGTCGATGACCTAGTCGACACCGGCAACACCGCGCGCATAGTGCGCGAACTACTGCCGGCCGCGCATTTCGCCACCGTTTATGCCAAGCCCTTGGGCCGGCCGCTGGTGGATACCTTCATCACCGAGGTGTCGCAGGACACCTGGATCTATTTCCCGTGGGATACCGGGCTCGCCTTCGTGCCGCCGATCCGCGAAGGTGGCGATTAGCGCATGATCCCGAAAAGTGGGAACCGGTTTTCGGATAAGATCATGCGCAAACAAGATGATACGCGCCCGACGCGCATATAAAAAAACTGAGGGAGGAAACCATGCTGACCAGACGTTGCTTTCTCACCACCGCGGCGTCCGCGGCGGCTGCCGGCGCCGTGGGCAGCGCGCGCGCGCAGTCGGGATACGCCAACCATCCAATCCGCATCCTTGTCGGCTATCCTGCCGGCGGCGGCGTCGACATCGTGGCGCGGCTGCTGGGTGAGCCGATGCGAGCGGCGCTCGGACAAACGATCCTCGTCGAGAACCGGACGGGCGCCAGTGCGATGATCGCCGCGGGCGCCGTCGCGAAAGCGCCGCCCGACGGTTACACCTTGCTGATGGCCGCATCGGGCGAGGTCGCGATCAATCATCATCTGTTCAAAGAGAAAATGACCTACGATCCGAGCCGCGAACTTGTTCCGGTTGCGCTCGTTGGAATTGTGCCATGCGTGATTGTCGTGGCCGCGACCACGCCCGTGCACAATCCCAAGGAGCTGATCGCCTACGCCAAGGCCAATGCCGGCAAATTGTCGTTTTCCTCGTCCGGCGTCGGCAACCCGCAGCATTTGGCGGGCGAACTGATGAACAGCATGGCCGGCACCAATGTGTTGCACGTGCCTTACCGCGGCTCCGCACCGGCGGTCACCGACGTCGCGACCGGCGCCGTCACCATGAGCTTCAGCAGTCTGGCGGCGGCGCTGCCGATGATCCAGGACGGCAAGCTGCGCGCGGTCGCCGTCACCTCGCGCGAGCGCATGCCGCAATTGCCGGATGTGGCTCCGCTGAGCGAAGGCGCGCCGGGCCTGGCGGGCTACGAGCTGCTCAACTGGTTCGGCATGTTCGCAACCGCGGGCACGCCGCCGGAGGTGATCGACCGCCTCAACGGCATCGTGAACACCGCGCTCAAGGATCCCGCGACCTCCGACAAATTGATGGTGCAGGGGATCGTCCCGAAGGTGATGACGGCTAAGGAATACAAGCGCTTCGTGGATTCGGAGACCGATAAATTCGGCAAGATTGTGCAGCAAGCCAATATTAAGTTGAATAACTAGCGCTCGTTTGGGCTATTATTCACGCAATCGCCGCGGCGGCAATCTGCCCGGGAGGAAAGCCGATGAGCGTCAAGTTCGAGGCCAACGGCAAGGTAACCGACGCCGGCGGCAAGGATTGGGATTCGGCTTGGGGGCACACCTTATCGACCTGACTTTCCGCGTCGCGCGTGGATGAAACCGCGCGTTGGCGCGGTGATGCAAATATCGCACGCGGACGTGGCGGAATGGTAGACGCAAGGGACTTAAAATCCCTAGGAAGCAATTCCATCCGGGTTCGAGTCCCGGCGTCCGCACCAATCATCTGGCGCGTTGGGTTACGCGGTTGTCCAGCCAAGCTGCCGGCGATAACGAAACTGGCGGGGCGTTTGCCCGTGGGCTGTGATACGGTTTCCGAGTAAATGACTCGGGCAAGCCGGATTCCCTTTTTGGGTCGAAACAGTTAGCGTGAGCGGCTATGAATCGCGGAGGCGAGCCATGGCCCATGTCGAGAACCACCTGAGCGTTGAGGATTTGGCGGCGC
>DATBZY010000007.1:0-2359 GCA_036512915.1 Pseudolabrys sp. | reverse complement strand
GGTATGACGGCCGCCCTCTTCCTTGGTCAGGATGTAGGCCTCGGCCTTGAACTTGGTGTGCGGCTTGACGGAGCCGGGCTTGCACAGCACCTGACCGCGCTCGACTTCCTCGCGCTTGGTGCCGCGCAGCAGCGCGCCGATATTGTCGCCGGCCTGGCCCTGGTCGAGCAGCTTGCGGAACATCTCGACGCCGGTGACGACCGTCTTGATGGTCGGGCGAATGCCGACGACCTCGACTTCCTCGCCGACCTTGATGACGCCGCGCTCGACGCGGCCGGTGCACACCGTGCCGCGGCCGGAGATCGAGAACACGTCTTCCACCGGCATCAGGAACGGTTGGTCGATCGGACGATCCGGCTGCGGAATGTATTCGTCCACCGCCTTCATCAGATCCAGGATCGACTGGTGGCCGAGCTTCTCGTCCTTGCCCTCGAGCGCCAGCAGCGCCGAGCCCTTGATGATCGGGATCTTATCGCCGGGGTAATTATACTTGGAGAGCAGCTCGCGAACCTCGAGCTCGACCAGCTCGAGCAGTTCCGGATCGTCGACCATGTCGACCTTGTTCATGTACACCACCAGCGCCGGCACGCCGACCTGACGGGCGAGCAGGATGTGCTCGCGGGTCTGCGGCATCGGGCCGTCGGCGGCGGAGACCACCAGGATGGCGCCGTCCATCTGCGCCGCGCCGGTGATCATGTTCTTCACGTAGTCGGCGTGGCCGGGACAATCGACGTGCGCGTAGTGGCGCTTCGCCGTCTCGTATTCCACGTGCGCGGTCGAAATCGTGATACCGCGTGCCTTCTCCTCCGGCGCCTTGTCGATCTGGTCGTAGGCCGTGAACGTCGCCCCACCGGTCTCCGCCAGCACTTTGGTGATCGCCGCCGTCAGCGTCGTCTTGCCGTGGTCAACGTGACCGATCGTGCCGATGTTGCAATGCGGCTTCGTACGTTGGAACTTCTCTTTAGCCATGTAACTCTCCCTGTCGGGTCTCTGGCAGTGCCGGTTAATGTTTCCGCGTCAAAGGTCAGGCGTATTTCGCCTGAACCTCCAGCGCGACGTTCTGCGGTACCTGTTCGTAGTGATCGAACTGCATGGTGAAAGTGGCGCGCCCCTGCGACATGGAACGCAGCGTGTTGACGTAGCTGAACATGTTGGCGAGCGGCACCATCGCATTGATGACGTTGGCGTTGCCGCGCACGTCCTGGCCCTGAATATGGCCGCGCCGCGAGTTGAGATCGCCAATGACGGAGCCAGTGTATTCCGCCACCGTCACGACCTCGACCTTCATGATCGGCTCGAGCAACACCGAGCCGCCCTTCTGCAGCGCCTCGCGCAAGGCGCCGCGCGCGCAGATTTCGAACGCCAGCGCCGACGAATCGACGTCGTGATAGCGGCCGTCGACCAGCGTCACCTTGAGATCGACCACGGGGAAGCCGGCGAGCAGGCCGGAACCGAGCACCGATTCGAGACCCTTCTCGACGCCGGGGATGAATTCCTTCGGCACCGCGCCGCCGACAACTTCGTTCTCGAATACAAAACCGCTACCCGCCGGCAACGGTTCGCAGACGATCTTGATCTGGGCGAATTGCCCAGTACCGCCGGTCTGCTTCTTGTGTTGGTGATCGACCGTTACCGCCCGCGTGATCTTCTCGCGATAAGCGACTTGCGGCGCGCCGATATTGGCATCGACCTTGTAGGTGCGCCTGAGGATGTCGACCTTGATGTCGAGATGCAGCTCGCCCATGCCACGGATGATGGTCTGACCCGACTCCGGATCGGTGTTGACGCGGAATGACGGGTCCTCCGCGACCAGCTTGGCGAGCGCGACGCCGAGCTTCTCCTGGTCGGCCTTCGACTTCGGCTCGATCGCGATCTCGATCACCGGATCGGGGAATTCCATCTTTTCCAGAATCACCGGCTGCTTGGCGTCGCATGGCGTGTCGCCGGTGCGCACTTCCTTGAGGCCCGCCAGCGCGACAATGTCGCCGGCATAGGCCTCCTTGATGTCTTCGCGGTTGTTCGCATGCATCAACAGCATGCGGCCGATGCGCTCTTTGCGCTCTTTGGTCGAATTGATCACGCCGGTGCCGCTCACCAGCGTGCCGGAATAGATGCGGCAGAAGGTGATGGTGCCGACGAAGGGGTCGTCCATGATCTTGAAGGCGAGCAGCGCGAGCGGCGCGGTGTCCTTCGGCTCGCGCACGACTTCTTCGCCGTTGTCGGGATTGATGCCCATGATCGGCGGCACGTCGAGCGGGCTCGGCAGATAATCGACCACCGCGTCGAGCAGCGGCTGCACGCCCTTGTTCTTGAACGCCGAGCCGCACAGCACCGGGAAGAAGGCGCCGGAGATCACCGC
>DATBZY010000006.1:0-2693 GCA_036512915.1 Pseudolabrys sp. | reverse complement strand
CGCTTCGCTCGGAAGTCGACCTCTCCCCGCACGCGGGGAGAGGTGAAAAATGCCGCCGTTAATCCCTTGGCAACCATCCCAGTTCAGGAATTAGCAGCCACCCTTCGGCACGGGGAATTGCAATGGTTTCGCGCGCGCATCGCACGCCCTTCGGCGAATGGTGGTGGACGGTCGACCGCCTCACGCTCGCCGCCATCGGCGCGCTGATGCTGGCCGGCGTGGTGCTCTCGCTCGCCGCCAGCCCGCCGGTGGCCGGACGGCTCGGCCTCGACCCGTTCTATTTCGTCAACCGGCATATTCTCTATCTGATCCCGACCATTGCCATCCTGCTGGGCGTGTCGTTCCTCAGTCCGCGCCAGATCCGCCGGTTGGCCGTCGTCGTGTTGGCGGTGAGCCTGGTCATGGTGGCGGCGACGCCGATATTCGGCGTCGAGATCAAGGGCGCCCGGCGTTGGCTGGTGCTGCTCGGTCTCAACATCCAGCCGTCGGAATTCCTCAAGCCGGCCTTCGTTATCCTGGTGGCCTGGCTGTTCGGCGAATCGGCCAAGCGTCCGGACATGCCGACCAACGCGATCTCGCTGCTGTTGCTGCTCACGGTGGTGGCGCTCTTGGTGGTGCAGCCGGATATCGGCCAGACCATGCTGATCGTGCTGGTGTGGAGCGCGCTGTTCTTCATGGCCGGCATGCGGCTGGTCTGGGTGTTCGGTCTTGCCGGCATTGCCGGCCTCGGCCTGATGATCGCCTATTCCACGGTGCCGCATGTGGCGCGCCGCATCCAGCGCTTCCTCGATCCGGCATCGGGCGACACTTTCAATATCGACATCGCCACCGAATCCTTCATGCGCGGCGGCTGGTTCGGCAAAGGCCCGGGCGAGGGCACGGTCAAGCGGCTGCTGCCGGAGAGCCACACCGACTTCGTGTTCGCGGTGGCGGCGGAGGAATTCGGCGTCGCGCTCTGCCTAGCGCTGGTGGCGCTGTTCGCCTTCATCGTCATCCGCATGCTGATCCGCGCCATGCGCAACGACGACCCATTCACGCGCTTTGCGGCCGCCGGTCTCACCATGCTGTTCGCCGCCCAGTCGGCGATCAACATGGCGGTCAATCTGCATCTGATTCCCGCCAAGGGCATGACGCTGCCGTTCATCTCCTATGGCGGCTCGTCGATGATCTCGCTGGCCTACGCGATGGGCATGCTGCTGGCATTGACCCGCGAGCAGCCGCGCGCCGCGATGCTGGCGCCTGATTTGGAAACGAGCGGAATGGCGGCGTAATTCCGTGATCCATCGCCCTTCGAGGCTCGGCGCTTTCGCGCCGAGCACCTCAGGGTGACGGAGAAACGTCAGAGCGCATCCGCTTCTGCCTGAAACGATAATGCTCTAAACCAATGCCGATGAACGCAGACCCCACCCCGGATCGCTTGCAGCGATCCGACCTTCCCCTTGCAGGGGAGGGAAAGAAGAACGCGCCGCTCGTGCTGCTGGCGGCCGGCGGCACCGGCGGCCACCTGTTTCCGGCCGAGGCGCTGGCGGTGGTGCTCGCAAAACGCGGGCTCACCGTCGATCTCGCCACCGACGCGCGCGCCGCGCATTTCAAGTTTCCCGCCCGTGCCGTGCATCTGATTCCGAGTGCGACCTTGCGCGGCCGCAATCCGGTCGCGCTCGCGCGCACCGCTGCGCTGCTCGCGCTCGGCACCGCCAAAGCCTGGCGGCTGATCGGGCAGCTCCGGCCGTCCATCGTCGTCGGCTTCGGCGGCTACCCGACCGTGCCGCCGCTGTGGGCTGCGGCCCTGCGCGGCGTGCCGACCGTGCTGCATGAGCAGAACGGCGTCATGGGCCGCGCCAACCGCCTGCTGGCGCCGCGCGTCACCGCGATTGCCACCAGCTTCCCGACCCTGACGCGGCTCGATCCGCGCTTGCAGGGCAAGATCACCTTCACCGGCAACCCGGTCCGCCCGCCGGTGATCGAGGCGGCGCGCGCGCCCTATGCCGCGCCGGCCTCGCGCGGAAAACTGCGCCTGCTGGTGTTCGGCGGCAGCCAGGGCGCGCATGTGATGGCCGACATCGTGCCGGCGGCGATTGAGCGCATGCCGCCCGATATGCGCGCGCGCCTGGCGATCGTGCAGCAGGCGCGCTTCGAGGATCTGGATGCCGTGCGCGGGATTTATAGCCGGCTCGGCGTCGCGGCCGAGGCCGCGCCGTTCTTTCCCGATTTGCCGGCGCGCATGGCGGCGGCGCATCTGGTGATTTCCCGCTCCGGCGCCTCCACGGTGGCCGAGCTTTCGGCCATCGGCCGGCCTGCCATATTGGTGCCGCTGCCGCATGCGCTGGATCAGGACCAGTTCGCCAATGCCGGCGTGTTGGCGGCCGCGGGCGGCGCGATCCGGATCGAGCAGCGCGACTTCAGCCCCGACCGCCTGGCGGCGGAAATCGGGCGGCTCGCCGGCGATCCTTCGTTGCTGGCGCGGATGGCCCAGGCCGCCAAAGCGGCCGGTACCATCGATGCTGCCGACCGGCTGGCGGATCTGGTGATGACGGTGGCGGCCGTCTGAAAGCGTTGTAAGCAATCCGTTGACAGATGTAAGCTTGTGGCTTACATTAAGCTGTGATCAAAACGTTCCGGAGCAAGGCGCTGGCCGAGCTGTGGGCGAAAGGCCGCACGGTCAAGATCGACGCTAAGATGCGCAAGCGCGTCCT
>DATBZY010000005.1:0-8432 GCA_036512915.1 Pseudolabrys sp. | reverse complement strand
CTCGTCGTAGCGGCCGTTGCGCTTGTAAGTGATGGCGATGTCTTCGCCGGTATGGAGATGATGGAAGGTAATGGTGCGGGTGTCGCCCTCGGCGACGGCGGTCTGCAGCGCGTCGTTCGCGCCAAACAGAAATAGCCCGGCCACGCCCAGCCGGGCACCGGCGCGCAGCAGGACCATAGCAAGAGAAAACCGACGCGCGGCACTGACCAACACTGCACACTTCCGTGAAAATCGCCGTCCCACTGTCGCCGCTACGCCCCCAGATGGCCGTCGCGACGACGACCACGCCAGTGTTGTCGGGAAGGGTTAACGCGCCCTTAGTGGCGGTCCCCCGTGTGGGTCTGAATTATCCGCCGACCGTGGCGAAAAATGGCCACTGGCGGGGCGGCTCTGGGGCCGGGCGGTGAAACAGTACCGTTTCAGACGCAAAAATGGCCGGGGCGAGCCCGGCCATTGCGGATTTCGATTCCAGGGTGGGAACTAGCGCATGCTGCCGAAAAGTGGGAACCGGTTTCCGGCCTTCGCGAAGCCCGCTTCGGCGGGCGTAGTGAGGTCGGAAAAGATCATGCGCTAATTCTAACGGAACAGCCGCTCGAAGAACGCGAACGGATTGAGCGCCTCGCGCCGCTCCACCCGGCGCAGGATTTCTTGGTTGCTCTTCATCGTCGCCAGATCGCGCTTGGGGTCCTGCGGCGGGGCCACGTCGGCGACGCGGCGCTCGTCGCTGTGCAGGATGGCGTTGATGCGGCCATCGAAGCCGTAGATGTCGTCGCGCAGCACCAGCTTGCCATCGTCCACGAAGGCGGTCTGGTAGGTGAGGTGCACCATCGGCCGGTTCAGCAGCTTGAAGGTGCGCTCATCGTGGCCGAACATGGCGTTGATCTGCTGCGAATTCGGCGTTTGGCCGTTCATCGTCAAATGCAGCATGACCTCGCCAAATTTGGTCGGGTCCTCCACCCGCATGCAGCCGTGGCTGAACGCGCGCTTGTCGTAGGAGAACAGCCGCTTCTCCGGCGTGTCGTGCAAATAGACCTGGAACTTGTTCGGAAACGCAAACTTGATGCGGCCGAGCGCATTGGCCGCGCCCGGCGGCTGCACCACGTTGATATTGCCGTCGGGCCCGCGCTTCACCTCGAGACCCATGCGGTCGAAGATGTTCGGGTCGCTCTGGTATTGCGGCAGCAGCTCGTTCTGGATGATCGACTGCGGCACGTACCAAGACGGATTGACGATGATGTGGTCCATCGGCGCCGTCACCAGCGGCGTCGGCGTCTGCGGTTTGCCGGCGACGATCTTGGTGCGCCAGACCAGACTGTTATCGCGGACCACCTCGAGGGTGAAGTCCGGGATATTGATCATGACGTAGGTCTTGCCGAGATCGCGCGGCAGCCAGCGCCAACGCTCCAGGTTGGCGAGCACGCGGTCGATCCGCTGGCTCGGCTTCGGGCCGTTGATGGCGGCAAGCGTCTTGGCATCGATCAGGCCGGTCGGCTTGATGTCATTGCGTTGCTGCACCTGGCGGACGGCGTTGTAGAGCGCCTTGTCATAGCTGAGGTCGTCCGCTTTGCCGCTGACGCCGAGGCGCTCGCGCAACGCCGGCACGCGCGCGTCATGCGCGCCCGGCTTGATCGCAGCGCCGTCGGGAACATGATTGTCGGTCTGACCGGAGTCGCGGCGCAGCTCGGCGAGCTTGTCCTTCAAAGCCCGGAAGCCGTCCTGCGGCGGATTAAAGCTGTCGAGCGCCGCGTCGACGTCGCGGGCGTCGGCGATCTTCCTAAGCACGTCGGCCGGCTCCGGCGTGTGGTTGCCGTATTCGACTTCCGCCGAAACGCGCGTCGGCGCAATGCGGCCGACCGTCAGATGGCGGGCAAAGGTCAGCACCGAATTGGTGAGCTTGATGTCGCCGTCGGCGAGCGCCTCGGCGCCGGTGAAGCTGCCGAACTCCGGCACCGGATAATCGGGCGTATCGAGCCCGTCGGCGTCCGCGTTCTTGAGTCGCCCGATCACCGATTTAGCCTGCGCGGTGAGCGCTCCATCGCGGATCCACAGCGGCGCGTATCCGCGCGCGGCATAGAAGGTCTCGATCGCCTTGCGCTCGGGCGCGTGGTCGATGCGCTTCTCGAACTGCTTGGAGTTGACGATCTGCGCAGCTTGTCGGTGATCTGCGCGTCGCTGGCGGCGAGCAGCTTGTCGAGCGCGCTCTTGATGTTGAAGTTGCTGCCGGTGTCGGAACCGCGCGGCTCGGCGGGGGCTTGCGCCCTCGGCTCCGGAGCGGTCGCGGCCGGCAGCGCGGGCGGCGGCATCGGTGCGGCTTCGCGGTGACGCGGCGTTTGGCCGTTGAGCGACGGCGGCAGCGGCCGCGCCGATTCGACGCGATCGGGCGCGGCGACACTCAGCGTCGGCGCGACGACAGTCAGTGCCAGAACAGTACTGGCAAGCAGACGGTCGAATTGACGTTTACGCATACACTCGCTCCACACACACTCAACATCACCAGAACAGATCAAAATGTCTGCGGCGCATTAACCGACCATGCCCCCAGCGCGCCGCAAACAAGACTGCATCGCTATTATGCGGCCGAACGCGCGCGCTGACGAATGAATTTGCGTCCGCATCGCCGTTTACTTTCCATCAAAGCTAACGCGGCGCGGTTCGCTAAAATTTTAATTATTAATCTGCGCGCGCGGTCTCGTTTACCTTGAGTCCTTCGGCGTCATCGTTCAATCCAAGTCCTTCGAGCTTGCGATACAGCGTCGATCGCCCGATTTTTAACCGGCGCGCGACCTCCGACATCTGCTCGTCGTAATGCGCGATGGCGAAACGGATGACTTCCCGTTCTATGTCCTCGAGCGGCCGCACGTCGCCTTGCGGATCGGTCAGCCGCAGGGAAGCCGATGCCATGGTTAACGCGGCCGCGTTGCGCGCGGACATGCCGGAATTTTCGCCAGCGTCCGGCCAGCCAGCCACCATTGCCGGCGAGGGTTTGATCCAAGGTTCGGAGAAAGGCTGCGCGGCAACGGCGTCCGGTTCGACTTGGGTGGCGATTTGCGGAAATTCGTTAATGCCGATCTCGTCGCCGTCGGCGAGCACCACCGCGCGGAAGATCGCGTTCTCGAGCTGACGCACATTGCCCGGCCAGCGAACGGCGGCGAGCAAAGCCAACGCCTCGGCGCTGACGCCGCGCATGCGCTTGCCCTCTTCGGCCGCGGTGCGGGTGAGGAAATGGCGGGTGAGTTCGGGAATGTCCTCCAGCCGCTGGCGCAGCGGCGGCACGGAAATCGGAAACACGTGCAGGCGATAGAACAGGTCCTCGCGAAACCGTCCGGACTTCACGTCGGCGATCAGATCACGATTGGTCGCGGAGATGATGCGCACGTCGACCTTGACGCATTTGCGTCCGCCGACCGGCTCCACCTCGCCGTCTTGCAGCGCGCGCAGCAGCTTAACCTGCGCCGGCGGCGGCAACTCGCCGACCTCGTCGAGGAACAGCGTGCCGCCGTCGGCCTCGACGAATTTGCCGTTGTGTTTTTCGGTGGCGCCGGTGAACGCGCCCTTCTCGTGCCCGAACAGGATCGATTCGACCAGGTTCTCCGGCATGGCGCCGCAATTGACCGCGACGAAAGGTTTGGCGCGGCGTGTCCCGCTGCCGTGGATGGCGCGCGCGATCAACTCCTTGCCGACGCCGGACTCGCCCTCAATCAACACCGGAATCGCGGAGCCGGCCGCCTTCTCCGCCGCGCGCAGAACGGGGCGCATGGCGGCGGAGCGGGTGATCACGTCGGCGATGGTCAGGGTGCCGTCGCGGCTGCGTTTGAGCCGCTGCAATTCGCCCGTCAGCGCCTTGGTCGCAAGCGCATTGCGCAACGAGACCTGCAGCCGTTCGGGGCTTGCCGGCTTGACCACGAAATCGGTGGCGCCCGCGCGCATGACCGACACCACATTGTCGATGCCGCCGTGGGCGGTCTGCACGATGACGGGAATGTCGCAGCCTGCCTCCCGCATGCGCGCCAGCACGCCGAGACCGTCGAGGTCGGGCATTACCAGGTCGAGCACCACGCAGTCGATGCGCGCCGGCGTAGGTCCGGTGAGCAGGCTGACGGCCGCGTCGCCGCCCGCGGCGAGCATGGCCTGATAGCCGAAGCGCTCGACCATGGCCTCGAGCAGCCGGCGCTGCACCGGATCGTCATCGACGATAAGCACGACTTCGGACATGGAACCTCTCAGGCCGCGGCGGGTGTGCCGATTTGGTGCAATGTCGCCGGTCTCGCTTAATGGGTTATTAAATAGGCCGGCCTCTCGTCTCCCTCCCCACCGCTTCGCGGGGGGAGGGTGAATAAGCGCGGCCGATATGTTGAAAACTGGCCCGCCGCCATCGCATCGCCACGAGCGGCGGCCTAGATGATGCCCTGACCGTCCGATTTTCCCCGAAAAAGAGAAATCTCACCGCCATGGCCAAAAGCTCGACCCGCAAGAAGCCGACCAAAGCGCCCAAGCTGGCGACAAAGCTCGGCGCGCTGCCGGAATGGGACCTGAAAGACCTCTATCCCGGCCTCGACAGCCCCGAGATCAAGCGCGACTTGGAGCAGGCGGACGCCGAATGCCTGGCCTTCGAGCAGGACTTCAAGGGCCGCCTGCAAGCGCTTGCCGTGGGCGCGGGCGCCGGGCGCGCGCTGGTCGAAGCGGTCAAGCGCTACGAGGCGCTGGAGGACAAGCTCGGCCGGCTGATCTCCTATGCCTCGCTGGTCTATGCCGGCAACAGCACCGATCCCGTGCGCGCCAAGTTCTATGGCGACGTGCAGGAGCGCATCACCGCGGCCTCGATCCACCTGCTGTTCTTCACGCTCGAACTCAACCGCGTCGACGATGCCGCGCTCGACGCCGCCATGGGCGATCCTGCGCTCGGCCATTACCGGCCCTGGATCGAAGACGTGCGCAAGGAGAAGCCCTATCAGCTCGAGGATCGGGTCGAGCAGCTTTTCCATGAGAAATCAGTCACCGGCTATTCGGCCTGGAGCCGGCAGTATGACGAGACCATTGCAGGCTTGCGCTTCAAGATCGGCGGCAAGGATCTGAGCATCGAGCTGGCGCTCAATTTGTTGCAGGACGTCGACGGCAAGAAGCGCAAGGCGGCGGCCGAAGCGCTAGCGAAGACCTTCAAGGAAAATCTGCGGCCGTTCACGCTGATCACCAACACGCTCGCCAAGGACAAGGAAATTTCCGACCGCTGGCGCGGCTTCAAGGACGTGACCGAGGCGCGGCATCTGGCGAACCGGGTCGAGCCCGAGGTGGTGGAGGCGCTGGTCGCCGCCGTGTGCGCCGCCTATCCGAAGCTGTCGCACCGCTACTATGCGCTGAAAGCGAAATGGTTTGGCAAGAAGAGCTTGCCGCATTGGGACCGCAACGCGCCGCTGCCGAAAGTGGCGCAGCGCACGATTCCCTGGGCCGACGCGCGCGCCACCGTGCTCACCGCCTATGGCGCGTTCTCGCCGAAAATGGCGGAAGTGGCCGACCGGTTTTTTGAGAAGAACTGGATCGACGCGCCGGTGCGTCCGGGCAAGCAGCCGGGCGCCTTCGCGCATCCGACCGTGCCGTCGGCGCATCCGTATGTGCTGCTCAACTACCAGGGCAAGCCGCGCGACGTGATGACGCTTGCGCATGAGCTCGGCCACGGCGTGCATCAGGTGCTGGCGGCGCCGAACGGGCCGCTGATGGCGCCGACGCCGCTCACGCTCGCCGAAACCGCATCCGTGTTCGGTGAGATGCTCACCTTCCGTAAGCTGCTCGCCAACACCACCGACAACAAGCAGCGCAAGGCCATGCTCGCCGCCAAGGTCGAGGACATGATCAACACGGTGGTGCGGCAGATCGCGTTCTACACTTTCGAGCGCAAGGTGCATCTCGAGCGCCGCAACGGCGAGCTCACCGCCGACAAGATCAGCGAATTGTGGATGTCGGTGCAGAGCGAGAGCCTCGGCCCCGCGATCGAGCTCAAGCCAGGCTACGAGACATTCTGGACCTACATCCCGCACTTCATCCATTCGCCGTTCTACGTCTACGCCTATGCCTTCGGCGATTGCCTGGTGAATTCGCTCTATGCGGTCTACGAGAAGTCCGCGGGCGGCTTCGCCGAGCGCTATCTCGCGATGCTTTCGGCTGGCGGCACCAAGCACCATTCCGAGCTGCTGGCCCCCTTCGGGCTGGATGCCCGTGATCCGAAGTTCTGGGACGGCGGCTTGAGCGTGATTGCCAATCTGATCAGCGAGCTCGAAGCGCTGGACACGGCGGCCTGAACATGGCGGCGCCCACCGACCGCGAAAAAAACCGCTTCTCCGCCCGCGCCAAACGCTACGCCAATGTCGGCAGCAAGGTCGGTGGCGTGGCCGCGCGCATGGCCGGCCAGCGCTTGTTCGGGGCTCCGGTCGATCGTGCCGCCAACGCCATCGGGCTTGCCGCCGCGCTCGGCGGGCTGAAAGGCCCGATCATGAAGGTGGCGCAACTGCTCGCCACCATTCCCGACGCGCTGCCGACCGAATACGCCAACGAGCTGATGAAGCTGCAAAGCCAGGCGCCGCCCATGGGCTGGGCTTTCGTCAAGCGGCGCATGACCGCGGAGCTCGGCCCCGACTGGCAGACGAAGTTCGCGGAGTTCGAGCATCATCCGGCGGCGGCCGCTTCGCTCGGGCAGGTGCATCGCGCCCGCGCGCTCGACGGTGCCGAGCTTGCCTGCAAGCTGCAATATCCCGACATGCAGTCGGCGGTCGAAGCCGACTTGAGCCAGCTGCAATTGCTGTTTTCGATCCGCAAGCGCTTCGATCCGGCGATCGATGCCAGCGAGATCGCGGTTGAGATCGGCGCGCGCCTGCGCGAGGAGCTCGACTATATCCGTGAGGCCAGGCACGTTGCGCTCTATCGCGCCATGCTCAAAGACCATGACGCCATCCGGGTGCCGAATGTCTGGCCCGAGCTGTCGACCGGCCGCCTGCTCACCATGGATTGGCTCACCGGCCGCAAGCTGCTCGAGCACAAGGACGATACGCTTAGCCGTCGCAACCGGCTCGCCACCGCCATGTTCACCGCCTGGTGGTTTCCGTTCAGCCGCTTCGGCGCGATCCACGGCGATCCGCATCTCGGCAACTACACGGTGTTCGATGAGCCCAAGGGCGAGCCCGCCGGCGTCAATCTGTTCGACTATGGCTGCATCCGCATTTTCCCGCCGAGCTTCGTCGGCGGCGTGGTCGATCTCTATCGCGGGCTGTTGCACGGCGACGACGATCTGGTGGTGCACGCCTACGAGGTTTGGGGCTTCAAGCGGCTCAGCCGCGAGCTGATCGATGCGCTCAATATTTGGGCCCGCTTCATCTACGGCCCGCTGCTCGACGACCGCGTGCGCAGCGTTGCCGACGGCGTGAAGCCGTCGGAATACGGCCGCAAGGAAGCGTTCCGCGTGCACCAGGTGCTCAAAGCCAAGGGCCCGGTCACGGTGCCGCGCGAATTCGTGTTCATGGACCGCGCCGCCATCGGCCTCGGCGCGGTATTCCTGCATTTGGCGGCCGAGCTTAACTTTTATCAATTGTTCAATGAGGCGATCGAGAGCTTCACGGTCGAGCGGGTGGCCGCGCGGCAAACCGCTGCGCTCGCTGCGGTGGGGCTCAAGCCTTCCGCTGGCTAGTGCATGATCCCGAAAAGCTTGTCCTCGACTTGATCGGGGATGGGAACCGGTTTTCGGGAAAGATCATGCGCCATGCAAAAATAGCGTAATTCGGAAAAAGCCGGTCCCGAACTTGATCGGCGTCAAAATCATGCTCAGGCAAAATGTTACGGGAGGGTCCTGATTCTATAAGACCTACGTAGACTCTCTTAGCTCTGCGGGCGTTGCTCTGGGCGGCCAATTGCGCTACCCAACTGCCGCCCGCCTTTGCGATCCTCGGAGACCCTCCCCCATGGCCGACCACGGCACCGTCGAATACGCCACCGCGACCGGAAACGACTATCCCGCGCACGAGAACACCTATGAGCGGTTCGTGCATTTCACGTTCGTCGGTATCATCTTCGTGATCAATCTGATGCTCGGTCTGGCGACCGGCGGTGTGATGGGCCACTGGTTCGCGGCGCTGCCGATTTTCATCATCGGCATTATCGGCGCGGTGCCGGGGCTGATCGGCCGTTCGAAGACCTCGAGCTTCGTTTCCTTCGCGCTCTGCTTCCTGATCTTCGCGTTCACCGGGCTTTCGCCGCACTGAATTTTTCACTCGCCGGAGCGGAGAGCCGCGAATGCGAATTGCTGTAGCGCGTGAAACCGACGCCGCCGAACCGCGGGTCGCTGCCACACCGGAAACCGTCAAGAAATTCAAGGCGCTCGGCGCCGAGGTGGCGGTGGCGCGCGGCGCCGGCATCGCCTCCGGCATCCTCGATGCCGACTACCAAGCCGCCGG
>DATBZY010000004.1:0-3912 GCA_036512915.1 Pseudolabrys sp. | reverse complement strand
ACAATGGTATTCCGGTGCACGTCTTCGCCGATGAGACCCGTCCGCGCAATCAGGGCGCGTCGCTCACCGCCTGGGAACTCGGCCGCCACGGCGTGCCGCACACCGTGATCCCGGACAATACCGGCGGCCATCTGATGCAGCACGGGCTGGTCGACTTGGTGATCGTCGGCACCGACCGGGTGACCGCGACGGGCGACGTCTGCAACAAGATCGGCACTTACTTGAAGGCGCTGGCCGCGCACGACAACAACGTGCCGTTCTATGTAGCGCTGCCGTCGCCGACGATCGATTTCACGGTTAGCGACGGACTTGCCGAAATCCCGATCGAACAGCGCGGGCCCGACGAAGTTGCTACCATGACCGGCAAGACCGCGGACGGACGCATTGAGACCGTGCGGGTGGTGCCGGACGGCTCAGCCGTTGCCAACTATGCCTTCGATGTGACGCCGGCGCGGCTTATCAGCGGGTTCATTACCGAGCGCGGCGTGATTGCGGCCGACCGCGCCGCCCTCGCCGCAGCCTTTCCCGAGCGTGCCGGAAATGCGGTAAGATCGTAGGCAAAGGTTGGATCATGACGCTCGCCGCCAAAAAGCTGCTGGAATTGCCGGTCGACGGCCGTCAGTCGGAAACCGCGCTGGCGATTGCGCGCGGTACTTCGCGGCTGTTGCATGCGCAGGGCTTTTGCGTGGTAAGCGAATTGCCGCTCCCGTCCGGCCGTAGAGCCGATCTGGTGGCGCTCGATGCCGGGGCTGAAATCTGGATCGTCGAGATCAAATCCCCGGTCGCCGATTTCCGCGCCGATCAGAAGTGGCAGGACTACCGGGCCCATTGCGACCGGCTGTTCTTTGCCACCGGCATGGAGGTGCCGTGCGAGATCTTCCCGCCCGACACCGGCCTGATCGTGGCGGATGTATTCGGCGCGCAGGTGATGTGCGAGGCGCCCGAGCACCGGCTGCCGGCGGCCACCCGCAAGTCGATGATGCTCAGCTTCGCCCGCGCCGCCGCGCTGCGGCTGCAGTCGCTCGTCGATCCGAACGGGCCCTATGGGGACGTGACCTGAACAGAAGCGCGACTTTTTGCTTGCGTATGATCTTTTCCGAAAACCTGTTCCCGCTTTTCGGGATCATGCGCTAGCCAGCCTCGCACCCCTTGATGCGTCCCTTCAATTCCTTCGTTTCGCCGGCGCGCGAAATCTTAAGCACATAGCGTCCGCTATATTTGTCCTGCGTTTTATCGAGGCGCGCGAGAATCACCAGATTGACGTTTTCCTTTGCTGCATCGTCGCCGACCTCGATTTGCAGACGCATCTCGTCGTCGAGATCCCATTGCTGAATGATGTGGGTTCGATCGAACGTGATCTGCGGCGATACCAATTTTACGGCCGCCGCCGGCTTGATCTGAATCTGACCGACCTGCACCTGCGTGATCGGTCCCGTGCGGCCGGCGATCGCCTCCATCTCGAACTTGAGAAAGGCATCATCGATCAGGCAGGACACATTGGCGGTCGCTAACGCCGGCGCGGTCATCATCACCCAGGCGACGATGCAGAGCCACGCACGGGCTGGTAAGCTCCGCGTCACCGCGGCGCGTGTTTCGCCAAAATGCGCTGCAGCGTGCGGCGGTGCATGTTGAGCCGGCGCGCGGTTTCCGAGACGTTGCGGCCGCACAATTCGTAGATGCGCTGGATATGTTCCCAGCGCACGCGGTCGGCCGACATCGGATTTTCCGGCGGCTCGATCGTCGTGCTATCCTGCGCGAGCAAGGACGCCACCACATCGTCGGCATCGACGGGCTTGGCCAGATAATCCACCGCGCCGAGCTTCACCGCGTTCACCGCGGTCGCGATATTGCCGTAGCCGGTCAGAATGATGCCGCGCGCATCCGGCCGGCGGCGTTTCAGCGCGGAAATCACGTCGAGGCCGTTGCCGTCCGCCAGCCGCATGTCGACCACCGCGAAGGCGGGCGCGGCCTGTTCCACCTGCAGCAACCCGTCCGCCACCGATTCCGCGGTGGTGACGGCAAAGCCGCGCTGCTCCATCGCCTTCGCGAGCCGTTGCAGGAACGAGCGGTCGTCCTCGACGATCAGCAAGGATCGTTCGGCCGAGGTTTTCTCCTTCGCCGCCGCCTTGGCGACGTCGTTGGTGGCAATATCCACGCTTTCACCCGTATCCAGCTAGCTCAGCCAGCATATTACCTCGCGCGGCCGTATAAACACAGCATAAAAATTAGTGATCGCGCGCCGCGATCTCAAGACGCCGCGAAGGTTAATGGCCGCTCGAACTCGCTTCGGCGCCAGCGCAACCTGATGATGGCGCCGCGGTTGGGGAACGAACGGTTCTCGAATGTGAGCGTGGCGCCCGAGCGCTCGAGCAGGGTCTTGGCGATGAAAAAGCCCAATCCCAATCCGGTCGGTTCCTCGTCGGTGCCGTGCGGACTGCGGCGGCGGCTGGTAACATAAGGTTCCCCGATGCGATCCAGGATGTCCGCCGCAAAGCCGGGGCCGTCGTCGCTGATGGTCACGTCGACGGCGTCCGCGTTCCACTGCGCGCCGACCACAACCCGCTCGCGCGCGAAATCGACCGCGTTTTCCAGCAGATTGCCAAGGCCGTAGAGAATCGCCGGATTGCGTGCACCGACCGGCTCCGCGCCGCGATCGGGCGGCACACTCACATCGATGGCGATGCCGAAATTGCGATGCGGCGCCACCACCTCCTCGATCAGCGCGGTGAGCGGCGTGCGGTCGAACGGCTCGCCGCTCGACGACAATTCGGTGATCTTGGCCAGGATGTCGCGGCAGCGCTTCGCCTGCTCGCGCAACAGCCGCACGTCGTCGCCGTGCGGCGCATTGGGCGCGATCGCGTTCTCCAGCTCCTTGGCGATCACCGAGATGGTCGACAGCGGCGTGCCGAGCTCGTGCGCGGCGGCAGCGGCGAGCCCGTCGAGTTGCGAGAGATGCTGCTCGCGCGCTAACACCAGTTCGGTGGCGGCCAGCGCGTCGGTGAGCTGCCGGGATTCCTCGGTGATCTGCCAGGCATAGACGCCGATGAATCCGATCGCGAGCAGGATCGATAGCCAGACGCCCATCATGTAGATCGGCGGCAGTTGCAGCGGATCGTCGCTGTCCCACGGCAGCGGATAATGCACGAATACCAGCACGGTCGCGCACGCCACCGCGAAGGCGCCGAGCAGCAGCGTGAAGCGCGGGGGCAGCGCCGTCGCCGACAGCAGCACCGGCCCCAGGAACAGAAAGGCGAACGGGTTCTGCAATCCGCCGGTCAGGAACAGCAGCACCGCCAGTTCCGCGATGTCGAAGGCGAGCAGCCAGGCGGCGCGGTCGGGCTCGAGCCGCTGCGTCATGTGGAAACGCAGCCGCAGCGCCACGTTGAGCCATGCCGACAGCGTGATCACCGCAAGACAGGCCCAGATCGGCAGCGGGAAATCGAGCCCGGAATAGACCACCAGCACGGCGGTGGACTGGCCGATGATGGCGAGCCAGCGCAGCCGCACCAGCGTATCGAGACGCACGTTGCGGCGCGGGTGATGGTCGGCAAGGCCAAGCGAGGGCATGAGCTTCAGTGTACCGCTATGCGCCGTGCGCACAAATTACCCACCGCGGCGGCATTTGCACGCGGGGCTTGCGATTCACGCGCTGCGGCGTCACATCTCCACCTCATGGACGCGCAGAACGGTTCCGCCATCGCGGTCGACGCCCTCGTCAAGCGCTACAAAGGCGCGACCGCGGTCGACGGCATCTCGTTTTGCTTGGAGCCAGGCTCGATCACCGGGCTGCTCGGCGGCAACGGCGCCGGCAAGACCACCACCATCGCGATGATCATGGGCCTGGTCACGCCGACCTCAGGCACGGTCACGGTGCTGGGCGCGCAGATGCCGAAGGATCGCTACCGGGTGCTG
>DATBZY010000003.1:0-7813 GCA_036512915.1 Pseudolabrys sp. | reverse complement strand
AGATCGCGGCGTTGATCATCGCGGCGTAGATCGCCGGCAGCCGCGAAGGATCGTCTCCGCGGTTGGCGACCTGGGCGCGCAGCTTGGGATCGCACAGATACGTGAAGTTCACCTCGTCGAGCTGCAGATAGCGGCAGCCGGCGTCGGCAAAGGCACGCACGGCCTTGGCGTAGGTCTGCCCGAGGTCGCGGTAGAAATCGTTCATGTCCGGGTAGATCTCAACCGGCACGGCGTCGCGGCCATAGCGGAAATGCAATGACGACGGCGACGGGATTGTCATCTTCGGCACCACGCGCGTGTTCGCGGCGACGAATTTGAAATGATCGAGCATCGGATGGCCGGAAAAACTGCCGAGCTTGCCGGTCACGCGCAGCATCATCGGCTTCGGATTCGGGCCCTGGAACTTGATCTTGCGCTCGCCGAGATAGGCCTCGACGCCGTCGAGGGCGCCCAGAAAATCGTAATTCCAGAACGCGCGGCGGAATTCGCCGTCGGTAACGGCTTGCAGGCCGATGTCTTCCTGGCGTTTGATGATCCCCGCAATCTCGCGGTCTTCGACTGTTTTGAGTTGCTCGGCCGTGATCTCGCCGCGCTCACGCTTGGCGCGCGCGTCTTTCAGTGGCGTCGTGCGCAGCAGGCTGCCGACATGGTCGGCGCGGAACGGGGGCTGTGTTCGTTGCATCGTTCAATTCATAGGCGAGGCTTCACAATACGAAGGCGGCCGGCGCCTGACCGGCGCCGACCGCTTATTTTGCCGCGAAATGCGCAACCGCAAAATCTATTTCGCGATCGCTTTTTCGTACGGGTAAATCAGCTTGCCGCTCTTGTATTGCGGCGGGTAGATGATCACCTCGGTCGACAGATCGCGGAAATCATCGATCTTGTTGCCCTTGATGTTCTGGAACTGGGCCGCCAGCGTGCGCTCCTCCGCCCACTCGCCCTCCTTGCCGAATTTGACGTCGCCGACCACGGTCTTAAACGTTGCGCCGCGGATATATTCCGCGAGCTTACCGTCATCGAGCGACTTGGTCTCGGTGATCGCCTGTCCGAGCACCTGCAGGTAGGAATAGGCCCAGACCGGCATGTAGTAGCCGAGCGGATCGACGCCCTCGGCGCCAGCGCGCTCCTGGTACTTCTTCACGAGTTCTAACGAACCCGGAAACGCCATCGACTTCTGCGGCAACCAGGTTTCGAAATTGACCAGTCCGTTGAGCAGCGGCCCGAGCTGGGTCTTGAACACGGTCGCCTGCAGGCCAACCATCGCGCCGCCCCACATCTTCGGCTTGAAGCCGACCTCGTGCATGGCCTTGACCATGCCGACGGAGTCGAGCGGATAGGAGCAGATCACGAACAGGTCAGGATTGGTTGCCGCCACCGCGCGCACGACTGGCGTGAAGTCGGTCGTCGCCGGCGGATAGGTCTTGTTGTAGACGACCTTGAAGCCGGAGGCCTTAGCATTCTCCGCCGCACCCTCACAGGCGTTGCGGCCGAACTCGGCGTCCGCCATCGCGATCGCGATCGTCTGCGGCTTCGGCTGCTGCGCTTCGGCCACCTTGAAGAAGCCGCGGGTGAAGGCCGGCTTCGGCGTCGGGCCGTTCGGGATCATCGAGAAATATCGGTCATACTTGAACTGCTCGTTCACGCCGGTGCCGAACAGGCTGATGAACAGCTTCTTCTTCTGGATTGCGATCGGGATCGCGGGCCCGATCTGGCCGGACGCATAGCCGCTGACGATCAAATCGACTTTGTCGATATCGAGCAGCTTGGTGTAGATGCCGGGCACTTGCGACGGGTTGCTCTGATCGTCGTAGTAGATCAGCTTGACCGGGCGGCCGAGCAGCCCGCCCTTGGCGTTTACGTCGTCTTCCCAAATCTTCATCGCCAGCAGCGATGACTTGCCATTGGGACCGAGTGGTCCGGTCTGCGACATGCCGAAGCCGATCTTGATCGGTTCCTGGGCCTTGGCCGGCGCCGCGGTGAACAGCAGCGCGGCGGCGGCAGCCGACCACGCCAGCCGGCTTAGGTTAAGCCATTGCGATCTTTTGGACATTTCCATCCCTTTCGGTTGACTTCGAGATACCGCGTGACGCCGCGATTTTTTGACGGTATCCCGCGTGGGCGATGTTATTGGCATGCGGCCAAAAAGATTTCCCAAATTTCAAGAACGGCCCCACACCTCGTCGGCCAATTGCACGATCATCCGCAGCTTAGCCCATTGCTCGTCCTCCGCCAGCACGTTGCCTTCCTCGGTCGAGGCGAAGCCGCATTGCGGCGACAGACAGAGCTGTTCGAGCGCGACATATTTGGTGGCCTCGTCGATGCGACGCTTGATGTCGTCGCGCCGCTCCAGCCGCCCGCTTTTGGAGGTGACCAGGCCGAGCACCAGCTGCTTCTTGCCCTTGGGGAAGAAGCGCAGCGGCTCGAAGCCGCCGGCGCGGTCGCTGTCGTATTCCAGGAAGTAGCCGTCGAGATTGGTGTTGCCGAGCAATTGCTCGGCGACGAACTCGTAGCCGCCTTGCGCGATCCAGGTGGAGCGGAAATTGCCGCGGCAGGAATGCATGGTGATCGCCATATCGGCGGGCTTAGCCGCCAGCGCCGCGTTGGTGACGCGCGCATAGATCGCCGGCAGCTTGTCGGGATCGTCGCCGCGCGCCTTCGACTGCTCGCGCTCGTTCGGATCGCACATCATCGACCAGGCGGTGTCGTCGAGCTGCAGATAGCGGCAGCCGGCGTCGTAGAAGGCGCGGATCGCCTTGCGCCAGGCGGCGGCGATATCGTCGAAGAACACGTCGATGTCCGGGTAGGCCTCTTTACTGATTGCGACCCGCCCCTGCCGGAAATGGAACGTGCTCGGTGCCGGGATCGTCATCTTCGGCGTCACGTTGCAGTGCGCCTTCAGGAACTTAAAATGATCGATCATCGGATGGCCGACGAAGTCGACCTTGCCGGTGATCGTGATGCTTTCGTGCTTGGTCTCGACGCCGTGAAACTTGATGCCGGAATTGGTGGTGATGGGAGTAACGCCGGAAAGCCCGCGGAAGAAATCGAAATGCCACCAGGAGCGGCGGAATTCGCCGTCGGTGGCGAGCTTTAGCCCCACCTCTTCCTGTTTCTTGACGATCTTCTCGATCTCGCGGTCTTCCACCGCTTTCAGCGCATCGGCGGAGATTTCTCCTTTGGCATGCTTGGCGCGCGCGTCTTTCAGCGGCGCGGTGCGCAGCAGGCTGCCGACCATGTCGGCGCGAAAGGGCGGCGTGGTGCGTTGACTCATTTTTTGTTTCGCTCCCCGACTACTTTTTAGTTGTCATGGCCGGGCTTGTCCCGGCTCTTACTTTCTTATCCCTCCCCTATAGGGGAAGGATAAGAAATTACTTCCCCCAAACCTCTTCCGCCAACTCCACGATCATGCGCAGCTTGGCCCATTGCTCGTCCTCGGCCAGCACGTTGCCTTCCTCGGTCGAGGCAAAGCCGCATTGCGGCGACAGGCAAAGCTGATCGAGCGCGACAAATTTGCTCGCCTCATCGATGCGCTTCTTGATGTCCGCGCGCGGCTCCAGCCGGCCGGACTTCGAGGTGACAAGGCCGAGTACGACGATCTTGTTACCTTTCGGCAGGAAGCGCAGCGGCTCGAAGCCGCCGGCGCGCGCGCTGTCGTATTCCAGGAAGTAGCCATCATAGTTGCACTTGGCGAGCAGGCTCTCGGCTACCGGCTCGTAGCCGCCGGAGGAAATCCAGGTCGAGCGGAAATTGCCGCGGCAGACATGGGTGGTGATGGTCATGTCGGCGGGCTTGGCCTCTAGCGCCTTGTTGATGCAGCGCGTGTAGGTTTCCTGCAAATGATCGACGTCGAGGCCGCGGTCCCTCGCCTTCTGCAGTTCCTCTTTCGAGCAGAGATAGGCCCAGGCACAGTCGTCGAACTGCAGATAGCGACATCCGGCGGCGTAGAACGCCTTGATCGCCGACTGATAGGCCATGGCGAGATCGTCGAAGATGGCGTCGCGGCTGGCATAGACATCCTTGGTCACCGCGCCGGGCTCGAGCCGGAAATGCATTTGGCTGGGCGCCGGGATGCACATCTTCGGCATCACCTTAGTATGCGCCTTGAGGAACTTGAAATGCTCCAGCATTGGATGATTGGAGAAACCGATCTTGCTGGTCACCTTGATGCTCTGCATCTTGGTCTGCACGCCCTGGAACTGGATGCCGTGGTCGAGCTCGTAGAGCTCGACGCCGTCGAGCAAGCTGAAGAAATCGAAATGCCACCAGGCACGGCGGAATTCGCCGTCGGTGGCGAGCTTAAGCCCGATCTCCTCCTGCTTCTTGATGATCTTCTCGATCTCGCGGTCCTCGACCGCCTTGAGCTGGGCCGCGTCGATCTCGCCCTTCTCGCGTTGCGCGCGCGCCTGCTTGATCGGTGCGGTGCGTAACAGGCTACCGACCATGTCGGCGCGGAATGGCGGCTTGGTTCTTTGCGTCATCGTTTCCTCCGCATACTCCCCGCCAGCCTGGTCGCCGCGGGTTTTAGTTGGGCTGAGCCATAGCACGATCGGCCAGGAGCCGTCCCGCCGCCGCATCGCACGCATAGCGGGCGGTCTGCAAGACCCCGCCGAATGAAAAATAATGCGGGTTGGCTTCGCCGATGTCGCCGGCCGTGGCCAAGCCTGCAAGGATCCGGTCCGGCCCGACGTTTCCGAGCAGCCCGCTGGCCGCGCCCGAGGCCAGGCCGCGCAGCGAGGCATTGACGCCGCAACGCTTGGCGTATCGCATCAGCGCGGTGAGGCTGGTCGGGCCGGCCATGCCAACCTTCACGGGCACCGCGATGCCGCACTGGCGCAGGCGCTTGAGCCAGCCGACCACCGCAGCGGGCGCGAACGAGAACTGACTGACGATATGCACCCGCAAGCCGGCGGCGCGGGCCGCGGCAATCTTCTGGTCGAGCGCCGCTTCCAGCCGGTCGGGCGCAATGCGGGAATGACCTTCCGGGTAGCCGGCGACGCCAATCTCCTCGATGCCGGACTCGCGCAAGCGGCCTTTTTGAATGACCGCAAGCGCCTCAGCGAAAGGTCCCGATGAATCCACGTCGCCGCCGATCACCAGCAGCCGGCGCATGTCGGCCTCGCCGCGCACGCCCGTCAGCAGCTCATGCAATTGTTCGGCGCTCGACAGCCGCCGCGCGGCGATATGGGCGACCGGCTCAAGGCCGGCCTTGCGCAGGCCCGCGGCCGCTGCGATCAGTTCGCGCGTGTGCTGAGTCGGCACCGCGGGGAGATAAACCGGCGTGCCGGGCGCGAGCAATTCGGCGAGCGCGGCAATCTCGGCAGCGCTCGGCCTGGTGGCTTCCATCGAAAAGCTCCGCGCGAAGGCGGCGGGATCGCGCGCGGGAGTGGACTCAGTTGCCATGACGCCTTCGGCGAATGCGCGCATTTACTCGCGCCGGTGGGAGATCACGAAGGATTCATCGTAAAACCACAGGCCTCCATGCTTCTGCAGCACGTCGCGCGTCGCCTCGATGTAACGGCGGTCGCTGTGCACATCCGACAGGCGGTCATCCTCAATCTGCGCCACGTAGATCGCCGCGTTCCAGGCGGCGAGCAGCGTGGAGGTGCCGATCGAGGAGGAAATTTCCGACGGCAGCGTGTGCATGTCGTAGCGGAACAGCGAACGCTGATCGGAATAGGTGTTGAAGTTGAGATCGCGGCCGGCGGCACCCAGCTCGTGCTTCACCGCCTTGAGCAGGTCGTGGCGGTTGTGCACGAACGGATTATCGTTCGGCCATACTTTGTGAATGATCTCCATGCCGGGATCATGCCCGTAGGAATGCATCGCAATCATGCGCCCGCCGGACCCGAGCGCGCGGGCGAGCGGTGCCAACACGCGCTTGGCCTTGAACTCGAGCGAAGAGCGCGCGCGATAGGGCTGTGAGGCGATGACGAGATCATAGTCGGCGACGGTGCCGCCCGGCTTCGGCACGATCTGATCGAGCAAGAAGCGATGATCGGCACGATAGATCACCAGAATGACGGGGCGCTCATAGACCGGGTTGCCGCTCTTCGGCGAGACGCGCGCCTTCCAGTTCTCGGACAGGAACGGTTCGAGCGCGGTGATCTGCTCCTCGAAGCTATGTGCGGTACTGCCTTCCATCGGCAGCTCTTTCCACACCAGGCTGGTGGCGGCGCTGAGCGATTTCACCGCCAGCCAGGGCGCTTCCGAATAAGCGAGATTGGTGAGCACCAGCACGGAAGAGGGATGCTCGATGAAGCGGTCCGCCATCTTGTGCAGCGTAAGCCGAACATCCTCCAGGCTGATTTCCTTGCCGACGATGTAGAACGGCATCGTGGGAAAACGGTCGTTCATCGAGCGCATCACGCGCGCGAGCACGGTGCCGTCGCCGACGCCGGCGTCGAACACGCGCACCGCCGGCGGACGCGGATGGATATTGGCGAGTTCGAGCCCGACGCGTTGCGCGGTCTCCCACTTCTCGCTGCAGGTATTCACGAACAGCAGATATTTCTGCCGGTTGTCGAAGAAACGGAAATTGCGCTGCGGATCGTCGCTCGCCTGTCCCGCGGCGACTGGCGGCGCCGGCGGCGCGACCACCGAGAGTATCGCCGGCGGCGGTACGTCGAACAGCACGCGGCGGCGCGCCGGCCCGGCCTCGGCGTTGCGCGCCATGAAGGCGCGGATGCGCTCGAGCGTGTCGGTGGTGATGCGGCCGCCATTGCGCAGGCGGCTGGCAAGCTTGCCGTCGTTGACGGCGCGGCGGCCGAAAGTCGATTCAGCTAAGCCGCGCTGACGGCAAAATTCGCTGATCTCCTGAAGAATAATCTCGTTCATGGCGGCGTTTCCGGTCCGGCTCTGACGGCCGTTGCAGGTCGAAAGCCAACCAACTCCCTGGCTATTCGTCAACCACAAAATGTATGTTAGGAAAGTTGGGCATGGTGGGTGGGCAATTTTTCATCGGCTAAAAGCCAGCATCTACGGATTTTATGGATTATCAGTATAATTCGGCTCCAACTCTCTGCCCAATAGTACGGGCGAGTTCCCACTTTACCAGGTATTCTCGTGGGCGAGAGTGGGCGGCTATCGCCGCACCGCAGCCAAAAATCGCGCGCAAACGTCGAGGAACCGTGTTTCGCCCGTTCAGATATCGAAGAAAACCGTCTCGTTATCGCCCTGGACGCGGATATCGAAGCGGTAGACCGGCAGCTCGCCGCGCGTCTCCTTGTGGGCAATGAGAGTCCCGCGGCGCTCCCCCGGCACCAGCATCAGGATGGGATCGGCGTCGTTTGCCGCCTCGTCGGCGAAGTAGATGCGGGTGTAGATCTGCCGCAGCATGCCGCGCGAGAAGATGCAGACCACGATATGCGGCGCCTGCGGCTTGCCGTCGGGGCCGGGCACCACGCCAGGCTTGACGGTGTCGAAGCTGTAGACCCCCGCCTTGTCGGTGGCGGAGCGGCCGAAGCCGGTAAATTTAGCGTTCGGCCGCGGCCGCTCGCCGCGCGCATGGGCGTAGCGGCCTTGCGCGTCGGCCTGCCAGATCTCGATCATGGCGTCGTTGATCGGCTTGCCGTCGCCGTCCAGCACGCTGCCCTCGATGTGGATGCGCTGGCCGGTGGCGTCCGGCGTCACCAGATCGGCGCCGACGGTTTCCTTCCAGTCGTAACCCGGGTTCGGCTTCCAGTCGCAGCGATTGTGCGGCGAAAGGCCATAGGCGAAGAACGGGCCGACTGTTTGTGAGGGTGTGATGTCCGACATTATATTTTCCTTTTGCGCATGATCTTGTCCGAAAACCGGTGTCCACTTTTCGGGATCA
>DATBZY010000002.1:0-9587 GCA_036512915.1 Pseudolabrys sp. | reverse complement strand
GGAAGAGGCTTTCCGTCCGCTCAAGGAAGGCAACTGCCCGCTGGTGAGCGGCTAATATGTGACGACGACGAGGGGCGGGCCTTGGCCCGCCCCTTTCGCACCGACGGAGCGTTTGCGTGTTTGAGATTCTTGGCATCCCTTTGACGGCACTGTTCGGCCAGCTGCTGATCGGGCTGATCAACGGCTCGTTCTACGCGTTGCTCAGTCTGGGCCTCGCCGTAATTTTCGGCATGCTCAACATCATCAATTTCAGCCACGGCGCCCAGTATATGCTGGGGGCCTTTGCCGCCTATCTCTTGCTGCAATATTCCGGCCTCGGCTACTGGCCGGCGCTGATCGTCGCGCCGGTGCTGGTCGGCATCACCGGCATGATCGTCGAGCGGCTGTTCCTGCAATGGCTCTATAAGCTCGACCACCTTTACGGTCTGCTGCTGACGTTCGGCCTGGCGCTGATCGTCGAAGGCGTGGCCCGCAACTTTTTCGGTTCGGCCGGCTTGCCCTACACCGTCCCCGAGTCGCTGCAAGGCGGCCGCAATCTCGGCTTCATGTTCCTCCCCAATTATCGCGCCTGGGTGATCGTGGCCTCGCTCACGATCTGCATCGGCACATGGTTTGTAATCGAGCGCACGCGGCTCGGCGCGTATTTGCGCGCCGCCACCGAGAACCCGACCCTGGTGCGCGCCTTCGGTATCAATGTGTCGCGCATGATCACGCTCACCTACGGCTTCGGCGTGGCGCTGGCGGCCTTCGCCGGCGTGATGGCGGCGCCGGTCTACAATGTGTCGCCGCAGATGGGCTCGGAACTGATCATCGTCGTGTTCGCGGTGGTGGTGATCGGCGGCATGGGCTCGATCCTCGGCGCCATCATTACCGGCTTCGGGCTCGGCGTGATCGAGGGCCTGACCAAAGTGTTCGTCCCGGAAGCGTCGAACACCGTGATCTTCGTCATCATGGCGATCGTGCTGCTGGTGCGGCCGGCCGGCTTGTTCGGGCGGAGAGGATGATGGAACGCGTGGTCGATCCGCTCGCCCAGAAGCCCTCCGCGCGGCGCACGCACAGCGAGACCATCGCCTTCGTGGTCATGGTCGCCGCGCTGATCGCGGCGCCATTCTTCACCTATCCGCTGTTCCTGATGCAGGCGATGTGCTTTGCGTTGTTTGCTTGCGCCTTCAACCTGCTGATCGGCTATGTCGGCCTGTTGTCGTTCGGCCATGCGCTCTATTTCGGCTGGGCGAGCTACCTTTCCGCCTATGCCGCGAAAGTCTGGGGCTTCACGCCGGAACTGGCGATCCTCACCGGCACCGCGACCGCGGCCGTTTGCGGCCTCGTGGCCGGATCGCTGGCGATCCGCCGCCAGGGCATCTATTTCGCCATGGTCACGCTGGCGCTGGCGCAGATGATGTTTTTCTTCGCGCTACAGGCGAAATTCACCGGCGGCGAGGACGGTATCCAAGCTGTGCCGCGCGGCTACCTGTTCGGCGTTATCGACCTGCGCAACGAGATGGCGATGTATATCGTCGTGCTGATCGTTTTCCTGGCCGGCTTTCTGTTCATCTACCGCATCATCCATTCGCCGTTCGGCGAGGTGCTCAAAGCGATCCGCGAGAACGAGACGCGCGCGATTTCGCTCGGCTACAAGACCGACCGCTACAAGCTCGTCGCCTTCGTGCTGTCGGCGACGCTCGCCGGCGCCGCCGGCGCCACGAAGGCGATCGTGCTGCAACTGGCCTCGCTCACCGACGTCAACTGGCCGATGTCGGGCGAGGTCGTGCTGATGACGCTGGTCGGCGGGCTCGGCAGCATTTTCGGTCCCGTGGTCGGCTCGTTCGTGATCCTGGTCATGCAATACAAGCTCGCAGCCGTGGGCGAGTGGGTGCTGGTGATCCAGGGCGTGATTTTCGTGGCCTGCGTGCTGTTGTTCCGCCGCGGCGTCATCGGCGAGCTGGCCAACAAATTGCGTATCCGCCTGTAGGGCGCGATCTAGCCTCTTTAAATCATTGGCGAATCAGCTTAAACGGCATGGATATCTCTAACTGTCGCGTCGGCGTCATTGTGCAAATCGTCACCGGCCCCTCACGGGCCGGGCGCTTGGCGATTCGGAACTCGCCACGGACCATTCATGCCGGCAGTGCAAGGCGGACCCCGCCTCGATGTCATCGCGCGTCAATGGCACGATCTGGCCGAACGCCGGCTTGCGTACTTCATCGAGCTTTACCGCAGCGGCCGCTGGACCCATTACTATACCCAGGAGCGTTTCGCTGTGCGCATGCTCGACGTGATCAAGGCGGCGAAGGTCTGGGGCGAACTCGCCGGCGGGCGGCGGGTCCAACGGCCGATGGCGCGTGACGATGATCTGCGCCCCGCCGCATGAAAACTGTCCCGACAGTCATGGCCGTGGCATTGGCCTTGGCGGCGGCCATGCAGCCGGCCGCGGCCGCCGATGATCTCAAGCTGGGCGAGGCCCTGCTCACCCGCAACTGCGGGTCCTGTCATGCGATTGGCCGCAGCGGCGACAGCCCGCAAAAGGACGCCCCGGCGTTCCGCACGCTCGGCAGCCGCTATCCGATCGAATCCCTGAAAGAGGCCCTGGGCGAGGGCATGATGGCCGGCCACCCCGAAATGGCGGAATTCAAGTATGACGCCGACGATGTCGGTGCCATCATCGCCTATCTGAAGTCCATCCAGAAGCCCTGAGCGTCGGCGCAGCGCTCCCACCTTGAGTTGTAGCATCCCATGAGCAGTGTCCTTTTCTCGTCCTATCGGCTGGCCGGCCTCGAGCTTGCCAACCGCATCGTCGTCTCGCCGATGTGCCAGTACAGCGCCGACGACGGCTGCGCCAACGACTGGCACCTGATGCATCTCGGCATGCTGGCGAATTCCGGCGCCGCGCTGGTGGTGGTGGAAGCCACCCATGTCGAGCGCCACGGCCGCATCACCCATGGCTGCCTGGGCTTGTATTCCGACGACAACGAGGCCGCCCTGGCGCGCGTCATTGCCCAGTGCCGGCGCGCAGGCACCGCCAAGTTCGGCATCCAGATCGCGCATTCGGGCCGCAAGGGCTCGGCGCAAAAGCCGTGGGAGGGGCCCGTGGCGCTCAAACCGGGCGCCGATCCCTGGGAGACCTTCGCCGCCTCGCCGATCCCGTTCGGCGAGAACTGGCACACGCCGCGTATGGCCACCGAGGCCGACCTGGTGCGGGTGCGCGAGGCCTTCGTCGCCGCCACCAAACGCGCGCTGCGCATCGGCTTCGACGCCATCGAGCTGCACATGGCGCACGGCTATCTGATGCACGGCTTCATGTCGCCGATCTCCAACAAGCGCACCGATGAGTATGGTGGCTCGTTCGAGAACCGCCTGCGTTTTCCGCTCTCGATTGCGCGTGCGGTGCGCGCGGTGGTGCCGAAGGAGGTGCCGCTCGGGGCGCGCATCACCGGCAGCGACTGGCGCGAAGGCGGGCTTACGCCTGACGACGCCGTCGCGATTGCCAAACTGCTCAAGGCCGAAGGCCTCGACTTCATCTGCATCTCGTCCGGCGGCGTCGCCGCCGATATCCGCAATCCGGCCGAGCCCGGCTACAACGTGCCGATCGCCGAGCGCGTGAAGAAAGAGGTTGGCATTGCCACCCGCACCGTCGGGCTGATCATTAAGCCCGAGCATGCCGAGGAGATTGTCGCGCAGGGCAAGGCCGACATGGTCTCGCTGGCGCGCGCCTTTCTCGACGATCCGCATTGGGGCTGGCACGCGGCCAAGGCGCTCGGCGCCGATGTGGCGCGGCCGCCGCAATATGCGCGCGCCGGCCCGAAGCTGTGGGCGCCGGCGGCCGCGCGCGGCTGAGCGGCAGCCGGCATGGAAAACGTTGTTTTCCTTAGCGTGCTGTTCGCCGCGGCCTGCCACGCCGGCTGGAACGCGCTGATCAAGATCGGGCTCGACCCGCTTTCCACCACGACGCTGATCTCGATCGGTTCCGGCGTGGTGGCGCTCGCACTTGTGCCGCTCACCGGCGTGCCGGCCTGGGCCGCCTGGCCGTGGCTGATCGCCTCGGTGATCATCCACCTGGTCTATTTCGCTTCGCTGATCGAAAGCTATCGCACCGGCGATCTCGGTCAGGTCTATCCGATCGCGCGTGGCTCGGCGCCGCTGATGACGGCGGCGGCGACCACCGCCTTCGTGGGCGAGCATCTGAGCCCGATCGGCTGGGGCGGCATCGTCGCGCTGGTCGCTGGCGTGTTTCTGTTGTCGGCGCGCGGCGGCCGCGAGTTGAGCCGCATCGACCGCCGCGCCGTCGGTTTCGCGCTGTTTACCGCACTCACCATCTGCACCTATTCGGTGGTGGATGGCATTGGCGCGCGGCTGTCCGCCAACCCGAATGCCTATTCGCTCTGGCTGTTCATCGGCATCGCTTTAGTGATGCTGCCCTATGCGCTCTACCGCGACGGTCGCGATGTCATCCCGGCGATGCAGCGGTATTGGCGGCGCGGCTTTGTGGGCGGCGCCTTGCAGCTGTTGTCCTACGGCATCGCGATCTGGGCGATGACGGTGGCGCCGATCGCCATCGTCGCCACGCTGCGCGAGACCAGCGTGCTGTTTGGCGCGGCCATTGCCGTCGTCGTGCTCAAGGAGCCGTTGCGCGCGGTGCGCATTGCTGCGGCGCTGCTAATCGTGTGCGGGCTGGTGCTGATCCGGCTGCAATAACCGGCATGCCCGGCCATTAGATTCAGAGCGCGAGCTCCGGATGTTCGCGCTCGAGCCGCGCCAAGTCGCCCTCGGTGTCGACGTCCCAGAGCGGGGTGAGTTCGACCGATGCAAGACGGAGTGCGGACAACCGCGCTCGCGTTTCGGCGAGCACCATTGCGGTGCCCCAGGCGATGCCGGTGAATAGCTCGGAGTGCGCCGAGCGCGCGCCGATCAGCACATAACCGCCGTCCTCGGCCGGGATCAGCACGACGTCGGCGCCGTCATGCAGCGTGTTGGCAGCCGCCCGCAAGTGCTCGGCGGTGAAAGCCGGGCAGTCGGTGCCGATCACCAGCACAGGGCGGTTCGCTGCGGCCATGGCGGCGAGCATGCGCGCGCCGAGATCGCCGGCCGGCTGCCGCTTCAGTGTTACCGCGGTGCGCGTGACCAGGTCGCGAAACGAGGGGTGGCTGGGATCGGGCGCACACCACAGCGTCACCGGGCCGATTTTCGCCGCCAGCGCGGTCGCGACCGTGCGCTCGGTCAGCCGCTCCTGCAGCACCGCTGCCGCGTGTGCGCCGATCGACGGGATCAGCCGGGTCTTGGCGGCGCCTGCGATCGGCGCTTTCGCCATGATGGCGACGGCGACATTTCGTTTGCCCATGATCTTTTCCGAAAACCGGTCTCCACTTTTCGGGATCATGCGCGGCTAATGCTCGGCCGGGGCATAGCCGTAGGTCTGCGCGAGCTTCGCCGGATCGGCGCCGAGGAAAAAGCTAAGCCGCAGCCGCCACATCAGCAGCACCGTGCGCAGCGTTCCATGTTTGCGCCAGCGCCGCGGCGAGGTGATCACGCGCGCGCGTAAAGCGCACGGCGGGCCGATGCGCTTGAGCCGCGCCGACAGCGCCACATCCTCCATCAGCGCGATGGCCGGAAAGCCGCCCGCCGCCGCGAACGCCGCGCGGGTGACGAACATGGCCTGGTCGCCGGTGGCTATCCGCGTGATACGCGAGCGCCAGTTCATCGTGAAGGACACCAAGCCGAGCAGGCCGCCGCCGTCGATGCGCACATCGAAGCGGCCCCAGGCACGGCCCGACCGGGCGAGACCGTCCAGCACCAGTTGGTCCGCGCCCTCCGGTAATCGCGTGTCGGCGTGCAGAAACAACAGAACATCGCCGCGAGCGGCGGCAGCGCCGGCATTCATCTGCAAGGCGCGTCCACGCTGACCGGAAACAACACAATCGGCGAGCGGGCGAGCGAGGTCGGGCGTGCCATCCCGGCTGCCGCCGTCGACCACGACCACCTCGACGCCACGCCGGCGACAGGGTGCCAGCGCCGCCAGGGCCGCCGCGATCTCGGCGGCCTCGTCGAGCACCGGCATGACGATGGACAGTTTCATCGTGCGGCCACAGCGCTCATTCCGCCGCCTCTTTCAAGGCGCCGCCGCAGCTCGAGCCTTGTCCGGCGGTGCAGCCATAGCAGTGGCCGGCGACGCGGATCGGGTTGCCCTCGATGTTGTCGTCGAGCAGATCCGACAAATGCACGCGCTTGCGGCTGCCGCGCAGCAGCGGCAGATCGAGCATCTGGTTGAAGTCGCAGTCGTAGACGAAGCGTTGCCAATCGACCGAGATCAGGCTGCGGCACATGACGCCGTCGAGATTGGCATCGAGATGCGCGTCCTGCAGCAAGCCGAGATAGCCGTCAAACTCGCCCTTGCTGACGAGCATTGTGCCGAAGCGCTGGATCGGCATGTTGGCGAGAACATAGAGCTTGTTGAACACGATGCCATAGCTCTGCCCAAGCACGCGCTTGTAGTCGGCTTCGAGCGAGCCTTGCGGCGGCGGCAGCGACGGCCCTTGCGGGTTATAGACCAGATTGAGCACGAGCGCCGGATCGCGCCCGTAGCCGAGCGCGTTGAGCGCCTGCAAGCCGCGGATCGATTTGTCGAATACACCCTTGCCGCGCTGGCGCTCGACATTGTCCTGCCGATAGCACGGCATCGACGCCACCACCTCGACCTGCTCGCGCGCGAGGAATTCTGCGAGGCCTTCCTGCCCCGGCTGCTCCAGGATGGTGAGGTTGCAGCGGTCCATCACTTTGGCGCCGAGCTTGCGCGCTGAGCCCACGATGCGGCGGAAGTGCGCATTGAGCTCGGGCGCGCCGCCGGTGATGTCAAGCGTTGCGATGCGCCGCCGTTTGACGAAGTCGAGCACCTGGTTGGCGACCGCGCCGGACATTTCCTCGGTACGGTTCGGGCCGGCATTGACGTGGCAATGGAAGCACGACTGGTTGCAGCGATAGCCAACATTGACCTGCAGTGTGTCGAGCTTAGCCCGGCGGATCGCGGGAAATGGAATTTTATCGAGCAAAGGCCGCGTGTCGCGCATCGAAGTCCTTGGTTGCCCGCCAACTTGCCACGGGGCGTGCGTCCGCGTCACCCCGGCTAAAGTGGCAGCGGGACAAATCGGCGTGAGAAAGTTAGCGCGCGAGCGCGGTAGCGACCGGCGATTCGACGCCGATGTGGCCGAATCCCGGCAGCTTCAGGCCGGGGTGGCGCAGATCGAGCCCGGCGACCAGCCCGAGCAGATTGACCTCGAGGCCCTCGACCCAGCCGACCTTGATGCCAGCGAATCCCCGCAGATTGAGTTCCACACCGGTGCCGCTGTCGGTGCGGCCGGCGTAAAATCTGTCGCGGAAATCGCGGCCGACCGCGTTCGGCGGCAATGCGACACCCAGTTCAGGCACCGCGCGCAGCACCGCCGCGGTGAAGCTGTTGCTGTTGGGCCCCGGCCAGATGCGGTAATCGCCGGCTTGGCGAAAGCGATACTGGTTCACTGCGGCTTCGATCTTGGGGAGCAGCCGCTCTGCCTCAGGCCCGGACACATCAGCGATCGCCACCGGCGCATTACCGAACCAGCGCCCGTCCGCCGGCCAGCCGTTGGTGCGCACGGGATTGCCCCAGCCGACCACGTCGTAGCGCGTCCAGTCATGCGCGTTGGCACGCTTGAGCACGATCCAGCTATGCACCGCGAACACGCCCTTCCAGCCGCCGGTGGTGCCGGTGAAGACGACAAGGCGCGCCGGCTTGAATTGGCCGGCCGGCGGCAACGCGCCGGTGCTCGACCAGTCGGCGTCGCGCCAGCTGCGCGGG
This sequence comes from Pseudolabrys sp., assembly GCA_036512915.1. GTDB lineage: Bacteria > Pseudomonadota > Alphaproteobacteria > Rhizobiales > Xanthobacteraceae > Pseudolabrys. Next base: position 1,765 of record DATBZY010000002.1, on the reverse strand, counting down.
CCATTGCCGATGGCAAAGAACGCGGCGCGGGCGAGGATCGGGGCGAGAAACAGCGCGAAGATTGTGATCATGATGAGGGTTCTACGGCGACGTCGGCGGGTGGACGGCATGACCCGTAGTTAGGGATGCTTTCCGGCCTAAACGTGGCAGGCGCGGGCGCCGGTCAGCTGACCTGATTGCCGCTGATCTTGATCTGCGGATAGCGCTCGGCGCCGGCCAGCGCCAGATCGCCGGTCACCGCTTTGTGCCACTCCATGCCGACGATGGCACCCCGCCGCGCGCCGGCGATCAGATTGCCGGATATTACCGCGCTGCCGGCGCCGGTGACCACCGACACGGCGACGCCGATGCCGCTGTCGCGCACCACATTGCCAGTGACCGCGACGTTGCGCAGATATGGGCCCCAGCCGGCTTGGATGCCGGCGGTCTGCGCGTTCTCGATGACGTTGCCGGTCACCGCGGTGTCGGCTTCGACGCCGATGCCGACACCGGCTGCCTCCGGCGGCGTGCCGGGCTGGCGGGCGCGCAGATTGCGCAGGATATTGCCGCGCACGGTGGCGAGCCGGCCGCCTTCCTTGAAATTGGTGACGGAAATTCCGGTGCCGGCGCCGTCGACCACGTTGTCGGCGATCAGCGCGCCCTCGAAGTCGAATTCGGAATAGATCGCGACCTCCTCGAGCGCGCCGCAGTTGTTGCCGAGGATCTGGATGTTGGAGGCGGCATTGCCGCGCACCGCCGAAAACGCCGCGTTGCGGATTTGGTTGCCGCGAACCATCACATCGGCGGCGCGGAAGACATTAATCGCGTTGCCGTTCTCGCCGGTGCCTCCGGCGCGCGCGCCGGTGTCGTCGATCCTGTTGTCGGCGATCAGGCTGCCGTCATGGCGCTTGATGCTCTGCCAGACGCGGCTGCCGCCATTGCCGGACTTGGCGATGATATTGCCGACGATGCGAAATCCGCGGCTGTCGATGCAGAACAGCGCATTGTCGGCGGCGCCGGTGATCGTCGAGTTCGTGACGTCGCCATCGCACTCCTCGAGCGTAACGCCGTTGCCGCCGGCGCCGGTGATCTGGCAGTCGGTGATGCGGACGGCTTTCGTGGTGTTGAGGTGCACGAGGCCGCGATGTTGCGGCAGCGGCTGGCCACCGCCATCGAGCACGAGGCCGGTGAGAGCAACACTGTCGGCGTGCTCGGCGGACAGCAGGGACGGTCCGCGCGTCAAGATCAGCCGACTGGCGCCGCGCATGCCCGCAAGGTGGGCGCCGGCCGGCAGCTTGAGATCGCCGGCGCGGTAGACTCCGGGCGCCAGCATCAGCGGGACGCGGGCGTGTGCCGCCTGGTCGATGGCCCGCTGCAGGGCGCGGCTTTGGTCATCGAGGCTGCCTGCACGCACGCCGAATTGCGCGGCGTCGAGGCCGAAGGCCGAGAGCGGCGCGGCGAGGACGGCAGCGCCGGTCGAGAGACCAACAAGCAAGCGGCGGCGGTCGATTGGCATGACCGCATTTTGCGCCAAGGGGGATTATGCGAGGTTAACGCCGTGCTGCCGTGACGAGCGCCGTCAGGATCGAGTTGCCGGCGCGCGTGAGATCGTCGAGATTGAGTTTGCGGCGCTTTCCTGGCCGCCGCGCGCCGCGAGCGATGTTCGGCACATGCACGAAAGCGGCAAGGCGCGGGCCGCGCGGCTGGCCGGCCGCCTCGGCGGCGCGCCAGCACAGGTAATTGCACAAGTATCGCCCGGCATCGCGCGACAGCGCGGCCGGCACGC
>DATBZY010000001.1:0-9867 GCA_036512915.1 Pseudolabrys sp. | reverse complement strand
TACCACGCTGACCATGTGCTTCGTCACCGTGATCGTGCAGGCGCGGCTGGTTTCCTTCGACCGCAGCCTGGAAGAAGCCGCGATGGATCTCGGCTGCCCGCCGCTCAAGACGTTTTTGACGATCACCTTGCCGCTGATCGCACCGGCCATCGCCGCCGGCTGGATGCTGGCGTTCTCGCTCTCGCTCGACGATCTGGTGATCGCGAGCTTCACCACCGGGCCGGGCGCGACCACTTTGCCGATCCGCATCTATTCGGAGGTGCGCCTGGGCGTGAAGCCGGAGATCAACGCGGTCTGCAGCATCATGATCGCCTGGTGGCGATTGGCACGATCGCGGCTTCGCTGATGGCCAAGCGCGGCGCGGTGCGGCGCGAGCGTGCGGCCCTGGGCGCGCAAGTGTGAATTTTTGCTTGCGCATGATCTTGCATGCTCTATTCGCTGCGGCTCTGTCCGGGCGGGCGGAACAAATAGACCAGGAACCAGATCGGCACGATCACCAGCGAGCCGAGCAGCACGTTCGGCCAGGCCCAGGCAAAACCTTGCCGCGCATAGTCCTCAAGGCGCTCGGCCGAGAGACCGAATTCGCGCATCAATTGCTCGGCCGTGATGCCGAAATGGGCGAGGATGGTTCCCACCACCAGCGAGGCGACGGCGACCTTGACCAAAGTCCGAAGGATGGGATGCAGCATGCGCGCCCCGTCGCGCCGGCTTCAAGACCGGCGGGTGATTCGCCCGGACGCAATGATAGTCAAATAGCAGCGCGGCGGCACGCGCGCCGCGCATGATCCCGAAAAGTGGGAACCGGTTTTCGGACAAGATCATGCGCAAGCAAAATCAGGCCTTCAAAATCAGGCTTTTATTCGGGCTTTGGCGCAGCTGCCGGCGCGGTGGAATGCTCGGCCGCCGGGATGGCGCCGCCGGACGGGGTACCGGTTAGCCGTTCGATCACCGAGCGCACGGCATCGCGCGCGCTGCGCTCGCGCACCGCATTAAGCAGCGGGGCCGCCGCGCCCGAGCGCCGGATCAGTGCCTCCGGATCGGGCAGCATGATCGGATCGTCCCACGAACCCTGCACGATGAAGGGCAGTTCGAACGCGGCCGCGCCCGGCCGGCTGGCGGTCACCAGGGCGGCTGTGCCCTTGAGATCGAGTTCGCGTTCCGGGATCGAGGCGGAGCCGGCGAGCGCCATCCGCACCGCCGCGCCCTCGATCTTCATGTCTTCGACCGTGACCATGCCCTGGGTGATCTTCAGGGCGACGGTGATTTTGTCGTAGGGCGTGCGCCCGCTGCGGAATTCGCCGCCGCCCGACAGCGGCCGCCGCTCCAGGCGTCGCAGCAACTGCTCGACATTGAGGCCGGCGAGCGCGCCGTCCTGCCCGGTGAGGCTGGCGGTGCCGTTCAAGGTGCGCGTGACCGCGAGCACGCTTTCGCCGGTGCCTTCGACCGCCAGGGAAATGTTGCCCTTGCCTTCCAGCCGGCGCAGCCCGAACAACTGGCCGAGGCAGCTTTCCAAATCGACGTCGATGAATTGCAGCTGCGATTTGATGTCCACGCCGGTATCGAAATTGGCGAGCGCCAGCGAGCCCTTAATCACGCCGCCGTAGGCCTGCGCCTCGCCGACGGTCACCACCAGATGGCCGCCGCGCAGATTGGCGGCGATGGCGGTGCGGCCGAGCTTGGCGTTGGACATCAGCACGCTCGCCGCCGACAGCCGCAGGTCGAAATCGATGCCCGCGAGGCCGTCGACCGTGATGGCGGCGCTGTTCCACTCGCGCTGATTGGCGGTGAGCAGGCGGACGGTGGAGACATAGGGCGTGAAATCCAGCGAATCGGCGGCAAGCGTGCCCTGCAGCGTCTGCCGCCCATCGGTGGCGAAGGTGAGCACACCCTCGGCGGTGTTGCCGTCGAGCTCGACGTTGACACTCGAGAGACCGATGGTGCCGCCCACCACATTGGTCTGCGCCTTGATCGCGAAGTGGCCGAAGCCGCCGCCGGGCAGCGGCTTCTGTCCGGCCCAGATCAGCGCATCGCGCAGCGAGGCGGCGTCGGCGGCGAGCGTGCCTTCGATCTTGAGCGTCGGTTTGACGCTGATCGAGCCTTCGAACGCGGCTTTCATCGGCGCACCGGCGACGCGCAGCTTCAAGCCGGTGCGGTTGCCCGCCAGCGCTGCCGGGAAATCGGCGAGCGTGAGGCTCGCAGCCACCGGCGCGTCATGCCAGAAGAAGTGGCCGGTGGCGCCGAAGCTCTTAGAGATCGATGGCCAGGCCAGCGAAAATTCCACGCCGTTCAGCGTCTCGTAAACCTTGCCCGCCTCGTTGCGCACCAGCACGGTGCCGTTGTTGATGCGCATCTCGGAGAAGGCCGCGACGCGGGCTGCGTCCGGCTTCTGGCTGCGCGCAAGCGCCTCGATCAGGCCGGACCAGTTGGACTGGCCGTTCGCCTCTAGATCGATCGCGATAGTCGGCCGCTCCAGCGACACATCGGCGATCTCGACACGGCCGATCAGCAGCGGAAAAAAGCGCAGGCGCACGGTCAGCCGCTCGGCGGTGAGCGCCGGCCGCTTGGCGTCGCCCAGAACCACGTCGGCGAAGCTCACGCTGCCGGAGGGAAACAAGGAGACCGTGGGCTCGCCGCGCAGCACCGGATTCAAGCCCGTGACGGTGCGGATTTGGCTCATCGCCTGCTGGCGCACAGTTTCGGCCGAGATCAGGAAGCTCGCGGTCAAAAGCACGCCGGCTGCAACCGCGATCACGGCGAGCAGCGCAAATCCCAGGCGTCTAAAGCCAGTTGTGGCCGTCAAAGGGAGAAATTCCGGGTTTGTTTCGGTGTCGGGCGCCGGCGGACTATACCATCGGCCCCACTGTCGCCAACCGTGGACGGCCTCTGTGACCCTTTCATGGCTGCGCCCGTTAGGCTTACTTCGTCGGCGATTTCGGCCATCGAGGTCTCGACGATCGCCTGCCGCGGCGGCTATTGCGCGAGCAGGCGGGTGGCCGGAAAGGCCACCTCGACCAGCGTGCCGGCGTCGACCTGGCTGGTGATGCGGAAGCGGGCATGATTGGCCTCCGCCAACGCCTTGGTGATTGGCAGCCCGAGGCCGGTGCCGGTCGAACCCCAGCGCGCGGAGGTGGCGAGCTGGCGGAACGGCTCGAGCGCGGTCTGCAGTTCCTTCTCGCTCATGCCGACGCCGGTGTCGCGCACGCGCAGGACGACCTCATTGTCGTCGGTGATCGCGGTGGAGACGATCACCTGCCCGCCGGCGCCGGTGAACTTGATCGAGTTCGACAACAGATTGAGCGCGATCTGGCGCACTGAGCGCGCGTCGGCGACGATCTGCGGCAGGTTGGGTGGCAGCGAGGTGCGGATGATGACGCGCTCGTGGTTGGCCTGCTGCTGCATGATGGCGACGCATTGCTGCACGAGGTCGTTGAGATTGACGCTCACGAAAGTGAGCTCGAGCTTGCCGGCCTCGATCTTGGACAGATCGAGCAAGTCGTTGAGCAGCGAGATCAAATGCCCGCCGGAGGAGTGGATGTCTTTGAGGTATTGCCGGTAGCGCTCGTTGCCCACGGGGCCGAAGCGCTCGTCCATCATCACCTCGGAGAAGCCGATGATGGCGTTGAGCGGCGTGCGGATTTCGTGGCTGATCTTGGCGAGGAATTCGGATTTGGCGGTAGAAGCCCGCTCAGCCTGCTGCCGGGCATTGATCAATTCTTCCTCGGTGCGTTTCCAGGCGGTGACGTCGCGCAGTACGGCGCAGATTTTTTCGCCGTCCTCGATCCGCCCCATGGTGATGTAGAGCGGCACCAGGCCGCCCTGACGCACGCGTCCGATCGCCTCGCGGCCGGCTTCGAGGATACCGGCGGCGATGCCGCGTGCCAGCCGTTCGAGATAATCGAGCACGGCGCGCCGGCTTTCCGGCGCGAACAGGTCGTCGAACGACAGATCGGCGAAGTCGGCAGCATCATAGCCGAACAGCGCCTCGGCGCTACGGTTGGCGGAGAGCACGCGGCCGGCGCGATCGAGCACCAGCACGCCATCGGTCGCGGTATCGAGGATCGCCCTGAGCTCGTGGTTCTCTTCCTCGACCCGGCGCAGCGACATTTCCGCCGCCTTGCTGCGGTCGTCGGCAACCGGTTGGGTATTGATCATCAGCACCAACGCATTCTCGTTATTCCACGACACGCTGAACAGGCGGCCTTCGACCGGCTTCTGCTTGCCGTTGACGGTGGTGATGCTGAGCGTCTTGGCGCCGTTCTTTGTGTCTTTGGCGTCCGGCGCCTGTTTGGTCTCGATGAACAGGCTATCGAGACCGCCGGCCTCGGCCAGCGATTCGAGCGTCGGATAGCCGGTCCAATCGAGGAATGCGCGGTTGGCGTAGATCAGGTTGTTGAGCCGATAGACCAGCAGGCCGATCGGCAGACGATCGAGGATCGGCCGCCCCTCCTGGGTGTCGCGCGCGGCATCGCCGTTACGCGCAGCTTTCGGCGGCTCGGCCGGTGGCGGTGCCGGCGCGATAAAGGGCTCGGCACCAAAATCGTCCGGCGCTTCGCCGCCGCTCGTTTTGCCCGGAGCCTTTTTGAGCCGCGCGCTGAGCTCGCGCGCGAGCTCCTGGAACGCGCTGTGCTCGCCCGGGCTGAGCGCCGGCGCCGGTTCGGCGGGCGGCGGGGGCGGTGGCGTTGGAAATGCCAGCACATTGGCCATCGGCTGTTCCGATGGGAGCGCGACCGGTGCCGACACCGGCTGCGCCCGCCGGCGCTCGAGTTCGGCAAGCCGGTCGACGTCGCGGCAGATGCCGAAGCCGCGATAACCGGCGAATTGCCGTTCGCGATCGAACACCGGCAGGCCGGACATCTCGACGGCCAAGCGTTTGCTTGAATCATCGACCGGCCACAGCACGACGATGCCGCTCCAGGTGTCGCGCGAAGCCAGCGCGCTCGCGATCTGGCCTTGGCTGTCGAGCTTGAGCGCATCGGCGATGTCCGCCCAAGTGCGAATGAGCACGGCGGCGGTCTTCGGTCCGATCAGTTGGGCGAAGTCCTCTGTCCCGAACGTGAAGCGGGTGGCCGCATCCATCTGCCAGACGAAGCGGAAGGGAAGCTGGCGCGGGCGCAGCTCCGGCGCGGCGCGGCTCGGTGTGCTGGATGCCGCGATTGCCGCCGCGGCATCGCTCGCGCGCGAGCCGGCGTGCGAGGCGCTTGCGGGCGCGGCGAATGCTGGCGCGGCGAACGCAACAAGCAGCGTGACGGTTGCGCCGGCGCCGAGCCGCAGCATCGTGATATGTCCGGCCGCGATCTCGCCTTCGGCTGTTCCGTTGCGGCTGGCCTCGCGGGCGAGTTTCTCAGCGCCGAGCGCGATCAGGTCGCGATGATTGCCGAAGCGCTCGCGTGCGGCCGATGTGGCATCGATCAGCTCGCCGTCAGCGGTGAAGATCGCCGCCGGCTGCTCGATGTCGGCAAGAATTCGGCGCGCGCGTTCGGGAAGGCTAAGGTCCTTGCCGGCCCGTTCGGTCGCAGCCACCAGGATGCCGGCGCTGTTGTCGCTCAGCGCGATGCGCGAGCACAGGCAGATGAGCGTGCCGCCGATGCTCGCGCCGAAACCGCGCAGCCGCTCGAGCCGTGGCGCGCCGCCATGCGGCAACGTGCCGGCAAGGCGCGCGATCTGCGCGGCACTCGGATTGCTGGACTCGAAGCGGAGCGATGCGAGCGTGCCGGGCGAGACGGCATCGAAGATCGCGGCGGCGATGGGATTGGCCCACAGAACGCAATTTGCATCCGCGCTCCATAGCCATACTGGCGTCGGACTCAAGGCATGTGCCGCGAGCCGCGGATCGTTCAGCCAGGCGAATTGGAACTCGGTCCCACTCATCGCTCACGTCGCACGGATTACGGCTAATAAAGCCTTAATACGGCTGCTTGCGCGCCACGTCCACGACGCGGGGGCTCATGGGCGACACCAAGCGGCGATAACCTTAATGCGCGAGTTCCAACACTGGCGCTAAGGCCGGTGGTGGCCGGCGGTGCATAGGCAGGAGGTTGTCATGGCGAAGGAAGCCAGTGCGAATTTGGAAATCCCGGCGGAAATGCGCGCATTCGCGGAGAAAAGCGTCGAACAGGCTAAACAGGCCTTCGATACCTTCATCTCGGCCGCGCAACAGGCGGTCAACACCGCCGCGAACCAGGCCGCCAGCGCGCGGACAGGCGCCAAGGAGGCGAATGAACTCGCCATGCGCTTTGCCGAGCGCAACGTCGCGTCCTCGTTCGAATTTGCTCAGCGGCGCTCTTGCACGCCAAGGATTTCCAGGAAGTGACGGCGCTGCAGGCCGACTACGTCAAAAGCCAGATCGCGGCGCTCAGCGACCAAGCCAAGGAGCTGAGCAAGCAGGCGGCCAAGATGGGCGGGAAGGGCGTCTCGTAATAGCGCCGCTCATTGGACCATTGGTGGCCGCGCGCCGGCGCACTGCCGGCGAGGGTCGATTTATCACGTTATTGCGCACTGCAATATAATTATTGCAATGCACCAAAAATGATGCTATATAGGGTTCATAGCACTCGCCCAGACGCCCCTTTGGCGCCCCTGATGGCGGCGGGTCCTGAAACAGGCGCGAGCCGATATGCCGAGGGCGGCAGCTCGCTTCCAGCCGGAAACCGCCCTCCAAGCCAAGGATGACTGTCATGGCTGAAACCACCTCCACCCAGGCTGCAACGCCGAAAATCAAGCCGAAGCCGGTTGCCACTGCGTCCGTCTTCGAGACCCCCAAGTTCGAGATGCCCAAGTTCGAGATGCCGAAATTCGACATGCCGAAGTTTGAGATGCCAAACGTCGAAATGCCGGCCGCCTTCCGCGAGCTTGCCGAGAAGGGCATCGCGCAGGCCAAGGACAATTACGAGAAGATCAAGAGCGCGGCCGAGCAGGCCACCGACACGCTCGAGGATACCTATAGCAACGCCTCCAAGGGCGCCTCGGATTACGGCCTCAAGCTGATCGAGACCGCGCGCACCAACAGCAACGCCGCCTTCAACCTGTTCGGCGAATTGCTGACCGCGAAGTCCTATTCCGATGTGGTCGAGCGCACCACTGCCTATATGCGCACGCAGTTCGACACCGTGACCGCGCAGGCGAAGGAGCTTACCGAGCACGCGCAGAAGGTGGCGACCGAGACCGTCGAGCCGATCAAGGAAAGCATCAGCAGCTTCCGTAAGACGGCCTGACGCTCCACAGCATTGCCGCGGCGCACTGTCGCCGCGTCCAGTCACAAGCCCGGGCGGGCAACCGTCCGGGCTTTTGCTTTTTGAGCGGGCCGGTCAAACCCGCTTGCCAAAATGGCAAGCGGCACCTAGGTTCCGCCCGCCCGGCCGGCGCATGAGCCCGAAAACTGGGTACCGATTTTCGGATAAGATCATGCGCAAACACAACGAAGGCCGGCGATCCGTGTGCAGCTGTAGCTCAGTTGGTTAGAGCGCTGGTCTGTGGAACCAGAGGTCGGTGGTTCGAGCCCACCCAGCTGTACCAATCGCGACCCCGCCGCAATCCCGTCCGCCCCTTAAGGCCCGCGCTCTGGCGCCTCCAGATGCAAAAACGCCGGCGAGAGGTTCGCCGGCGTTGGCATTTGAAGTCGGTCCGCGATCAGCGCGAGCTGACGCGGCCGTTGTTGTGGCGCGGGGGCCGCGGCCGATAGGGCTGCGGGCTCGGCGGTGCGCTGCCGAAAAGGAAGTCGAAGAAGCCGGGGCCGCTGTAGTAGCCGCCGCCGCTATTGCCACCATACGTGCCGACCGGCATGCGCACCGGCTTGGACGACAGGTCCGCCGGGCGTTCGATCGGAATCTCGGCGACCTTGCGCTCGCTGCCTTTGAGGATCGCGATCATTCGCGCATCGCGGCCGTAGACGTCCTCGCGCAGCTGCAGCTTGCCATCCTCGTCCACAAAGGCGGTCTGATAGGTCAGGTGAACCCAGACCGTTTTCGGGAAATTGATGTTGATCTCGCTGCCGCCGAACATCTTCTCCAGCCGCGCCTCGTTGTAGTGCTCGTTCGGCAGCACCAACGACAACAGCTTCTCGCCGTAGGTGAGCGGATTCTGCACCCGCATGCAGCCGTGGCTGAATGCGCGCTTGTCGCGCGTGAACAGATGCTTGTCCGGCGTGTCGTGCTGGTAGACCAGGAACTTATTCGGGAAGTTGAAGCGAATGCGGCCGAGCGCGTTGCCGGCGCCCGGCGGCTGGAAGACGTGAATGGTGCCGTCCGCATCCTGCGTCAGCTGCAGGCCGATGCGCTCAAGCGCCTGCGGGTCTTGCTGCAGCGCCGGAAGGTATTCGTTTTCGATGATCGACGGCGGCACGTTCCAGGTCGGATTGACGGTGATGAATTTCATCTCCGCGCTGGTCATCGGCGTCGCCGCCTTGCCCGGCCTTCCGACCACGATCTTGGTGTGCCAGTAGACCTTGCCGTCGTTATAGAGCGTCAAGGTGTAATCCGGCACGTTGACGATCACATGCGGATTGCCGAGATCGCGCGGCAGCCAGCGCCAGCGCTCCATGTTGACCACGATGGTATCGATCGGATTGGCCGACGGACGGCGCGCGGCCTGCCGCTCGCCGTTCAGCGCGCGCACGGTGTTGGCGCCAAGGTTGCCGTCGGCGCCGAGGTCGGCTTCCGTCTGGAAAGCCTTCACTGCCTGACGCACCGCGTCGTCATAGAGCGGATTGTCCTTGTCGCCGGCGACGTTCAATCGCTTGCGCAGGCTCACCACGCGCTGATCCTTCATGCCGGGGCGCAGGATCTTGCCTTCGCCGACACGCACCGGCGCGGGTTTTTCTTCCTCGGCCTTGGGCGCAGGTCCCTTGCGCAGTTTGGCGAGCTTGGCCTTGAGCGCTTTGAAGCCCGGCTGCGGCGGATTGAAACTGTCGAGCGTCTTGCCGGCATCGTTGCCATCGGCGAGCTTGGCCAGCACGTCGGCCGGCTCAGGCGCGACAAGGTTGAACGCGATGTCCGCGTCGACGCGGCTGTAGTGGATACGGCCGATCTGCGCCTGGCGCGCGAAAGTGAGAGCGGAGGCGGTGAGCTTGAGCTCGGCCTCGGCCAGGGCATCGGCGGTGATGGCCGATTTGAAATCGGGCGTCGGATAGTCATTCGGGTCGAGGCCGACGGCGTTGGCCTGCGCGAGATAGGCGATCGCGGACTGGGCGCGCTCATTGGCGGCGCCGGCGCTCACCCACAGCGGCGCGTAGTTGCGCGCGCTGTAGAAGGACTCGATGCCGGCGCGGTCGGCCTTGCGGCTGACGCTGCGGTCGAGCTTGCCGGCGAGCATCTCGCGCAGCTTGTCGGTGACGGCGCTGTCCGCGGTGGCGGAGGTGGTCGTCGCCGGTGCGGTCACGGTCGGCTCAGTCTTGGACGGCTCGGCCGCGGGCGCGGCGGCGTTCTGCTTGGGAGCCTCCTTGGCGATATCGGCCGGCGCCGCCTGGCTCGGTGTGCCCTCGACGTCCTTCGCCGTCAGCGGCGGTGGCAGGGAGGTATCTGGCATGGGGACCGCGGCCTCGATCTGCCTTTCGGACTGCTGTGCCATGCCAGGATGACTGGACAGCATCAGCACCAGTCCGAGGGCGGTCGAGGCCAACAGACGGTCAAATCGAACGCTTTTCACCACGTCGTCTCCCAAAGGCTGCAAGGGGCAGTGCCCCCATATATTATCGAGTCATTCTAACCGATAGTCCGGCACCGGTTACGTATTTCACAACACGCCGGTCCAAACGAATACGGAGTGTGGCTATTTTGCACGGTTAGCCCAACACCATATTCGACCGTGGTTTCTGCTTCGTTCAGAAGCCCAAAGCTTAGTGCAACGGCTGGCAGGGCAGAGGGTTCCTGGCTA